>NZ_JBBDNQ010000019.1:0-293167 GCF_040877505.1 Pseudohongiella sp.
CGAGATCCGAGACTTCCATTGCGCTATCCAAAGCAGCTAGCTGCATTCGTAGGCGCCCGGCACCGAAGGCGCGAACTGCATTAGATTGTTATGTGCTTTTCTTCGACATGTACCTGACATTCTCCAACCCCTCAAAATCATTGTCCTGAGTCCAGAGCACGGCTGCGTACTTTTGAGCTGTAGCGAAGATAATGCTGTCTGCCAGGGGAAGCTTATGAAAAACACCAAATTTAGCAGCATCCATTGCAAGCTCCGAGTCCAGAGGAATCACTTTGCCTTGCTTCATATGCGCAGTAACGATCAACGCAGCTTCTTCGCCACGTTGACGCAGCACATTCTTGAAAACTTCTGTGATCGTGATACTCGGTACAAGCAACTCAGCGAGTTGTTCGATTGGCTCGGAGAACACGGCCGCGTTGCCGTCACCAGCGAAGTATGACAGCCAAGCCGATGAATCAACGACATTCATATCCGGTCATCTTCTCTAACAACAGAGGTCTCAATGCCCTCAAGAAAGCCTTTCATTTCCTTCATGGGTTTCAGAGGGATTACCTCGATCCGGCCTTGATAAGACATGATCTGGACTTTCTGCCCGGATACAATACCCATGGACTCACGAATTTCTTTAGGAATTACAATCTGATACTTTGGGGAAACAGTTACTTCTGTCATGACGGCACCTATCGATAAGACTTTGGTATTACGATACCCCTATCGATCGTGACGGTCAAGACACATAACGCCCTTGTTCTGGTGCCAGGTGGATTGGCGCAGTGGTTGCGCAAGCAAGCGCCGTGACAATTTGCCTTGGTCGCTCAGCAACAGATTGTTATGTTCGCGCTTCATTATCTGGAACAAACTCGATTTTCAGTTTGTACCCCATTGCGGCTGCATAATCGGTAAGTGTTGAGAGTTTGGGAGAGATATTTGAGCTCACACTTTCCAACCTGGAGATATTGCTTTTCTTAGTCTGCAAGATTTCCGCAATTTGCTCTTGAGTAAGGCCGGCTTGCTGCCGGAGTGCGATGAGCTGCTTACGCACTTCGTACGCCGCAGAGAGTTCGTCGTAGCTTTTCTTGACGCCCTCACGCTTTAACGCTTCTTCCTTGAAGGATTTTAATGTTGGTCTAGTCATTTTTTAACTCCTTCTTTCGTTTACGAGCCTTATCTATCTCCTTCTTCGGTGTCTTTTGAGTCTTTTTGACGAAAGAGTTCAGGATGATTATCTCCTGGCCTTTGACCGTGCAGAAAAGTGACCGGCCTATGCCTTCTTTGCCTCGAGCCCGTATCTCAAACAGCCCTGAGCCCATAGGGCTTTCCAATGGCCGGGCCGAATTTCTCAATGATTTCTGCTATATGAAGAAAGTCAGCCAATATCCCATCCGGGAATCCTAGCGTTTCCTGTCTTACCTTTTCGCAGAAAAATGTGACGTTCCATGACATGAGAAAAAGTTATCATACATGATAACAAAGTCAAGGGCTGATGGGGAGAACATAACGATCTGAATAAGGGGCGTAGCGATAGCGACGTCCCAGCGAACGGCAGTGAGCGAACTTGATTTCCTTGTTATATGCTTTGCACTTCATCTAGCAAACTCTCTAGTTTTTTTCTATGTCCGCCTAAAGCTGTGCGAACTTTGGCTTTTGCATTGGTATAATCACCAGCCTTGTCTGACTTTTCCCACCTTTCATAACGAGCTAATGCACAATCAGCTTCTTGAATAAGAGCACTTAAAGCCATTATCTCTAGTGAGCGTCTGTTCGACTCCATTGATTTATTGAGATTGTCTTGATTAGTTTTCACATCAAGAGATTGTAGCCAGACTGTAAAAATAACACCGGCTAAAGCAAGACCAGAAAAAAGTGCGTTAATGCCACCAAACATATCTCCCGCTTCCGATGCATTTGATGGAATACCATAAATCTCTGTAATTATTATTATGGATACGCCCCAAAGAGCTATGACAACAAGTGAAAGAAAAAAGAAGCCTGCAAACCTTTTCATTAAGAAATATCCTTATTTATTACTGCATATAACCGCCGTTCATAACCGGCTCGGCCGTAGGCCGTGTCCGGCGCCGGAGGCGCGAAGTTGATGACTTGGTTATCTGCGGCTGCTCAAAGAGCTCGGATCTTTGCGTACATGAAAAATCGCCGTGACAGTGATTTTTGTCCGGTAACGAAATACATTACTCGGTATGGAAAACGGCGCAAGGAAACCCGTCTCAAATTTTGATGAAATTTGCGGTAAATGAGAGGGTTTCTTAGCAGCTTGTCCAAGGCCTCTTCGATGCACAAAACGAAGTCATGCCCTAAACCAACCCGTTTATCTTCGTAGGCTGTGTATTGCTCATCAATGTCAAATTCAGCCTCTCGCCGAACCGTGAGCGTGTAAGTCATTTACTTTGACAGAATTCTGGCTTTGACCACGGACCATGGAGACCCGGCATCCTGATCGATCTCAAAATCCGCAAGCCGGCGATCTAATTCCTCTCTCTGGGGTGTAGTCACGTCGATCTCGACGCCCTCAGCAACCACGCTGTCCCACAAAGTTTCGGCAGGAATGATGCGCTCACAAACTGTAAGCGATTGTATTTCCATAGATTAACACTCATTGAAAGCACATTGATGCCTGATTTTATCATAAATTTAGCGCTGCCACGGGTAGCGTAGGAGCACATAACGCCCGCTTCAGTAGCGCCGAAACTGGAGTGCTTTTGTGTGAATGTTTGAGCGTAGCGAGTAAAAAACGCGTAGGTTTTGGCGTCTGTCGTCTGGAAGCGCTTGCTAGGGCTTTAGTTTATACGATACCGCTTACCGTCTTTTTGAATGTAAATAGGTTTTTCAGTGGTTTGAGCAATATCGAATAGGCTTTCAAAATCTTTCATTTTTACTTTGCTTGAGATAAACGCCAAGTATACGACTAAGTTCCCATAGAACGCTAACCTAGCGCAACTTGAACCATGAGGATCTTCGGGACCCAATACCCACTGAAACACTTCCGAATTTTCACCTTCGACCTTACACGGAGATAACTCCCTAGCCATTTCTGCTACAGCAAACTCTCGGTAACCTTTCCGGCCACGTTTCGTAGTCGGGACATAAAGAACTTCACAAATAATGTTACCTTCGAATGCTTTTCCATATTTGTGTTTATAAAGCCCTCTAACAATTAATGAAAAACAGTCGTGTAGCCTTTTCAAATCAGGCTTCCCCCACGCCACATCCACTTCACTTCCATCACCCAGCTGATGTACTTGTATATTTTGCCCTTTGAGAACTTTTTCCATTAAACGGCCACCTGAGCGTCGAATTGCTCTATTCACCTTAGTAAATTTATGGGACAGACCTATCTCATTGCAACCAACAATACCAGCTAAGCTTGCAAGCAAAAACTCATCATCATCGGATTTTTTTCTGTTGTGAGCATCACACGAAGGAACTGCTATTAGATCTTTCCTTAGATTAACACCAAGCTCCGTTGGAAACAGACATTTCGGAGGAACATGTTCACGACTCGTTGCTACTTGATCACACGCATAGCATGTTTCAACTTTCTTATCAGCCATACCAATTTCCTGCGCAAGCCCTAACGCCCATGCTCAGGCGCCAAAGCATGTTGGCGTGACTTTTGCGAATGCAAATGGCATGACGATGTGCTTGGGTCGCTCTGAAGCGCTTGGTTAGTTGCTTTTCCAGTATTGCGAAGTGATAGCATATATGCAACCATAAATACATGAGCAATATTGTAGTCATAGACACAAGCGTGCTGATCAATGCCCTGCTTGGCCCTGCAGGACCAGCCAGGGAGCTGATCCGGAGGTGCTTACAAGGGCATTACAAGCCTTTGATTAGTAACACCTTGTTCATGGAGTATGAAGATGTAACAAACCGGTCTCATATTCTTGAGCTATGCCCGTTGACGCCCGACGAGCTTCGAGAACTGCTCAATGCATATTACAGCGTTTGCGAATGGGTGCCCATTTACTATCTATGGCGCCCAAACTTGCCTGATGAGGGCGACAATTTTTTAATTGAGCTTGCCGTTGCCGGCAATGCCTACTGTGTTGTTACCAATAACGTCAGGGATATCCAATCTTCTGAGCTGATATTTCCCGGACTGCAGGTAAAGACACCCGAACAATTGCTTAGAGGATAACAGCATGGCTACTTTGACTATTCGGCTACCCGACGACAAACATAACCGTTTAAAAGCGTTGGCTCGTCGCAAAAAAATGAGCGTGAACAAACTGATTGAAGAAATCTCAACTCAGACCTTGGCCGAGTTTGACAGCGAAACTCGATTCCGCACCTTTGCCGCATCCGGTGATGTGAAACGCGGCCTGGAACTGTTGGACAAACTCGACGCTGCGGCGCAGGGCAACTAATGCCCCGCAACAGCGGCGCGAACGAAGTGAGCGTCCGGGCGCGCAGCGCCGAACTGATTGCGATTGTTATGAGGCATTTGCTCCATATCGGTCACTCTGACCAAACTGCATACTCATTGCCGCTTGGATCTGTAAAATGGAAGCGGCGCCCACCCGGAAAGGAAAATATAGGCTTTATAATCTTTCCGCCGGCGCGCTCAACGTTTGCAAGCGACGAGTCCAGATTGACGCTGAATAGAACTACCAATGCACTGCCGGTCTCAGTAGTGGCACGCAATGTTGATTTATAGAAACCACCGTCCAGCCCTGCGCCAGAGATGGCTACATATTCCGGCCCGTATTCGATGAACTCCCAACCGAATGCTTTCGCGAAAAACTGCTTTGTGCCCTCTATATCCGTGGCTGGCAGTTCGATGTAGTTTATTTTTTCTGTTGCCATCTCGTGCCTCTAGTTTTTACTGTCAATAACCGATTTATAGTGCTCGACCGTCGGGAAGGGATCATAAAAATGGTGTAGCAACGCGCGCCACTTTTGATACTGCTCAGAACCACGAAAACCAATCGTATGGTCCTCTAACGTTTCCCAATTAACCAAGAGGATATAACAGTTGGTGTTTTCCATACATCTTTGTAGCTGATGGGACAGATAACCGTTCATGCTGACGATGATCGTTTGGGCCTCCTCAAAGGCAGACTCAAATTCTGTAGTCTGACCGGGCTTCACGTCTAGTATCGCTACCTCAAGTACCACTGAACTCTCCAATGCCTCATAACGCCTCAAACACCGGATTCGTGAAGTTGGCGGCGTTTTTGCGCAAGCGAAAAAAGGTGACAGCTTTACCAAGTCCGCGTGCTTTGACTGGTTAAGTTCGTCCCATTGAGGCGGTATATGCCTCTGTTAAAATATGACTTTGTATCCAAAGAGTACATAAGCGAATTAGGATCTTTAAATCTTCTACATCTTTGTCAGACCACTTTCTAACGTAATGAGCTTCGTCATTACCTAGCCAAGATGCACGACGTGCACATTCTTTAATCCTGTTGTCGTCAATGTATTCACCGATACACTTCGCCAAGGGCTTTCCCTTGATTTCTTCGGATTTCTCAGGATGGTTTGATATGCAAAAGTCTTTTATCAAGAACTCCAGTGACTTCCTGTAACCTATTCCTGATATTTGCTTCATATTCAATGCTTCAGCTTGATAGGACTGCGTATATATCTCTACAAAAAGTGGCGAAAGGTTAGCCACCTCCTCAACAATATCCGGCTTATCTGCACTATAAGGAACACACTCTACCAGTGCGTGGTAACCATTTACTGTTGTTGGTGACGGCTTCAATCTCTCGAATCTTGCGACAAATAAACTGCCGCAATCTTCACTGGGGCAGCCCTAAGCTACTTCTAAAGAGTTTTCTCGTGGTTCGGTGTAAATAGGAGTTTAAATCGCAGATATTCGACTTTTGCAGACGGGACAGTGGTTCGGGTAAGAATCCACCATGAATGAATGTCGTTCAAACTGAAGATTTAGCATATTACTCCTAGTGAACTTAACGCTCTTGTTAATAGGCAAGTGGCTCAGCCACTTGTCCTAAAGCCCGGTTCGGCGGGCGATTTAACTGATTGTTATTTTCCACCTTGCACGTCATATTGCTCAATGAACTCACATAATTTGTAGCCTAGCGAAGAAAGGCGGTAATAGGGTTTGACATAGACCCCGCTGTTATCGCCGTGAGCTCTAGGTGTTATAAGTTTCTTCTCCATTAAACCTTGCTCGTAGATTTCTACTAATTCACGATGTTCGATTGGCGAAAGATTCGTAATTTCATTTATCCATTCGTTTGCACTGAAATGTGTGCTTTTACCGTTATGCTTCCCGGCTTTAAACGCTCCCCATATAGAGGAAAGTAGAACAATTTCTCCATCGGAGAGTGATCTGGATATTTTCATAAGCTGAGCAGGTAGAAAACTATCTCTGCTGGAAATCCCTTCGCTAGCAGCTACAATAAATATGCTTTGAAGTAGTTTGAATCTCTCTTCGCTAGGTGAGTCATTGTCCAAGAAATTTAGCAATTCCTGTAAACAAACCTTGCCTTGCTCCGTAAATTGGTAGTCGTCCTTAATTTTTCCTTTTTTCCTAAAGCTATTCCACTCTACTTGGAATGATGAAAGGAATTCTCCTCCTCTCATTCGTTGGAATGCGTGCCCTAATGAGACCAGTAACTCACCTCGGTCAGATGCAGCTACTCCAGTTAATCCTTCTGCAAGTGAAAATATCGCTTTAGAAACGATGTTTTCCACTTCATCTTTGAACGGATCTGGAGTATCAGTATTGCTCATGATTTTCATCCAAGAACATAACGCCAAAATCAGCCGCGCGTTTTTCGCGTCGGCTGCATTTGATTGTTAGATCTATTTGCACATCTCATTGGGCTTAGCTTGCATAGGATTATCTTCAGACAATTCATCAAAACCACGGTCCCAGCTTTTCCCTAAAGATTTTCGAGCACACCTTGCAATTGATGATGCTAATGGCATTAGATTTCTCTCCCTGCAATCTCCCGACTCTATACACTCATCCAGTTCATTGATGAACTTCGCAGCAGGCACTGTTACGCTAGAGTCACCGACTATTTGTAACTCGCTGAGATAGACCTTTCGAAGCTTTTCTAATAGCTCTATCTGTTTATCGGTATCATCCACTGTAGCCGCATCAGAAGCAAGAGTTGCAGCTTTGCTGTACACTTCAACCTGCTTCTTCCAAATTGGCGCCATATATTCGTTTTCGACTTTTTCTTTATATTGACAGCTAGCAATAACGACGCTTGATGAAACCGCTATAGCAGTAGCAGCTTTTATTATTGTGTCCCAAAAGTGGTAACTTCCGTCAGTTTGAGTCAATTTATATTCCTTAATTGATAAAATCTAACGCCGCCAACACGCGCGGCTTTGTAGTGGAGGCGAAGCCGCAACGGAAAAGCTGTTGCTGTGATTGGCCTGGTTATGTTTTGACATTTCGCGCAACCATAATTACTTCGTCTGCTGAATAGAGGTTACTTAGGGTTGCCTCCACTTCAGCGCCCAAGACATCACTATACAGACGCTGCGCATAGTTGTCAGCTCGCGTCGTCACCAGGATATGCTTCAATACGGCACCCTGTTCATTCAATTTTAGTATGACTTCGGATAGTGTATCTATGATAAGCATTTTACCGATACCATTTCCTTGAAAGTCTGGAGATACGGCAATCTGCTCAAGCTCGAGGACCACGCTCGGCCTAAACCCCGCTTTCTGAGACCAGATGATGTATCCAATGCAGGACGCCTCAGCGTAGGCAACGTAGCAAAACGTTTTGGGGGCTGCATTGAGGTTGCTTTCCAGCCACTTCAACGAATGTTGCTGCCTAGTGAATGCCAGGCGATGAACATCGGCCGCCGCCTCTAGGTCCGCCGGCTCCATTGCCCTTAATGAAATATCCTTTTCAGATTGCACCTATTTCTCCAGAAAAACATAACGCCAGTGGTAATGGGCGACAGCGGAGCGCAGCGTAGTTGGCGTCCCGTTGACCACCTTGTTAGAGCTCTTTACGCAGTTTTCTAACCTCATACTCTGATACATTGAAGACCAGCGAAATTTCAAAATCTGCCATTCCTTCTTGCTTGAGCTGAAGGATTAGCCTTCTTTTCGTTTCTACCGAGCTCTTCTTATCGTAGTAATCCTGCATGACATCACCGCCGTTGGCGATGATTTCGGTGTAGTGCTGAGGAGGGGTTTGAAAATATGCGGGCGTAGCGATGTTGTACGGCCTTACCCCGAAATAGCCAACTAAAGAAGCTACTAGCCTCAACAAACACAACGTAAACACTGTTTCTTTAAAAGGACGCTCACTCAAAGAATCAAGCGCTCTTTCGCTCCAATAGCACAATTGCTCCTTATGCTTTGTGCTCGTTTCGATTTCCGAAACTTTATGGATCACCTTTTTGATTGCTTTTCGATACCAATCTTTCCGCGATTTTTCGGAATAGACCTGCCCTGCAATATGGAATGCCTTATCCCCTATGAAGGATCTAATAGTGGTTTCAAAGAGCATTTCGTAACCTGGATCCACAACTTGCCCCTTTTTAGCTCTAACGCTCGCATCAAGTGCGCGACTGCGCGTCACTTTGAAGGCGCTTGTTATGAGCGACCTCTTTAGCAAGTTATAATCCAACCGACTGTACTATCGTCGAGCACGTAAGTACCAGAAGAAGTTTGTCGGACACCTATAGCACTTTCTCCACAACGAACAATATCCGGTGCCGGGCGACACAGTAGCAATTGACCTGCAGGATTTATAAACAGGTCCAATCTTGGTGCTGCCCTAAAATAGTCCAGAGCAACATCGACACGGTCGTTCGCTCCACGCAAATCTAACAATCCTGAGTCAATACTGCGGCCGACTAGAGCCCAACCGGATTCTGGGACATTCTCGATACTGCACAAGTTCTGATGTGTTGAACAACCTACACTCAATAGTGCAATTGTTAGCAGTGCTAGACGCATCTTCTTAGCTCATAACGTTGCGAGCTGCGGCGCAGCTTTTTGCGTCCGCTGGCTTGCCTGGCTATATGTGTTTTGAAAAATATTCCATTATCTCGGCTTTTGTCATTTCTTTTGTTTCGTTTGAAAAACAGTAATATTCAGGCCGCTGATCACTGAAATATTGCATTTCCATTTCCAAGCCTTCTAAGTTCTGAAACATTCCCACTGGAATATTATATTCACCACTTTTCTTAAGCTTATAAAATAGATGAGTACCACAGTCTGAACAAAATCCACGGGAAGCCCAGGTTGATGATTCATACAACTTTATTTTTTCGCTACCTTCAATATCTACAGCCGTCCCGCACTGTACTGCAAAAAATGGCGCCCCACCCCAAGTTCTGCATGAGTCGCAATGGCAAACTGTAAATCTAGGATTAATCTGCTTTGCGGTGATTTTTACGCTACCGCAAAGACAGCTTGCTTTAGAATTTAACATTTAGTATTCCGTTAACCGATAAACATATAACGCCGCTAAGCACGCGCGGCTTTTTAGTGGAGGCACAGCCGCAACGGAAAAGCCGTCGCCGGGCCTTGCTGTGTTAGCCAATTCGCTCATCAAGAACGCGACCCAGAACTAAACCCTTTTCTCCCGCCGCTTTCTTTGCGCCCTCAAAAGAGCCATATACTCCGTCGAAGTGATGAATATCTGAGGCACGTTCATACCAACTGGCGGTGAAGACCTTATTCGGCTCTTCGATGTTACCGCGAACCTCAATGTCCACAATGTTTGGGTCACCTTGAGAATCTCTCTGCGAAAGATACTGTTGTGCTAATGACCTTGAGGAGAACACGGCCTCATCGTGTGATCCGCCCATGCCTCTCGTAACTATCACGTAAATATTCATGTTCTCCCCCAAATCTTTCTGGCTAACGCCCGTATTCACGCGCCAGCGCAGCTGGTCGCGTGTAATTGATGGTTATATGCCTTGCTCTGCATAGATGATGCGCATAATATATACGCATCATCTATGCGGAGAAACCAACATGAGTCACGCATTCAACTCCGAAGCCCCCAAAAAACCAACTAATGTCAGCATAAACAGCGACTTACTTAAAATAGCCAAGGGCCTCAATATCAATCTGTCGGCTACGCTGGAGCGCGCCTTGGCGGAGCAATTACGCACTGAACAACGCGCTCAATGGCTGCGTGAGAATGCCACCGCCATTCAAGAATACAATCGATTTGTCGAAACCAATGGCACTTTCAGCGACAGTGTGAGGAAATTCTGATGGGGCAGTTTTGCGTATATAAAAACCCCAACCCTATTACACGTACCCAGTATCCCTACCTGCTTGATATACAAAGTGATTTACTGAGCGAACTCAGAACTACTGTCGTCATTCCACTCTGTCCCTCTAAAACTGTTGCATCGATCCGCCTGTCGAGGCTTAACCCTGTCTTCGACCTAGATGACGAAAGCCTCACCGCAATGACACAAGATATTGCCGGCGTAGACCGACTTCAACTCGGCTCTCAAGTGTATGATCTTTCTTCATATCGCTCAGACATTATCGCTGCCATCGATTTTGTGCTCTCGGGCATATAACGCCCAGTTCAACGGCGCAGCCTTGCTGCGTCCGTTGCAACTGTTGGTTGTATGCTTTTCTCAAGCTGCCACCAGCTTTTTAACCTGTAGCTCGCCCCTATGTTGCTCCGCATGCCAGAGTTGATATTGTGACTGTTGATTAAGCCAACTCTCTGCAGATGTATCGAATGCAATGGAAAGCCGAACAGCCATTTCGGGGCTAATTCCCGCACGACCATTAAGTATTGCACTCAACGTTTTACGGCTTATGCCAAGAGCCACTGCTGCGTCAGTGACAGAAATACCTAACGGCTCAAGGCACAGCTCTTTAATGATCTCCCCAGGATGCGGGGGATTATGCATCAGCATGGTAATACCTCAATGGTAGTCTTCATAATTGACAACCTCGGCATCTTCACCGTTAATAATAAATGTGACTCGCCAGTTTCCACTTACAGTCACTGACCAGGTGCCAGAGCGATTACCGGTAAGCTCATGTAGGCGAAGCCCGGGCAGACTCATGTCCTTTGGCGAAGTCGCTGCGTGAAGACGACCGAGAATCAGTCGGAGTCGATTCGCATGGGCAGCTTGAATACCGACAGTGCTGCCGGATTTGAAGAATTTAGCCAAGCCCTTGTGTTTGAAGCTCCGTATCATACGGGGCAATGTAACCTATGTGGTATCAGGTGTCAACGCGGGCGCTGTGCGGCACATAACGCCTTGCTCACCGGAAATTTAGGAGCGAAGCGAGTAATTTTTCCACGTGGAGCAACTGGTTATATCCCAACCTCGGCCATTTCGATCGTTTCGGGCTCCGCACGAGCTTGCTCGACCCACTCCTGTACCTTCTCATGGCTAAGCAGACACCGCATGTATTGAGAGGCCATTTCTGAAAGACCGATGCCGTAAGTTTCAAACCGGGACGCCACTGGAGCAAACATACAATCGGCAATGGAAAACTCGCCGAAAAGCCAAGGCCCAAACCGTGAATAGGCTTCCCGATACTTCGACCAAATTCGGTCCATCCGGACCACCTCAGCTGCAAGGTCTGGGCTAAGAGAAACGTGGCGTTGGCTGGCACGGCAGTTCATCGGCAATTGACCGCGAATCGCCGGAAAGCTGGAGTGCATTTCAGCACTGCACGATCTCGCTTCTGCTCGTGCCCGCACCGAGCTTGGCCACCCGCGCCCCTCCAGGTACTGTTCTGAAATGTACTCGCAAATAGCCAGAGAATCCCAGACAGTTAAATTACCGTCCTGAAGGACCGGCACTTTCCCCGCTTCGGTATATTTCGCAAGAGTGGTGTAGGTATCGTCTTGGTCAAGGGGAATCCGCACTTCTTCAAAAGGCAATTCGTGATGCGACAACAGCAGCCATGACCTCAGCGACCATGACGAATAGTTTTTATTCCCTATTACGAGCTTCAAGGCTCACTCCTTTAGATATAACGCCGTTCTTCAGCGGACAAATCATTCCGGCGCGGCTTTTGAGTTAGCAAAAGGCGTGACGGAATGAATTGGTCCGACTGCAAGATTTGGTTATGTGGCATGACTAATTGTATTCGCCACCATAGTATCTATGGTGGCGGAAAGGGCAACTTCCTGGGCTTCAAGTTCATCTGTAAAAGGCGAAAGTACTATCATAAACACGTTCGCCCGATGAATCCCTCTCGTTTTGCGACATTTCCATCTTCGAGACGAACCAAAGCATGGCGAGTGAATCCACAAGGGATATAGTCCCTTCTGCCACTCAATATTACTCTGTAATCTCTTCCGTCGATCAACGGAGCATTAGGGTACAACAGCTTGGGGTCGTATACCTCCAAGTTCCTAAAACCTAAACTACTCAGCACAGCCTTTGCCTCATCGACGTTCATCCCGATATGAATCGAATCCTCGACTAGTGTATTAAGCTCCTCTTCGCTTCCTGGCAATTTCGCACACGATGACACTAGCATTGTCAAAATTAGCACTACCAGTACTCGCATGATGATATACCCGCCTAGTTGATTGGTGGAGAAGTGCGATCAGCCACATAACGCCTTTTCATCAGCGGCGCGCACGCAGCGCGCATCCAGCGCCGGAGGCGCGTGCTGCGTGTACTGGTTATGTGTGGTCGAAAATTGGGCACCTTCAATCTTTGCCTCCAACCACTATTAGCTCCGCTCGACCAGGAACTCGCGAACTGTGAAGCACGCCGGCTTGTACGGTGTATGATTCTCCTGGGCCCAGCCTCACAGAGCTTGACTCTAAATCGAGATAAACAACACCACTTAGTACAATGAACGTCTCATCAGTAGAGTTATGCACATGCTTTGGCCATTCAAAGTTTTCCATGACCCTGGCAAATGCCGGAATACCATTTGTCTGGCTCAACGGCATTGCAGTAAATGGACCTTCTGCACTCTCCAACTGAGGAAAAATTGTGGTCACGGTTCTCTCCGATTACGTATAACGCCCATGCTCAGGCGCCAAAGTATGTTGGCGTGACTTTTGCGAATGCAACTGGCTTGACGATGTGCTTTGGTCGCTCTGAAGCGCTTGGTTAGTTGCTTTTCCAGTATTGCGACGTGATAGCATATATGCAACCATAAATACATGAGCAATATTGTAGTCATAGACACCAGCGTGCTGATCAATGCCCTGCTTGGCCCTGCAGGACCAGCCAGGGATCTGATCCGAAGGTGCTTGCAGGGGCATTACAAGCCATTGATTAGTAACACCTTGTTCATGGAGTATGAAGATGTAACAAACCGGTCTCATATTCTTGAGCTATGCCCGTTGACGCCCGACGAGCTTCGAGAACTGCTCAATGCATATTACAGCGTTTGCGAATGGGTGCCCATTTACTATCTATGGCGCCCAAACTTGCCTGATGAGGGCGACAATTTTTTAATTGAGCTTGCCGTTGCCGGCAATGCCTACTGTGTTGTTACCAATAACGTCAGGGATATCCAATCTTCTGAGCTGATATTTCCCGGACTGCAGGTAAAGACACCCGAACAATTGCTTAGAGGATAACAGCATGGCTACTTTGACTATTCGGCTACCCGACGACAAACATAACCGTTTAAAAGCGTTGGCTCGTCGCAAAAAAATGAGCGTGAACAAACTGATTGAAGAAATCTCAACTCAGACCTTGGCCGAGTTTGACAGCGAAACTCGATTCCGCACCTTTGCCGCATCCGGCGATGTGAAACGCGGCTTGGAACTTTTGGACAAACTCGACGCTGCGGCGCAGGGCAACTAACGCCCTAGTTAATAGGCAAGCGGCACAGCCACTTGTCCTGAAGCCCGCCTTGGCGGGCGATTGAACAGATTGTTATGCGTCGTATTTGCCTTGAATCACATCTTCTATTAAAGTCTTAAATTCTTTTGCATGATCGGAAACGGACCCTGTAAAATCCCAATTCCCCATTAGCGTCCCGATCACGACATCGCCTCTAGCATTCATATCTCTTGCCGTAGTCTTTCTATCTTCATTTGCATTAACAAAGTATGCATACAATGAATTTAGCCGCCCAAGCTTCTTGTAGAAACTCCAGATCGACTCTATTTCTTGGTAGTCAAAATAACTTGGTACGTCTCCTAAATTTGATAACCATGCATCTTCATACAGTTGGGGAAAAGGAGCTTCAGACACTTCCGATGCCATAAGCGCATACTTAAATTCATTTTTGTCGTTATGCATCCCATTCATACTATCTAATATAGAACTCCAATATAGATTCAATTCACGCGCATTTTGCTCAAGTTCTATCCTAATTAGGGCTCTAAGTGATTCTCCCTTCCTCCTATGAAGGGAGCGAGCGTTGAAATAATCCGATAATTGACCAAGCACAAAACCAAGCAACACCGCACTGATGGTAATTATTGCTTGTCCGTAATTCACTGATGTCACAAATGGCTCCTAGTACCCTTAACGCTGTTGATCAGCGGCAATGCCATGCTGGCGCAGCTTTTGCGCAAGCAAAAGGTGTGACAGCTTGGTATTGTCCGTTTGCATCGCTTTGTACGATCGAACTTCCATTATATCCGTATCATTCACAAAGCGATAAAGTGAGGCCCATACCTGCAGCAACAGGTATTCAGCACAGCAGCCCGATGCTAGCGCTTGGAGCCGATTATCGAGCCCGTTAACAAGCTTTTAGCGCCTTGAACGAATTGCATGCAAAGACCAACTAAACTGTACCATGTTTAAGCGCACGTAGACGAAGCTACCCAGGATCCAAAGTAAAGCCAGGAAATGTATTTTAATAGGAAGATCGTTTTTGGAGCCAAAAAAGTAGGCAATAGATACGATGCTAGCGGACAGCACACCAATCAAGCCAAGATATATGGAGATCACTATGTTGAAGTAAGGCCAGATGCGCTCTCTCCAGGCTTTTGCTTCCCGTGGGTACTCTAGGGATTCTTTCGCATTTGCATAACATGAATACGCAATCCTCGCCAATGCACCTAAAATAGATTTACCTATAAGCACTCGTAGAGCCGCGACCACTGCAGCTACGAATACTCCAAATAGAAGAGCGTTTACCCACGCTTCGTAGGGTGTGCCCGTAAACCTGTCCACTCCCCATTGCATGATTTCTAAGGGCATCATACTTTCCTCCTTGTAACGGGTACTTCGCTCGCTAACGACCGCAGAACGCGCGGCTTTGTAGTGAAGGCGAAGCCGCAACGTAAAAGACGTCGCTGTGCCTGCGATGGTTATGTGTTTTCTATAGCATGCTGATAGACCTTATCACGTTCTAGTTGAGCTATCTCTCCCATTTGATCGAGCGTCAAATCATAGGCTTCGAAACGCTTGACGCCTGTAATGCTCAAATATTCTTCATGCCTGATATTTTTATAAATGTCATAGGAACCAGTAGACGGTAGATTAGTATCCTTCTTTGCTAGCAGAGCGCCATAAATAGCCTCTTCTGCAGGAGCAATTCTTCTGCACGCTTCTTCGAATGTTTCCCAGACATCACTTCTATGTGTGTTTGAGTCAAAAAAATTGAATACGGCGCTATAGCTAATGGCACTACGTCTACGCGCCTTATCCTTCAAGAACATCATCAAGCGTGGTACTTTTTCTTCGATTACATCCATTTCTTACACCCTGACCTATAGTTTTTAGTACGCCGACACATAACGCCTCAATCAGCCGCCGCGTTAGCGGTCGGCTGCATTGATTTGTTAGGCTTTCCTACGACGCTGGCGTGATGAATGTTGCCCTCGCCCCATATGCAATAGGCATTTGAAAATGCAGCTAATAGCCCTATAAGCAAGACAAATATGGCAAGATATTTAGCCATTCTGTAATTAAGCTCGCCAGATTTAACGCGCTTCCATTCATGTTTTAGGAGCGGTTTACTTACCTCTCTCAAAGGCTCACAAGCCTTTCTCGCCTCTGATAATTCGTTTTTATGATAGTGCTCTCTCGTTTTATAAAGCGCTGACAGGAAGGCATCATTTAATTTTTTTCCTTCTGAATTTTTTTCACTGTCATTAATTCGAAAGATTATGTCGTTGTATGATTCGTTGACCCTTGCATATATTTCTTCAACATCTCGGGCCATCTCGAACTTATCTCGCTTTTCTTCCGGCCGCGCTGAATGATGTATATACAGTGTTGATAGGTATGTAAGTGATGAAATATACCGCGCGATAGAATTTCTGAGCGAATTGATCCATTCCTGCCTAAATTCGGATATTTTATTTTCTTTTGATGCCACAAGATTTGTGAACGCGAAATATCCCGCAATTAAGGCTGCAAACATTGCTCCCAATAAAACAACAGCGTTTTTCCCAATTATTGCGTCCAATCTATTTTCCCCTCAAGAGCCTAACGCCCAGTTCAGCCGCAGCTGATACGGAGCAGCTTTTGTGTTAATGTTTGAGCGACAGCTAGTAACACAAAAGCTGCGTAGTACCAGATGTCGGACTGCAACTGATTGTTATGGCTGGACCCGAATTGTACACTGCATTTTGAGTTACCTCCGACTCTTACGCGAAAGAAGTAACTGTTCTGCCAGGTCAGTGCTTAGCCATTCCTCCTTGATACGACCACCTTCAATCTGGCTTACGACCATATCCCGCCAGATCAATTGTTGACCACTAGCAGGAAATCCCTTGTAAGCACCTGAATGGGTAGCCGACATTGTCCTTTGCCAGGCAATTCTGTCTACTCCTTCAATTAAAATTTCCACTTTGACTTCGATGTTGGAGAAAGCACGCATCTGCGCGCTCAGGGTACTCTGAATTGTGGAAAATCCTCCCGACAGCTTTTTGTTGGTAAGGTTTACGGAATAATCCGGTGTGAAATACTTCTCCACATCGTCCAGCATACCGTCTGCGATGATTTTCGCATTAGCATCCTTGATTATTGCTGAGAGCGATGAATTCATTTGCTAGCCTCCTTTGCTGCACGCGTAGCGACTGGGAACTCCAATTTAGTTTGTAGCTCATCCGGGCTAACCGTCCTGGGATCATTCAGATAGATTTCTCTAGGCGAGCCCGCTAATTCATAAGTGCTTTCTCCGATCCACGCAAGCATGCTGTGGTATGCGGATGACAGCTCTTCGTATGGACCGTAGTGCACGGTTGTTGCTACGTGATCAGCTTCCAGCATATGACATTGGTAGCCATCCCCTGAAGCGAAGGTAGTTTGCACTGGTATGCATACTTCTACCTCACCGTCACTCTCTTCATCAATAACATCGTGATAGACAAGCATGGGAGGACCAGCCGGAACGTATCGCTTCTCTCCTATGCCCTGCATGATTTTAGAAAATCCCTGACCGACATCTTCTTTTATAGTATTGAGCGCGGTGTGCATACGCACACCAGCGACCATTATCGGACTTGCAGAAATAACAGTGATTTTGTGTGGCATGATCCTCTCCTTGTTCTCGATTAATGATTCAAGGTAGACGAGCATGCGTTCCTGTATTCTGAGTCGATCTTCCATACGCTCACGATGAACGAGCAATATGTTCCCCGCCTCAGCAGGCCCTCCTGCGTCAAGAACTTCCAAAATCTCATTCAGAGGCATATCTACTGAACGCAATATTCGAATTATCTCGGCACGCTTGGCCTGGGATGCCTTGTAGTAGCGATAGCTGGTTTCAGAATCAGTGTAGGCAGGAAGCAGTAGTCCCCGATCGGCATATAGCCGAAGAGCTTTCACAGATAACCTTACAATTCTTGAAAACTGACCTATCGGTATCAGCATAGCATTCTCATCTCCCACCCGAGAGGATCAGGTCTGCCCCTGGGGGAGAGTCAAGGGTAGTTTATTGAGCGGCTTTGGAAGCCATAACGCCCGAAGATAACCGGCCCCGGCGAAGCCGGTGTTCGGCGCCCGCAGGGCGCGTAGTTAATTGAATTGTTATGTTGCTCCTCGCTCAAATGCACTTGTTGGAGTTCCTTGGTGATACCGCAGTTTCCAGCCCTCCTCTGTTCTTTCCCAAAGCGAGGAACTGCGAGAGAAGCGCGACAGAGAGTTGCATGGGCCTACGTGAGCACTTCGGTAAGTAAGTAACACCAAACCATCACTAATCAATTGATACCTGAAGTCTTGAGACCATGTTTTATGAGTCGCGTCGGTATCCAGCGAACTCAATATCCGGTCCTTGTCGTATATCTCTCCGGATCGACCTATCTCAATAAACGAAGCGTGCAGAAGTACGTCGAGTCGCGAGCGATTCTTACGTACAGACGGGTCGTGAAGTTCCTTCTCAAGCTTTACAATTTCGTCCACTGCTACCTCTGACTATCCACCGAAACATAACGCCCCTGATCTGGCGCGAAAGTATGTTGGCGTGGCTTTTGCGCCCTTTGCAAAAGACATGACGACATACTTTTGTCGCTCAGGATCGGTTTGTTATGTGTCGATTGCACTTTCTTGCCTTGCGATCTCGAGCTCAAGCAGCTGTCTCTGAATATCATTCGATTCTCTCATTGCACTGACAGATTGCCAGGTTATAAACGTATAAAGCGCCGTCGAAATTGCGATTACAATTGTTAGGGCAATAATGATGTTCTGTTGCTTCTTCTGTGCCTTTGCGGACGCGTCAAATCGATCTTTGAGTCCCTGGCTAGCTCTATAAATTGTTTCCATGAGCCCAGTGATCTTTAGATTGAGATTGTTGACGTTCTCAATCATCTTCTTCTGCATGATGCGCTCATATCTTGATATAAGGTTTGTTTGAGCGCCATCAAAATTTAGTAGCTCATCATCGGATATATCTTTCCAATCTTTCGGCATTCTCTATCCTTTAACTAGACACATAACGCCGTTCATAACCGGCGACGGCGCAGCCGTTGTCCGGCGCCGAAGGCGCGTAGTTCATGACTTTGTTATGCCGTTGTCGGAATGGATATCAACGCCTGAAAGTCTACTCATTTCATTATTGATGTCCGTTGCCGAAAACTTGACTGAATTATTCCCGCTTTTAATTCTGTAGACTGAATCGTTTGTGGCCGCAAAGTAATGCCGGAAAACAAAATAATCATGTACACCTTTGTCGTCAAAAAGCCAGAGCCTATCTAGCTCCTTTGAGGTTAACAGCTTAGTTTTCATCAAAGGATCTTCATAATCCTCCGGGAAAACTCTGAATCTGTAAACAACTGAAAGCGCCTCTTTCGGAATCCATGCACTTCCTTTTGAAGAAATTGTATTGAGGGCGCTATCGCCAATAGATCCGGGGACATACCCAGCGCCAAGGAAAAATTCGGTCGGAATGGGTGACCCATTCACTTTCAGCAAACTTCCGAAGCGATGCCGCTGGTAATCATGTTCTGACTCATAGATTGCCTTATGTGAAGGAATGCTAAGACGATTAGAAAGCTCTTCAGCTCTTTTCAAGAGCCTAGCGGCTGTAACCCAAGAGATTCTCTCACAGGTGAGGCCTGCTCCATTGCCATTCAGGACATCGTATGCCTTATTAATAAGATCAATCGATTTGTCTAGAAAAATTTGGGAGTCGCTATGCATCTCCTTGTGATACTGCACATATATCGAAACACATAGAGCGCTGGCGACAACTACCAGAACTAAAAATTGTAGATACTCCCCTATTGAAATATATGGTTCAGAGCTCCAAACTTTACCGAAATATGCGAGAAGTGCTAACAATAGAACTGCAACTACAACGCCAATTGCGTATTGAACTACCGGTACTACTTCACTTTTAAGAGTTTCAATCATTTCGGTTAATCCATGAGGCATAACGCTCGCCTCAAGTGCGCGACGCAGTCGTGTCACTTTGAAGGCTTTTGTTATGTTACGCCATCTGTTCAGCGTATCTTGTAGGATTTCTCGTCAAGAAAAAACCGGCCAATAATCCCGCGAGCGAACGCCTATGGGCACAACGACTTTGCTATTCCATAGAGATTGCTAGAAGCATTGACCAAAGTGATTAGTGATCAAAAATTACCAGCCTTTCACTATTTCTCTTCAGAGCCATTTCGAAACTGCCTTCCTTCCCTTTCAAATATTCATCAAAAAAAGCAAGTTCAAGATCTTTAACTATATCAGCCAATTCTTGTACCCCCATTTCACCCCCGAGGCCTGATATTTTCCAGATGGGAAAAGCCGTTAGGGCGTCGATAAGATCTCCATGTTCAGTGTCGGGAATATGCAAATCGAAGAAGTCATTCTGCACAGGATAATAGGCGTAGTCGTTTCCCCTGGCATTCGCATCAGTGTTAATCAGGAGAAACGGCGCCTGAACCGGCTTGTTCCAATTCGAACCGAACTGCGTTCCATCCAGATTTGACGCCGCTGCGCACCGGATGTCAGTTTTACAGAACTCACCCACCGCTGAGCCACCATACGAATGCCCGAGCGCCCCCACTTGAGATGGATCAATACTGGCACTGAAATTCGATACCGGTGCATCTAAATATCTTAACTGCTCTATGACGAAACTGATGTCTTCGACCCAGTATTGCGTAGACCTGTTGCGAACCTTGTCTCGTATTTCAAAGAACGATGTCAGATTAGCTTCATTTAACGCCCGACCCAATGGCCCCAAGGCTTCGTTTTCCACAGCATCCCTTACTACCGCTATCTTCTCTTCTGCGCTGGCGTCACGATAGCGATCTAACTGTTCATACAGCGTAGTCATAAGTTTCGAGTGTTCAAGGCCGGTAACGGTGCCTATTGTGTCTCCTATTCCACCATCATTTACCTCGTTGGCGTTAAATCCTACGTCTTCAGGATATCTCATAGAATAGGTTCGAACACCGCGATCCGGCAACAATACCTTTGCGCTCTCGAAAGGATGTGATACAGAAACAATTACATATCCATGACTGGCCAAATGTTCCATGAGTTGGGGATTCTGGTCACCCGTCATGAACAACCCATGGTTGAAGATAATTATCGGATAGGTCTCGGCATCCGCAATTGGTGCGTTGATGTAGGAATGAGTCTTAATATTTTGCAGATATCCAGTTAGGAAGCTGATCAAATCATATTCGCCTGCGTAGAGCTGCGAAAACAAACTCTGGCGCGCATAGTCATCCGGTTCCTGAGACGACGACGGATACCAGACTTGTATAGGGACTCCGCGATTAAACTCAGGCTCATACCGTTCCGCCCTGGTTTCATCAATCAAGACAGTACTGAAATTACCTACCAGATAGGGTCCAGTGGGCGGTGGCAGCGCGATTACGGGAAACAGCAAAACTAATAATATTGAAAAGGAAACGAATAGTATTCCAAGACTAAGGCCGAAAACTCGCCATACAAAATGAGACTGCGATTTCTTCAGGCAGAAAAGACAAACCAAAGCGAATACAATATACGCTGGTAGCACTTGCCAGCGAGGTCCTTCAAAAACAAGATGAAGAAGGCCAAAGCTTATCGCCAGCATTATTATAACTCGAAGTGATACTGGAAAAAGTTTCGGCGAGTTGATCTGCAGTAATGCAACCACTGTTATTATAATGAACAACATTTCAAATAGTTGCATTAAAGTCACCCAATTTAATCAATTCGTGTATAAAACATTCAAGTAGCACTTAGGTTTACCGCAATGTATAGACCCCGATAAGCCACTGAGTTGTCATAGAACATAACGCCGCGCACAACGGCGCGAGCTTGCGAGCGTCCGGCAGCTGCAGGCTGCGTATTGATGCGCCTTGTTATGCATGCGGCCGGCCCATTGCTTTGTGCTCAGTTAGGACTGCACTCATTTGAGCAAGGAACTCCTCGAACTCATTAGGTCTTGCTTCCGGAGCAGATGCCTTTAGGTTCACCCATTCTCCATCATCGTAAGATTGGATATAGCCACAACCATCCTTTCCATCCCAGACGATGCGGTAGGACAGACCACCACTCGAAAACTGGGTATATGCCGAGCCAAACACATCCGGCTCAAGGCGTTCCTCAACCTGACGGAATCCCCAGCCTTCAAGAATAGGGACCAACACTGATTTCATTCGATCGTATTCAGTCATAGCTAATGAATGCATAACGCCCCTGTTCTAGCGCCAAATTATGTTGGCGTGGCTTTTGCGCAAGCAAAAGACATGACGACATATTTTGGTCGCTCAGCAACGGTTTGTTATGTGGATGTGAGTATACGGAAGTCTTCCGATTTAAGCTGAGTATTAGATAAAACCTTCTTGCTTATGAGATCTTTTCGTATCGCAAGTATAAGCTCTCCGAGAGCCAGTTCCTTCTCCTCGTCGGAGCAGGTTCCACTTGTATGAGCCGTATCGATGAATGCATATGCTTTGAAAATGATCTCGTCGGGGCAGTACATCCAGCAAAGATTAAGCTGATCAATGAAATGATTCTTCATAATCTTACTTTCATCCGGACTCCAGGCTGAAAGATAAAACCCCTTCAATGCTTTGATGAGCTCTTGATACCGCACCTCTTTTCTTTGATATTCCTCCCATTGTCGCTTTCGCCACTCATTACCGAGCCAAGCAAGTAAGGCGACGACCAAGGGTATTAAAAGTTTTAGATAATCCATGAGAACACTCGATGTCTGACGCTATCCACATAACGCCCCTGATCTGGCGCGAAAGTATGTTGGCGTGGCTTTTGCGCGTTTTGCAAAAGGCATGACGACATACTTTTGTCGCTCAGGATCGGTTTGTTAATGGCGGATCTAATCCTCTGCGCTGACAACGACCATTTCGCCCTCATCATTCCTACGCATGTGAATTTTTGTGATTTCTGACTTTGCGATCGACCTAAAGACTTTGAGCAAGGTAGACACCTGAACCATATATAGTTCTCTGCTTTTGCTATTGTCTGAGTTGAATACAATGCTTTCGACACCACCATGCTGATCCATGAGCGAAAAAAATATGAAACTGTGAATAATCTGGTTGGCGACATAAGAGAATGGCTTCCTTGTCTCGGCTCCCTGCGGGATATCATAGAGTTCATCCAGCTTGTGAGAATTTAGGAGATCGACAACCCTCCCGTTACTTCTAAAGCAGCTTACTTCCACCACCTGCTCGAATTTTTTTCGTGGGATCTTATTCGACTCGACAAGCTTTCTAGATATATAGCACGACAACATTATGCTCTTTTCAAGTGCCGCATAGGACGAATCGCGCCAAACCTTTTGAGTCTGCTTTTTTGCGATTACGTTGACGTACTTCTTTAGTTCGTCTTTCCAGTATTGGGATTCTGCAATCATGCTACATGCCCATTAACGCCCCGCTAATGTGCGCCGCCTGCGGCGTCACCATTCAGCGGTTTGTTAGCAGCCTCTGCGTTCAAACGCTCAACCAGCCAAACCTTGATGATCGACTGCCGGGTAACGCCAATACGAGCCGCTTCCCGATCTAGCGACTCTACGACCCATGAGGGGAAGTCTACATTGATACGCTTATGTTCCTGGTTGGAGCGGCGCGCCGTGGACAAATCAAGATCATCAATGATGTCCTTTTTGTCCTGGTCAAACTTCTTGTCAAAATCTTTAGCTTTCATACAGCTCTACCTCACTTGTCCGAGAACGCCTTACAGAAATGAGCCGAATCGTTCCGTTTCTGTAGGTGACGACTGCAGACCAATGCTTTGGGCCAATAAGCCCTATGACCAGAAACCTGGGCTCATCGTCCGATCTGGCACGGATTTCCAGCAGATCGGGGTCTTTCCACAGAGCCTGGGCATCCAGAAAGTCGATTCCGTGTTTTTTCAGGTTGGCTTGGCTTTTGTCGTCATCGTACTCGAAATCGCTCATGAGTATAAAATATCCCTTTTTTACTCAACTGGCAAGGAAGGTCAAATCGTGATTGGCTGCTAACGCCCGGCTCACGCGCCGGTTTGGAGCCGCAACGCGGCGGAAAAACGGTCGCTGTGCAGCCGATTGTTAGCGATTCCACATGCCAAAAAATTCTAGAATTAGACTGCCGATAGCAACAATTAGCGCAGCAATTGCAACCCTGCGTGACTGCAAAGAATACGAAACCGACATTTTTGCGAGAAGCCTCCTCTCAAGCTCTGCCTCAGAAGCGACCGCCCGAAGAGGCGTATGGGCATTTTCAGTAGAATCATCTGCATAAATTGAAACATCTTTGCGTCCGCAAATCTCTATAAGTTTCGATTTCTTTGTCGCCGGAGGAAGATCGCCAAAGAACTTTACCCAATCATGTTCCGGATTCTTTTTGAGGAAATTAAACCTCATAATTTAAACCTCATTTATAGAGAGAGAAGTCGTTTCATGGACGTTGCGGCGACCTCGTCCTCAGACAATCCTTGGTGTCTTAACTCTGACTCAATCTCTTCGATTCTAGCTGAAATTATTTCCTTAGCTTGCTCCTCAGAACACGAATTTTCTTTCATTGTACGAGTTGTCAGTTCTGCCATCTTATTGCCCATCATGCCAATGAACTGCGCCATATCATTCGAGTTAAGAGCATCAACAGGGTTCAACCCACTAACCTTGGTCACCAAATCGTCGGCGCTCCGAGTTTTCCTCTTTTCTACCTCAGCCTTCACCTCTTCCAGCTTTTCAAAGTGTTTCTTGGCAGATTCATAATTGCCTGCTTTCGTTGCAGCGCTCCCTGTGTATTGCAATTTTGCTTGCATGCGATGCAGTTTGTCATCCGACCATGATGATACCGGTCGATTGTTATCCATACCCCCGACAATGAAAAGAATTACGACTACAACGACAATTACTATCAATATTTACATATGACTCTTCCTCTGGTTCGCTAACGCTCGCCTCAAGTGCGCGTTTGCGCGTCACATTGAAGGCGCTTGTTATGAGTTTTGTGCATTAAGAACACTCTTTAATCCCTTATGCAAAAGCTTTCCATACAGTCGTCTGTGCACAAAATAGCCGAGCGCAAAAACCAGAGCGTTCGCTAGTCCACCGTACAGCAAACCTAGATCGAAATAGAACTTTATAGCAGTGGTGAACACAAAAACTGATAGCGATAGAACCACAAAGTATCCGATTACTCTGGAGACAAGCCGTTGCACTACAAATGCTTCATATCTAGCTTTGGCTAAAATGTCGAGCTGCTCGGCTTTGCTTCTTCCTTTGATCTCATCAAAGTAATCAATATACTGTAAATCCATGTACGACTCCCCCTCGAAACTCATAACGCCCGCATTCACGCGCCAGCTTGCTGGTCGCGTGCAATCGATGGTTATGTGCGGCCTAATTCTTGCCACTTATCTGGCGCTTGTTTCGGGTGGAAAACAGCAAGAACAAGAACGAACTCGATTTCATCGCGGTAGAGTATTCCGTGTGGAAATGTTTCAAGAGGCCAACGACGAATGTCATTCTCCAATGCCTGCATGGCTAGAGGCTGGCTCGCTATAGATTTGACTGCAACCTCCACAGCATTTTGAAAACGCAGCGCCAACTCAGGATTAATCTTTCGGTAGTAACCCTTTTCCCGCCTGATATCCTCTCTCGCGGACTCGAGGAAACGAACCGGTTTCAACGATCATCAGCCCCAAGTTCGGCAAATACTTCATCAGCAGATATCGACTGCTCATCGCCATGAAGATATGCTAAATATCGCCTGTTTGCTTCGGCGACCCAGGCCAGCTCTACTTGCCGCGGATCAATACTCGGCCTTTCTTCGATGCTCTCCAAAAGGTGCATCGCCAGCCGGGTCCTTTCCTCTCTCGGGAGAGAAAGTGCTTCTGATTCAATATGTTGTGCCGAAATTGTCATGACAATGTCCTAATTCAAATTAAGTCATACTGTACTATTATAGATCGTATAAATGAAGCTGCGCTTGCTCGAAGCACATAACGCTCCGCTAAACGGCGCGGACGCAGCGGAACGAATTTGAGCGGCTTGTTATGTGTCGGCCCTTTAATCTACTTCAACACCTTTTTCAGTATACCCGCTAGGATTTCGTCGTCTTCTGCCTTCTTTTACATGTGCTGCGTCCAATATCCCCCGACAAGCAGAACCATTCCAGCAAGGATGCCTGGCATCAATATAGAGTTAACATTCTCTGCGCTCAGATTAGAAACAGTTAAGAAACATACAAATACAATGAGGAAACCGCCCAGAGCAAATGAAACCCAGCCTCCCCAGCTTGACCACATAACGGGATCACGTTCCTTTGAGCTCCTCATTATTTTCTCGATGTATCGTTTTTCTTTGAAAGTAAGCATTTTGTCCATGAGATACACCTCAGTAGTTGTTTGTTTTAGTGGAGTTTGCACTGCCGCCGGATCGGGACACATAACGCCTTTTCATAAGCGGCGCCTGCGAAGCAGGCGTCCGGCGCCAATAGGCGCGTACTTCATGTAATTGTTATATGCGGGCTCATTATAGCTTCTTGCAGAGCACTGTCATTTTCCCGTCTTGGCTTAAAATCGACCAATTCCTTTTTCCATACAACCCAGGAGCATCTGTATATACGAATAGCTCACTAGCACAAGCGACTCCTTTGGCGCATTGTTCCGCTGCAGCTATGAGGTCCAATGCATACCCATTTCCACGCGACTCGGACTCAACATATAACGTATTAATCCAAAGTGCCTGTTCCGATCTACCTGGATTTGGATACCAAGTGAACGAAATTCCACCAGACAGTTCACCCTCAGTCAGTGCTAGCAAAGGAGAAGGCAATGAGGGAGAGCCTTCTGGTGGATCAAAAGAATGTTCACTTCCCCATTCGCCTGAAACCCACTGACGATATATTTCAAGGTCTTCCGCACTGACGGTAGACGTAATGATTGCAGTCATCGCGATCCCCGAAGCATATAACGCCCCGCACAGGGGCAGACAAATAAGCGCAGCGTTTTGGCTTTCCCAGCGACCAACGGGAGCGATTGCTGCGGCTTGTTATACGTTTTCATGATTTCGGAATCATCCTCAAGGCCCGATTTCGCTCTTCACTAGCGGCCTCTGAACCTATGAAGGTATTGCTTATAAATGCCGACACAGCCGGACCAGAATGAATTTTTTTAATTCGCTCTTTTGCGGCATAGATAGGCTTTATACGGGTATAGACATCTTCCCACCAATCCCTGCCGTATTTATTTATCAGGCTGTCTTTAACTTTATACATTCTCTTTTTGCTCTCTGAGCCTTCATCAGACCCTAGGAGGCTCGCCCATATCATCTTATTTTGCACATCGCTCGGTTGCCAATTTTGTGCTTTTAGTTGATCAATTACATCTGGATGTAAAAATAGCTTGTTATCGGAAACCATTCTTTTCACCCACAGGGGTTGAGCCATTTTGTAGGCGGAAGCCACTTCAGATTTGGAATAGCCCTGAACATGGCTTTTCCAGGTTTCCAGTTCGTCAATATTACTAAGAATTTTGGCTAGTTCTTCCATGGTGTGATTACGTATAACGCTGCAATAACCGGCGCGAGGAACGAGCGTCCGGCGCCGCAGGCGCGTAGTTGATTGCCTTGTTAAACATCGCCGTCTTCGCGTCTTGGTGTAATTAAGGTGGCCCTTCCTATGCTTGGAGTTGTGGGCTCAGGCGAAGGCAATGGTGTGTTTCTCCTGTTAACGTCTGGCGAATAATAGATATGGTCCCGATGAAAATCTTCTTCAAACCTAAGATCAAGCACCCCCTTAGCAGGCTTGGGCAAATTATCTGGCAAGCTATTACTAATTAGGGTTGGCGAAGCGTCTATAACTAGCTTTCTGTCTTCTTCATGTTCCAACAAATAAATAATATCAAGTAATTCTTCTTCTAATTCAACAACAAGGTCATTACGTTGTTCGGCATTAACAGTCGAATCATCTAATCTATTCAGCTTTTTTAGGTAGCGTTGAATTTTACCAGGTATGCCTTGTCGACGGGCTGCATAGATTATCTCTTCGGAACTCACATCCTCATATTCGTAGAACTTCTCTATTACTCTCTCAGAGGCTGTTTGCATATCTTTCACCAAGTGGTCTATACCGCTTCTAAGAGAGCCGTAATTGGCCACGAGATTGAAAATGGTTAAGCTCCCATAAATAACGTAAGCCTTTACAGAGCCATCAACGACTTTTACATGAATAGATAAATCTTCAGATAACTTACCAGATAAAAGTAGTCTCGCCTCTTTTTGAAGATAGAGCTCTATTTCCTTCAGTGAGTGGCCGTCAACTTGGCGGTCAATATGAATATATGGGCCACCTAACCCCTTAGTTATCGTTTTTCTACTTTTTCTCATAGCCCCTCTATGGTGGGTGGTTTTGTACGTTTAACACCGCCAACACGCGCGGTTGTGTAGTGAAGGCGAAGCCGCAATGAAAACGCCGTCGCGGTGATTGGCCTTGTTAGCCCTCAATTCTTTAACGCGCAAATTGTGCCACATAGTCCTGCTTCTTCTCGTTCCAATGGAACCTCAGCTCTGTGACTGCCGAGGAGTCGTTGGCAAAGGTGCTGAAGAGGCTTATAAGGTCCTCTATCAGAAGCTGATAAGCCCACTTGGGCCGCATGAAATCTGAGAAGACAAGCATGCCCTTAAAAGCGGTACCTTCTGACCATGTTTGCATCCAGTAGTAGTGAATGAGCTGGTTGCAGACATCGAGGACGCCTAGTTCTAAAGGCTCCGGATTTTCCATGTCAAATCGATCCTCCGGGAATCCCGCACCAACATACGTGAAGGGCTTGCTCCCGATCTTTTTGTATCGGAGTACAGACATCCTTGCGCTACGAGCGCAATCATTTACTTTCGGACGCTCAAGCAAAGAGCGTACCTGGAACGCCACCAGCATCAGGCGCCGTTCATATAGCACAACCTGTTTCTCCGACCACCTACGGTACCTCCGATGCCTCTTGAGCCACACTAACTCCGCGCGCAGCTCCTGGCGCCAATACGTTGATTCGATCATCTGTTCAACTCTTGTGTGACGTGCTACGAAACCTCACCCGCCGGCTAACGCCTGCCAAAAACGGCGCGAGGTACGAGCGTCCGGCGACCGAAGGAAGCGGATTTAATGGCTTGGTTATATTTCAAGCTGTTTCCCTCCCAGCCAGCGATCTCATGATGTTTGGTAATACAATCTGCGTCTGGTCGTAATGCAGCTCTGTGAGGGACAAGCATGCATTTACCGTGAAGTTCAATCGTGAGACTACGCTCTATATCTGAGTAGGATCTCTCTTCTCCGTTTGGGTCGTAGTAGATAATCCGGTGATCGGTTGTCAGCGTGATGTAACCACGATCGAAGAGTTTGTGATGAAAGCTGTTTAGAAGCAACCCATTCCTTACGTCCAATCTCTCTGCTGGACTAGCTTGCGACCATGGCACTATATGACAAGCCTCAAGTGTTTCTAGTACTGCGATATTGGTGAAAGCGCAGCGGCTGGAATACGCTTTAAGTAATGCATTTCGAAAAATTATCTGCTTGATTCCCCTTGATTTCACCCGTGTGTAGATATCGGGGGCTGACGATGGATCGTGGGTTAGGGAGGTTACTATAGACTCGTAGGAATCACCCGATTCAGCGAAACTAAACGGGTTATCAAGGCTTCTCCAGTCAAAATCATAGACCTTATCCAGCCCTTCTTCGAAGTTTTCCAGATCAAATGCGATAAAGCCTGTTCCTGGCCTACCTGATGCATTGACAATCAGAATGGTTAGGGGCGGAAGTCGTTCTTCGAGGCAGTAATCTTGGAGCACACCAAGAACGTATCGAACTGCCCTGTGATACACCCCCAAGGCTTGGCCGAGTTCACCGTATGTAATGGTAGAGCGATTTTCGGCTCGCTTGATCAATATCGGCCAAGCTCGATAGGCCCTTTCAACTTGGTTCACTGACACTACGATGTCTCCCTTGAAATATAGCGCGTTTTCATCAGCGGCGCGGCCGAAGGCCGTGTCCGGCGCCGAGGGCGCGTACTGCATGTAATTGTTATAAGGTTTTACTGTTGCTTCTGTTTTCTTCGGATCAGGTACCAAAAAGGGTAAGCCAATGGGAGCCACAATGCAGCTGCCCAAATTAGGATGAAAAAGAAAAATAGTAGTTCCGCGACGCCAAGTTGTGAAAGAACTGTCACACCTTGCAGGATCCCCAATAGTGATTGATATTGCGCCCAATACAACCCAAGTACAAATTTAGCAATGCCAGCCCCGAAAAAGCCTCTACATTCTACATTGATCAAAAGCGCATCAGTCACATAACAAGCTTTCTGGTAGTTCTCGACGTCTCTCAAGTGTTGAATCCAATTTCGATTCACAATAAATGAGATGATCGATAGCACCCAATAGAAGGAAGTGCCTAAAAAGAAAAACTGGCGTCTCTTTAGATTCTTCGCGAACAATCTCAAAATTTCGTACGGACGCCTTAAATCCATGCATCATCTCGTCAAGGTTTGTACCTATATTTCAAAGCGGTTAGGAATTCGTGGGTTGGTGCCTCGCGAACCTTATAACACCCAGTTCAGCCGCGGCAGTTTCAGAGGGTCTTTCGTGTTAGTGTTTACGCGGCAGCGAGTAACACGAAAGACCCTCTGCATCTGATGCCGGACTGGAACTGATTGTTATGTGTGACCAACTAGAAATCCAATTTTTTGTATCTACAGATACGAATTACAATACGCTTTTACGAGTCCAAGCTCTATAGAGTTAATGTGCGGCCATATAAAAATATTTAGATATGTGACTGTTTCTAGCTTTAAAGCGTTATGCATAGGCTGATATTCCTAGGAACACAATAAGATAGCCTCCGACCAGGAAAGGAACTGAATGAACCAGGATCGAAGGACAAGTTTTCACCATCTTCCTCGTAGGAACGAAATAGTACGGGTCAATGCGCTCAAAGAACGTATTGACCCGCAGAATATACGGACGCGTCAGACTATAAATTGATGCTAATACGATAAGAATCTGGATTTGAAACAAGTATAGGAAAAACTCAAGCCCCAAGGTTTCTATAAGTAAACCAGCCAATCTTGCTTCCGGAGAAACTGAAACGACTAGAAAGAATACCAGTACCGCTGTCGCAAGTTGCCAGAATCGATTCCTGTTGAATTTCATTATCGCGGCTCTTTTGAGGTGTTCCAGGTCAAAGTCATACTCCTGCCAGCACATAACGCCCTTGTTCTGGCGCCGAGGTGAATTGGCGGGGAGTTTGCGCTAGCAAATGCCATGACAATTTGCCTTGGTCGCTCAGGAACAGTTTGTTATGTGACGTCTCCGATCGCATCATTGACTCACACCTACACAATAATCCATAGATTGCTGGAGTCTGCTCAAATCAGCGCCTTCAGCAACTACCTCGGATACCGGACGGCAGTTTCCATCCCCCGCCAGAAATTCGATAACTCGCCCCTGTATGTCCGTAATGGAGCTATACAAAAACACTTCACCAGAGTAACCCCGTTGTCCCTTTAATCGAATAAGAGGGTCCTCGGGATTGAAAGAAATTACTTCACCGATACCTGAACCGATCACAGACAATGTTCCATCCTCCAGGTCTAGTGTTGCAGTCGAGGTAGAAGTTGGAGTGCTCAAGACAATTAAAAGGTGCGAAGAATTAGTAAATTGAACTATGTCCATTGAGTCGAAATGGTCGGGAGTGTGTACCCACCATGATCTATTACCATCCTCGACGCTCAAGTAAATCTCTGATGGTTCGTACAGATTTTCATTTGGGGCTTCGACTGAAGCATGAATCGAAGCGACGACAGGGCCTGAAAGCATTTTACGGATCGTCAGTTCGACGCCTGGATCAGAATTTTCATGGGAGAGAAGAGCCGCGGTATATGCATTCTGTGTCACCAATAGAAAAGCAAGTAATATGCAATATTTCATCATTGACTCATTTAATGGCACTAGACACATAACGCCGCTCCTCAGCGGCGAAAGCATAGTGGTGTGGCTTTTGCGCTTTTTGCAAAAGGCGTAACACTATGATTTTGTCCGACCGTTGGACTTTGTTATGCGTGCCGTTAATATCCCTTGGGGACAATTAGAACCTCCACTTTAAAATCAGGTTCAACGCATTGGAGATCATTCTCCAATCCTCGCGGATTACTTATCCAACCCTCCGGATCGTAAACAAAGCACAGGAGCGTATTACAGTCTGGATGGCTCTTATATCTAGCTATATCAATAATTAGCTCTTCTCCTAGTTGCTTGGCCTTTAAAGTATTACGCGTCTTTTTTACCTCAACCACAATTTGGTGGTCTTTCAGCAAAAAATCTACGCGAGATGACCCACCGGCGTAGCTTGGAGTGTGCTCTTCGGCACGAATATCTTCAAAAAAGACATGCAACATTGCATGAAGAAGGTCTTGCACATCATATTCGTCCTGGACCTCCAAAGACTGTCTATCGCTATGCCGATTTCTCAGCTGTTTCGCGACGAGATGGAATCTGGAACATATTTGTCTGGCAACTTTCAAGAAATCCATTTCTGCACCTCCCGCTAACGACTTCGCCATTGCGCCTTCTCGCTTTGTCCAAGGAAATTGTTCACCGCAATTTTCACAATGAGTTGGAACTGGAGTGCTACCCATGACGAAAACACCGTCAACATGATAGTCTCCTTTTATGGGACGGTCACAATTCTCGCATTGGTGAATTGTTCGTTCGCCGCATTCATCGCAGAACTTCTTTCGAAACTCGGGCGACCTGTTGTAGTTATCTGTAATCTGGTGGCCATTAAGACAAACCTGTTGAACATCGTGGTAACCCAAAAGCTATCTCCTCGCAGTGGGTGGGCGCTTAATCGCATAACGCCCCTGATCTGGCGCCAAAGCATGTTGGCGTGGCTTTTGCGAAAGCAAAAGGTATGACAATATGATTTGGTCGCTCAGGATCGGTTGGTTATGTGCGGATTTATAGGTTCCCATCTAACCAGCTCCAAACTCGTTCGAGCGTCGCAAGTTCATCCCACTCCGGAGCACCAGGATCATGAGGGGCATTCGGTATCGTTATCAAAGTTGAGTTCTCTCCTGCTGCCAAGAGAGATTCATGCATCGAAATACTTTGATTTACCGAAACTCGCTCATCAGCTTCCCCGTGAAGAATCAGAACATTGGCCTCTATATCCTCGGCCACAAAGATTGGTGAGCGATCAGTCTTGGTCCCCGGCGTCGAGCAGGTCCCGTTCACATACTCGTTAATCATTTCTTCCGCAAGATCGGTTGATTCGTGCCATGTAGTGACATTTGTCAGCGGTGCGTATGCAACTACTGCTTTCACTTTTTTACTAATTGCAGCTGCTAACAAACCTACTTGGCCGCCTTGTGAGCCCCCTACGATTCCATTTCGATCCGGATCAATTCCAGGCTGTACCTCGAGCCAATCGATAATCTTAGAGATATCGGAAGGTTGTTGCAGCCCGCAATCGTTTTCGCCGCCTGTACCAGGCCACCCGCGTAAGGTCACGCCCAAGCCTACTATATTCCTTGCAGCTGAGAATGCTCGTGCATAGATCGCTGAATAGCGGCCAGTATGAATGCCCTCTTCGCTCCAACCATGTATGTGAATTAGGGCTGGCTTTAGGTCATCTATCTCAGGGCCAACGTCGAACCACCAACTATCGATATTGACATCGCCAACAGGAACGCTTATTCGTTGTCCACCAGCATTAATAAGAGCTTGCTCCGGTGGTTGGGCAGTGACAAGAGGCCCGAATAGACCCGAAGCAATTAAGATCAAGCATTGACCTATCGCCAGTGGATATACTCTGTTTCTATTCATTTATTACAGTTCCTCTGTACCACTGCGCCGGGCACATAACGCCCATGTTCAAGTGCCAAAGTACGCTGGCGTGCCTTTTGCGTCAGCAAAAGACATGACAGAATACTTTGGACACCTTGGAACTGTTTGTTATGCGTCGCTGCTTCAATTTCTATATACAATGTGAGGATCCGTGATATTTATTGAGGCTAGAGTTGATATGGCTTTCCAAGCGAACTAAAGTTCCGAGCATGGGTCCTGTTACTTCTCGAAAGCGTAGCGCCGGCTAGCAGAGTTAAGGCTATCGTTAAATGTCTATATGGTGCACATTACCCGTGTCATGCTGACGGTGGAAAATATGAACATGATAATAGCCCATCCAGATCGTAAGCAATCCAAGTAAAAAAGGCATCAATGCAGGCACCGGGCTCTTATATCCAAAGACCGCTGGCACACCGACAAGCACCAGCATCGCAGTTGATACCAAAGACATTGCAAGGACCCTCATCCTAAGGTTCTTAGTACTGCCTGACTTACTTTCTTGATTCGTCATTATTCGATCTCGCTAATCCATGTAATAGACGCATAACGCCCGGCTCACGCGTCAGTTTGGAGCCGCGAAGCGGCGGAAAATTGGTCGCTGTGAAGCCCATTGTTATGAAGCTGACGGTTCGAACGCACTGGTTGGTGTTCCTTGGTGATACCTCAATTTCCAGGTATTTCCTACCTTTTCCCAGAAGGAGGACCTGCGCGAAAAGCGGGAAAGAAGATCATCGCTTCCGATATGCGCGCTTCGGTAAATAAGCAGTACCAAACGATCGCTGATGATATGAGTTTCATAGTCCTGAGACCACACCATTTGTGTTGGCTCAGATTCCAAAGAACTCAATATCCCAGCTTTGTCATACACTTTACCAGACCGGCCAATTTCGACGAATGAATCGTGCAATAGCTGATTGAGCCTTTCTGCACTTTTACGCACAGATGGATCGTGTAACTCTCTCTCAAGCCTCACCAGCTCATCTAGCACTGTCTCTAATCCTTGGGGGCTTCATAACGCCTACCTCAGGTGCGCGGCGGAGCCGCGTCACTCTGAAGGTACTGGTTATGCGGTTCCTTCAATTCATGTTTCGGCTTAAAAATTCAAGCATCAAATTACGCACTTCTACCTCATGCGTAAGAGGCATAAGGTGGCTCGCACCATCTATTACATGCAACATAGCATTGGGAACCTGCTCAGCAAGTCGGATGCTATGTTCTACCGGCACCGTTGAATCTTCCGATCCGTGAATTATCAAAGTTGGAACCGTAACAGTGGGCGGCGTAGTAAGCCTATCAACCTGATGTAAATCATTTGCCCAACCGTTTTCTCGCATGGACCCTGGCCAGACTGACCACAGGAGATTCTCAAATCTTTGAGACTTACCGTGATTGGCAAGAACGTCCTCACGCTGCTCCTGATTTGGGATTTGCATACTCGCCATACCCTCTAATCCTTGCGTACCCAGCAGTATTCTGAACATGGCCCAGTAGAGATAGTCAGAGGTCATTAAACTCGACATTTCCCCATTGTTTGGAAATCTCTGGCTTATTGCCTCCATCATTATCAAAGCATCGGTCCGTTCAGAAAATTTGGCAGCGAACTCCAACGCCGAGGGCCCACCTCCAGAAACACCGAGCACGATTACACTGTCAATACCTAGATCGTCCAATAAAGCGAGATAGACTTCGGCTTGTTGTGCTGGCGTTACCCCCAGATCCAACGAAGTCCGCAAATATCCCGGGCGCGAAGGTGCAAGTAACCGGTATCCTGGCAAGTTATCTGGCGCTTGATCATAGCCGCCGGGCATTCCATGCAGGAATAGCACTATTGGTCCGTCACCACCCTTAATAATGTATTCGACAGGACCTAACTCGGTTGAAGCAATCATGCTCTCGGACTCTAGAACTGACAATATCTCTTGATGATCCTCATTGAACCGATAGTAGCTGTAGGCGAACACGCCTATGCCAGTTAGAATTATTACCAGTAGCATTCCTTTAATTATTTTCATAGTTCTCCATTGCAGCGAAAGCCGCATAACGCCCATGTTCACGAGCCAAAGTGTGCCGGCGCGGCTTTTGCGTCAGCAAAAGGCATGACAGCATACTTTGGTCTCTGTGCAACTGATTGTTATGCATGTTCTATGGTGATCCTGTTGTGAGGAATTCCAAGGCTTTACCTATTGGGCCGGAAAGCACTTTGTGAAGTCGCAAAGCCCTCGCGGTAAACGCATCCAGCTTCTCTACGAGCGAACCCAGCTTCTTTAGCATCGTTGGGTTCTTTTCTCCTACTTCAGAAAGAGCGTCTTTGTTAACGACGACGGCACCGAGTAGAGACTGAAGCGCCTCCTTTACACCTCGCCCCCCTTTTATTCGGTAAATCGCCAGAGACCTACGGATCTTTTCGAGTTCTTCTAGAAGCGCCATTCTCAAAGGGATTTCAATTTCACTTTGCGATATGGTGGTGAAGAGTTCCGAGATAAGGCTGTCTACTTCTTCTAGATCCTCATCACTCAAGGTCTCTTCTGAGTAATGCCGGCCAAGCTCTTCAGCACAAAATTGCAAGCGCGCGAGAAGATCATCGGAAAGAGCTTGCTGCTGTCCCTGCCAGTTTGTGTTCAAGTTCAGCGGGAAGATGGCTTTATCAATTTTTTCGTACGACTTTAGGTAAAGATCATGGTTCAGGTCAGGCAACAACTCAATGAGGCCCTTCACTTCCTTAGACAAACTGTAAACCTCTACTACCCGGCGAGATATCTCAGCGTCGTCTTTCTCGTCACAATTAAGGACCTCTGCCCACACTTGGCGCACATTTCGATTATGCGGCTGGGACCTTGCTTCAAGCAAAATGCGATACAGTCGCCCAGCTGGATTTGTTTCATCGATCATAATTCAAGTTTCCGTTTCGAATGCATAACGCTCGGCACACCGGCGGCGCGTAGCGCCGTCCGCGTGCTGCCGCTTGTTAAATGACAACTTAGATGCGCGCCACATCAATATTGTAACCTTGCGCGCACATTTCTTTTGCCAGTATTAATCCGGCCTCTTTAGCAAGATCATCTTTGAATGGGATATAGATTAACCCTTGGATATCTGAAGGACGCTCCATGTTTTCTTGTTGCTTTAGGAGAATTGCCACTCGTCTTCTGCCTAATTTTGAAAGCAACATGCCGAGTTCAAGCACCACATTTTGCCTTGCTCTGTACGCCGATTCATCTGGGTGCTCTGACCGATGGCCTTTGTCATCAGGTGTGGCTAAAATAACTGCGAATTGAACATCCGCTGTATAGGCTTCTAATTTTTCGATAATGGTTTGACCTTCCGACGGTAGCTGGTCAAGGATTAAAGGCTCCATACCCCAACGCCGCAACATGGCCTCCAGTTGAGTGCGAGCCGGCTCATCATGGCCATAAACAACGAAAACTTTGTTGTTGCCACGTACTATGCCGCCGGCCGGCACAGCCGCTGGTTGCCCACCTGGATTAAGACCAAGCAATGCTTTTACATTGTCTTGTTCTTTACCGCCGACGACTAACTTTCCTGAATCATATACATTCACCGATGAGCCATTCGTGAATTTAATTTGTTGACCATAGCCAATGGCTTTTATCTCATCGACCACGTATCCATTGGCAAGAAGTATTTCCTGTACTTTCTCTAAATTCACTCAAAACTCTCCTATTGTCATTTAACGCCCGTATTCACGCGCCAGCGCAGCTGGTCGCGTGCAATTGATGGTTAGGAGGCTCTTAGCCATCCTTGTTCCACAGCATACTCAACCTTTGCGAGAAACCATTTATGTATATCTGGTTGTTCTCCCTCAATAAACTTATGCATTTTTAGAACTTGGCTCTTCTGGATCCTATTGTCCTGCCATGCTCGCCCCTCACTCGTAATGTTGTGAAGAAACGGTAGCAGCCGATCAATGACCTTCAGCAACCTTGCCTCCTTGCTTTCTCCAATCTCCTGCTCATCCCAAAGCATCACTAGATTCGAAATTGAGTTACCGGGGTGCAAAGCGATCTTCTCGACACATCTACGTTCATCGGCATGTGCATTGGATCTATTATCGCTATAGAGAAATGTATCACCGGCATCAATCTCACCTAGATCATGCACTAGCGCCAGCTTGATTAGTTTTAAGAGGTCAAATTCATCTTTAAGTAACTCAGAGAACGCCCAACAAGCCATCGCCAAGTGCCAGGAATGTTCGGCGGAGTTCTCTACACGTTCGCCTCCATTGATATAGGTTCGACGGTTGACCGATTTCAGTCCGTCAAGCTGGAGTAGAAAATCTGATATTTGCGTAACGCTATCGGTCACGTTGCCTCCTAACGCCCTTGTTCTGGCGCCGAGGTGAATTGGCGGGGCGTTTGCGCTAGCAAATGCCATGACAATTTGCCTTGGTCGCTCAGGAACAGTTTGTTATGTGACGTCTCCGATCGAATCATTGACTCACACCTACACAATAATCCATAGATTGCTGAAGCCTGCTCAAATCAGCGCCTTCAGCAACTACCTCGGATACCGGGCGGCAGTTTCCATCCCCCGCCAGAAATTCGATAACTCGCCCCTTTATGTCCGTAATGGAGCTATACAAAAACACTTCACCAGAGTAACCCCGTTGTCCGTTTAATCGAATAAGAGGATCCTCGGGATTGAAAGAAATTACTTCACCGATACCTGAACCGATCAGAGACAATGTTCTATCATCCAGGTCTAGTGTTGCAGTCGAGGTAGAAGTTGGAGTGCTCAAGACAATTAAAAGGTGCGAAGAATTAGTAAATTGAACTATGTCCATTGAGTCGAAATGGTCGGGAGTGTGTACCCACCATGATCTATTACCATCCTCGACGCTCAAGTAAATCTCTGATGGTTCGTACAGATTTTCATTTGGGGCTTCGACTGAAGCATGAATCGAAGCGACGACAGGGCCTGAAAGCATTTTACGGATCGTCAGTTCGACGCCTGGATCAGAATTTTCATGGGAGAGAAGAGCCGCGGTATATGCATTCTGTGTCACCAATAGAAAAGCAAGTAATATGCAATATTTCATCATTGACTCATTTAATGGCACTAGACACATAACGCCGCCAACACGCGCGGCTTTGCAGTGGAGGCGAAGCCGGAACGAAAAAGCTGTCGCTGTGCTTGGCCTGGTTATGTTTTGACATTTCGCGCAACCATAATCACTTCATCTTCTGAATAAAGGTTTGCTAGAGTAGCTTCCACTTCAGCGCCCAGGACATTCCTATACAGACGTTGCGCGTAGTTGTCAGCTCGCGTCGTCACCATAATGTGCTTCAACACGGCACCTTGCTCCTTCAACTTTCTAATGACATCAGGCAATGTATCTGTGATAAGGATTTTACCGACACCATTCCCTTGATAATTCGGAGATACGGCAATCTGCTCAAGCTCGAGGACCACGCTCGGCCTAAACCCCGCTTTCTGAGACCAGATGATATACCCAATGCAGGCCGCCTCAGCGTAAGCAACATAGCAAAACGTTTTGGGGGTTGCATTGAGGTTGCTTTCCAGCCATTTGAACGAATGTTGCTGTCTAGTGAATGCCAGACGATGAACTTCGGCCGCCGCCTCTAGGTCCGCCTGCTCCATTACCCTTAATGAAATATCCCTTTCAGATTGCACCTAATTCTCCAGAAAAACATAACGCCGCTGTTCTGGCGCCAAAGGATGTCGGCGTGGCTTTTGCGCCAGCAAAAGGCAGGACGACATGCTTTGGTCGCTCAGGAACGCCTTGTTAGGCATGTTATTCACGGAAAGTTCGTTCACTTGATCACGCTCGCTTCAAATATGGCATGAAAATAAAGATATCGTTGTCCTCATTTTGGCCGCAAATCTTGGCCGACTTCGTGTCAACTTGCCGGATGAGAAACAAGTCTTTGGAGGGCGCAAACTTTCGCTTGAGGGTCTCCGTCAGTGTATCGATGCTGCTGCTCGATTCGATTATGTAAAAAGATGTGGTCTGTGCCCAATAATTGGAAGCATTAGCAACAATTGCCTCAGTAAATGCGTCATATCGGTCATCATACGACCTACCACCTACTGATTCATAAGCGATACGAAATGTAATCCAGTATGTTGCCATATAGCCTCCCATTGATAATAGTGCCTACCGACACACTTTGGTCGCTTTTAAATGTTTGTTAGCCATTGTCCTGGTCCTGTTCTCTCATGAAGAGGGCTCTCTCCTCTTCCCATTCTTTTGCTTCACGTTCTCGGTCTTCATGGTCATACATAGACACCTTAAGTTTGCTGAATCCCGTTGCTAGATTTCCTATATCCTTCTGAATCTTCTCCAAGCTTTTGGCCATGGAATAGAGATGGGGAGCTCCTAGCCTACCGGCACCCTCAAATTCGGAAAACTCTATGCGGAACGAATCGGAATACCGCTTTCCCGTGGCTCCTTTGTAGGAGACGTTGGCGATGACAATTGCTTTTATTTTTTCCTGATAGTTTTCGACGAACGAGGAATACTGAGATCTAATTTCCTGACCTGGTCCTAGATATGCTGCTCCCTTGGATACTGCTTTGACTTTCTTGAAATCGGATATAAACGCTTCAGCTCCTTCCTTGGATCCACCTGGGAGCAGTTCAATGGCAATTTCCGAGGCTGGACCTTGGCCAATATTTTTTATATGGAGACAGCCAAAGTTCATATACTCCTCGAAAGGCTCAAAGTACACGGATACTTTTGGTTCAGTCTGAACCTGCCGCATTTTTCGGGTTTCGGAGACAAGTAAAAAGGTCAGAAACGCGTATACAACCGTGGACAACGTGACCACTCCTGTGAAGAGCAAGGTTACAAACCCTTGGTTGTCGACTAACCACTGCATAGTTAATTTCTCGGTTGCCTAACGCCGCCAACACGCGCGGCTTTGTAGTGGAGGCGAAGCCGCAACGAAAAAGCCGTCGCCGTGATTGGCCTGGTTAGGCATGGGTAGGTAGTATGTCGCTGAATATTAGTGCGGCAATATAAAGCCCCACTCCAAAGGATGCATGCGCCATAAGGCTTCTAAGTCTGGCTTGGTTCGGATTCGGCGTCTTAGATGCCGCCACTCCCAATCCAAATGATGGTTGCATCAAAAAGAACGGTACCGCCACTGTTGCCAAGCCAAAAATTATAGACGGGATTATCGTGGGCTCTTGCAACCAGGTAGGCGACGTGATTGCGATTAGAGCAGCAGCGAATGCCACGCCAATTGCGTAGTGCGCAACCCAGCCGACATGGCACTCAAGAAATTTTGGCTCAGACTTTCCGATGCCCTGATGAGCGAAACGACCATTGGGCATATGCGCAAGCCAGCGACCAACGAGGCAATAATTTAGTGATGGAATCTCAAAAGCCTTCTTTAGAAACAATGCCCAAAGATCCATTATCAAAGTTGCACCTACCCCTACACATATGATGCTGACAAGCAAACTGATTTCCATGACACCTCCTGATGTCTGCTACTGATTAATGCCTAACATTTGTATCGTGCGCCAGCACGATTAATGGGCGTTCCTGCACGACATGTCAATACAGCCCCATCTAAGAAACTCATCATAACCCTCTGATATTCAACAATCACTTCATTTTACCTTGAGAGTTGGCTTGTTCAGCGTGCCGCCGCATATCTTGATATGCGTGCTATAACACTAATTCGAAACCTAAAAAGCCAGACTGAACAAGGAGGTTCAGATGACCAGCCCATTCTTACAGGAGCTTAGCCGCGATATGCGCTTGCGCGGCTATGCCTTGCGCACCGAGAAGACATATATTCTCTGGATACGCCGCTATATCTACTTCATCGACAGGCGGCATCCTGCTGATGCCGGTGCCACTGAAGTCCGCGGGTTTCTTACCTATCTGGCGGCGGATCGTAAAGTCGCTATCAATACACAGAAGGTTGCGCTTAATGCGCTTGTCTATTTGTACCATAAGTTCCTTCAACGCGAACTTGGCGAGCTTGGTTTTACTCTGGCGTCAAAGCAGCGACATTTACCGACTGTACTCTCTGTGAACGAAGTCCGACGTATACTCGATCAACTAAGCGGCCGTAACAAACTCATTATCCAAATGCTCTACGGCAGCGGTCTGCGCATCAATGAATGTCTCAGGCTGAGGGTCCAGGACGTCGATTTTGATCGCATGTCAGTAACCATACGTGACGGCAAAGGCCGTAAGGATAGGCAAACCTTGCTCGCCGCCAGCACAGTCAATTTGCTGGAACCTCAGATTGAACATGCCCTGGTGATTCAGGCGCGGGACAACCTTCAGGGCGTCGGTGCATCAATGCCAACCGCCCTGGCTCGCAAGTATCCGAGCGCCTTCCGCACGGCAGGCTGGGCTCATATCTTCCCGGCGAACAATCTTAGCACTCACCCGATCGACGGCACCTTGTGTCGCCACCATCTGCACGACTCCGTTGTACGCAAATTTCTTGCAATCGCTGTCCGTCAAGCACAGCTGGACTGTAAAAAGATCAGCACACACACGTTCCGGCACTCCTTTGCCACGCATTTACTACAAGGGGGTGCTGATATACGAACAGTTCAGGAGTTACTGGGTCACAATGATCTGAATACAACACAAATTTATACACATGTGCTGGGACGCCACTATGTCGGCACTTCAAGCCCGTTGGATAGGCTGGGGTAGCCTGTGGCGGCCAATCTCCAGACACGCTACCGCCAGTAAGGTGCATAACACCTTATTGGGGGATAACGTTTAATTTTGGCGCGTTTGTACCAGAAAACGCGAATTCAAATAGCTTGATAGCATATTCCGGCAATGACGGATACTAGCCAAATGGGGCAATGCGTCGATTTTTTATCCTGATACGCTTTAGCAAAGAACAGTACCAGATCGACGTACCCGGCATCGTCAGACAACGCCCTACTTCCTGTCAGACGGATGATTCACGCCATCCATCACCTCAACCTCGCCCAGCGCAAACGGGTTGACGCCTTCCAGGCAGGCAATGTTGTAGCCGTACTCGGCGGGGTTGGAGCGCCGCTGGTGGTGGGTATAGATACCACAGACCTGACAGAAGTAGTGTTTGGCGACACGGGTGTTGAACTGGTACAGGCGAAGCTGGTCTTCACCCTTGATGATGCGGATGCGATCCAGCGAGGTGGTGCCGGCAATGGCGCCACGGCGGCGACACAGGGAGCAGTCACAGCGCCTGGGCGCGACCACACCGTCGGGCAGGTGCATCTCCATCACCACGGCGCCGCAGTGGCAACTGAGGCGGTGGTGTTCCAGTATGTCGGTATCGCCAATACGCTTGATCATGCAGGGGCCTCTTTATTGCTACGGGCGGGTCAGGCAAGCCAGGGCTTGTAAGGTTCCGCGGCGCTATCCTCTTCTTTGCCATCGTTCTGCGCAGCAGAAGCATCATATTCGCGCACCAGCTGGATGGCGGCATCATAGTCATCTTCGGCCACCAGCACATTGGCGAACCCATCCATGGCCAGGTCGCCGACGGCGCCTTGCAGGTAGTGCCCGCCAACATGGGGTTCGATATCATTGGCGCGCAGCATGCCGGCCACGATATGAGCTTCGATGATGTCATTGGCGCGGTAAACGATTTTCACTTGGCCTCCTACTGTCAGAATCTCAGAATCACCATGGCGGCGGCCAGCACCAGGATCAGCGCTGCCAGACCATTGAGCAGCCCCGTCAGCTGGCGGGCGCGCCTGGTTTGTGCCAGCGCTCGCCCTGCCCGACTGAACAACCAGGCATACAACAGTTTGACGCCACCGACGGCGATAATGGTAATCAGCACAATGACAAGGATATCGGCGAGGGTGACCGCGTTGAGATCAACAAAAGCGGGAAAGAAACCGAGGTAGAAGAAGATTGCCTTCTGGTCCCCGAGGGTCAGCAGCAGACCACTGGTGAAACTGGACAGCAATGATGCCGCAGCAGTCGTGCTTTGCTGTGCGACATCGGGAGCGCCGCCGGTGTCGTTACGCGAGCGCCAGATCGCCTGTGCCATCCACAGCAGATAGGCCGCTGCCAGATACTTCAGATACACGCCCCAGTCGCCGGCGGTGTCCTGCAACAGACTCAGCCCGAACAAGGCAACTACAATGAAGATTATGTCGCCAGTCACAACACCCGCGCTGACGGCAGCGCCGTGACGAAAACCGCCGCTTAGTGCGCGCGAGGTGACGGCGAGCACGCTGATGCTGGGCAGTGCCGCCAGTACCAGCATGGCACTGGACAATGCGATCAGGCTGGCGAGTGTCAGGCTCATCGGTTGCTCTCTTTGGTCAGGCGCTCAGCTCAGGGCTTTCCTATTACGCTCAAGGCTGTTCCACTACGCTCAGGGCTGTCCATTACGCTCAAGGCTGTTCCATTACGCTCAAGGCTGTTCCATTACGCTCAAGGCTTTTTGCTGGGCGTCCTGCGCTTGCCTTTGTCCTTATCCATTCTGACCTTGGGGCCGCCGCGCTTTTTCGCTTTGGGTTTGGGCGTAAAGCGCTTGTCACCGGCCTCACCTGTTGGCGCTGTCGCTGGCTCGCTGAAGTCCTCGCGCGGACGTCGCGCGGGTCGTTCACTGGCGGCCGCGGGGGCACCGTCGGATCGGTCGGGGCGGTTTTTTCGGAAACCTTCAGGTTTGGCTGTGTCGGACTTGAACCCGTCCTTTTTGAAGCCTTCCTTTTTGAACCCCTCTTTCTTAAAACCTTCTTTTTTAAAGCCTTCTTTCTTGAAACCCTCTTTCTTGAAACCCTCTTTCTTGAAAGCAGGTTTCCTGGCATCGCCACCAGCAGAGTCGCGACGATCTTTGTTAAAGGCCGGGCGCTTGCGTTCGGGTCGGGTGTCTTTTTCCGCGGCAGTTTCGGCCGCGCTCATGCGCTCCAGGTCCAGCGCCTGGTTGCAGACACGCGTGCGTTGCAGGGTCTGGAACACCTCATCGGGCATGCCGTGCGGCAGATCGATGGTGGTGTGGTCGTCATAGATCTGGATGCGGCCGATGTAGCGGCCTTCGATACCACCTTCGTTGGCAACGGCGCCGACTATCTCGCGCGGCGTCACGCCATGCTCGTGACCGACCTTGATGCGGAAGCGCTCCATGGCCACGTCTTCACCATCTTCGAACTGGCGTTCCTCACGGCGTTTGCGCGCCGGACGATCAGACACCGGATCGCCGGTAAAGTCGTCATCGTTTAACGAACCAAACAGATCCTGCATCGGCGGTTTGCTTTTGACTTTGCGCGCGGGCTTGTCTGCAGGTGCGCTGGTGTCGGCGACACGGGCGCTGGCAACAAAAGCATCAACATCCGGTACGTTGGCAGCGGCCTTGTCTGACTTGCCGGCTTTAACTGCAGGCGTTTTACCGTAACCGGATTTGGCAACACCCACATCTTTGAACGAAGGCTCCAGCGGCCGGTCTTTCTGCAGCAGCCAGGCCATGGCGGCGGCGGCTTCTTCCACGGTGCAGTTGTGTTCGCTGCAAAGATCAGCAATCAAACCCTGGAAAAAATCCAGGTTGTCATTGGCCAGGGCCGCGGCAATGGTTTCCTTGAACTGCTGACTGCGATGCAGGATTAACTCGCCACGAGTAGGCAGCTCCATGCGGGTGACTTTTTTACGCGTGGTACGTTCAATGGACTGCAGCATGCGCTGTTCGCGCGGGGCGACAAAAAGAATCGCCTTGCCACTACGGCCGGCGCGGCCGGTACGGCCTATACGGTGAACGTAGGTTTCGTTGTCGTAGGGGATGTCATAGTTCATCACGTGACTGATGCGCTCGACATCCAGACCACGGGCAGCGACGTCGGTTGCCACCACGATATCCAACTGACCGTTTTTCAATTGCTCGACGGTACGCGTGCGCAGCTGCTGGTTCATGTCACCGTTAAGCGCCGCGGCAGAAAAACCACGGGCGTTAAGTTTGTCGGCCAATTCCTGCGTGCTGTTTTTGGTGCGCACAAAAATGATCATGCCGTCGAACTCTTCGACTTCCAGCATGCGCGTCAACGCATCCAGCTTGTTGGTGCCCTGCACCAGCCAGTAAAACTGCTCGATATTGGCATTGGTACTGGTCGCTGTTTTGATGCTCACTTCAATCGGGTTGTTCAGGTATTTTTCTGCCACGCGCCGGATCACAGACGGCATGGTGGCAGAGAACAGCGCGACCTGACGGGTCGGTGGTGTTTTCTGTAAAATCAGTTCCACATCATCAATGAAACCCATGCGCAGCATTTCATCGGCTTCGTCCAGTACCAGCGTCTTGATACTTCCCAGATCCAGCGATTTGCGATTCAGGTGGTCGAGCAGACGACCGGGCGTGGCCACCACCACATGAACGCCGCGGCGCAGCGCCTGCAGCTGACGTCCCATCTCCTGCCCACCGTATACTGGCAGTACATGAAAGCCGCGCATGTTCTGCGCGTAGGTCTGGAACGCTTCCGCGACCTGAATTGCCAGCTCACGCGTGGGACACAGCACCAGCGCCTGAGTTTTGGGATTGGTGACGTCAATATGCGCCAGCACTGGCAGGGCAAATGCCGCCGTTTTACCGGTACCGGTTTGCGCCATGCCCACGATGTCGTTGCCTTGCAGCAAGGCCGGGATGGTCGCCTGTTGAATTGACGAGGGTTTTTCGTAACCCACTTTGCTAAGTGTTTCTAACAGAAATGCGGGAAGATCAAGCTCAGCAAAACTGAGATCCTGAACGGGTGTGGTCGACATAATGGTGCCTGCAGGCGCGGGGAATTCAATAAAAGGGCGGCGATTATACGCCAGAAGCACTCTGACGTACAGCCGTTACCCTGGCGCGAACCCTGCGCTGCCCGCGCTGTCAGTCGTGGTCGCGCAAAAACTCGACCGCCCGGTCAGGGAAGTCGGTGAACAATCCGTCCACATTGGCTTCAAACAGGAACAGTTCCAGCATGTGTTCAAAATTGTCGGCATAGGGCGGAATATGGCCCTCATCTTTGCGGAACGTGTAGGGATGTACCTGCATGCCGGCCTGATGTGCGTCACTGACCAGTGAGCTGATGAGCAGGCCATTACGCGTGGAGTCGGGGCTGATGATCATGCCTTTTTCCGGTCCCACGCCATCGGCGTATTGCGCCAGATCACGCATGCCACTGGCACTGAGCATCCATTGATAGACCTCATCATCGCCCATCAGTTGCACCAGCTTCAGCTCCACGCCCAGCGCCGGGAACACCTCGTCATGCACCCGCTTGAGCTCGTCGAACTCAAACGTCTGCAGGTAGGCATTGCTGTCCTTGCTGGTGTAACCGAAGTGCTTGAGCTCACGGATGATGGCGGTGCTGATGTCCTTGCCGTTGTCGTGATGGAAGGCGGGCGACTTGATTTCCGGGTAAATGCCAATGTCCTGGCCGGAGGCGCGATTCATGCCCTGCACCATCTGCAGTTGCTCGGCAAAGGTGTGAATCTGGAAGCTGCCCTGCCACAGCGGGAAACGCTGGGGATATATCTGCTCTTCCACCCCGTTGTCATTCAGCCGGTAGCCTTCAGTGACCTTGAGCTGACGCAGTTCGGCCAGATCAAAGTCAACCACATAGTGGCGACCATCTTCGCGGGCGCGCCCCGGAAACTGGTGGCGAACGTCCGTATTGCGATCCAGGGTCAGGTCATGCCACACGATCAGCTGGTCGTCGCGGGTCATCACCACGTCCTGCTCCATGAAGTCGGCGCCCATGGCGTAGGCCATGGCAACGGCAGGCAGGGTATGCTCGGGCAGGTAACCGCTGGCGCCACGGTGCGCCACCACAATCTTGTCGGCCGCTTCGCGCTGGGCGTAGGCAGGCTCTATCGGCACCACATTCCCCATGACCGTTCCCATTATCAGGACTCCGCTCAGTAATCGCTTGATCGATGCTGTTGCCATCAGTGTATCCCTTTTAGCCCTAAATGTTGATGCTGTCAGCCGACCAGTCTACAACAATTCTGTGTCCAATAGATGACACACCAGAACCCCTCTGCGCCGCATCCACATCACTCAAGAAGCGTCAGCGAGGCAGTCAGTGCGAGGCAAAAACAGGCGCAAGCGCGGAGCTTACTATAAGTAAGTGAGCATCTTAAGCCTGTTTTTAACGAAGCAATGGCAACGACGCTAGCTTCCCTTGCTCACTAGCTTCCTAACCTGTAGCGCAGTTTGACAACCCAGGTATCGGTAATCCGCTCACTCCAGGCATCAAACAGCAGATCCTGGTAATCCCCCTGCGCAGTTCGCGGCAGATTGCTGCCCCGGGTATAAACAATAAACAGGTCAGACAACGGCGCGATCTCCCAGCGATAACGGGCCTGAAAACTCATCTGGCTGACATTAAAATCACCCGACGCCCAGCCTGGCCGGGCAACCTGATTCAGGTGCCGGACATCGCTCTGATCAATCAGGTAGAACTCATCCTCCAGCGCCTTGATGCCGGTCCATTGCATGGACACCCGAAATTGCTGGCGGGCGCTGATAAAGTAACTTGCGTTCCACTCCGGAAACCAGCCCATCGCGGTGAATGCTGTCAGGCGGTTATCGCCCTGATGCACCAGCCACGAATCGCGCTCCCGGTATTCGACTTCCAGTTCAGTGGCGAACCGGTCATTGGGCTGCCACTCCACACCCACAGTGTAGCTGATGTTGTTGACGCCCAGGTCTTCCTGGGAGTTGCCAATACCCACGCTGTAGCTCAGCGGCCGCGAGCGGTCACTGCGCCAGGTGAAATCGTAGGCCAGCCGGTGCGGTATCTTGTAGGTTCCATTGCCACGGCTGAGCCGATCGTCCACGCGCGGCGGAAAGTAACGAAAGTTCAGGTTCAGCGAGGTGTTGTCCTGATAGGTGACATTCTGCCCAAAGAACAGCCCCAGGCGCACCGGCCTGCCCTCGCCGTTCCACTGGTTGATCACATTCATGGTGCGCTCACGGCTGCGGTAGCGCGCGAGCCCGGATTCGGTGACACTCAGGCGATAATCCAGCACATAATGATCGTTGCGCTGCACGTATCCGACATCATTAATGTTCAGCGTGTCGTCCAGAAAGGTGCCGGTGAAGGCATGATTAATCCCCCGCGAAGGCCGGTAGTTGAGATCAAAGAAGCCGCCCTTGCCGGTCACGTCGTCGACATCACTGTGCAGCAACTGGCCGTCGAACACCCAGCGTGTGTCGCGCGAGAACCAGGCCACGTCGACACCGTTGACGCTGGCGTCACGGTCCGGATGCTGCAGACGCGTGCCGATCCAACCGATGCCGCGACGGCCACCGCCGCTGGTGTCCTCATATAACAGGCGGCCGATGGCAAAGTCACGCCCCTGCGCCTGCACGTTCACGCGCGAACCGTCAGCGGCGGTACCGCGAATCACGGTATCGTCCTCGCTGGCCAGCAGCGAGCCGTAACGCCAGTTGCCCTGTGAACCGGTGATCTTGACCGCGCCCAGCAGTTCGGTGGGGGTGTTGCGCTCGGTGGTGCGGGTCTGCACACCATCAGGAATGTCAAAATCCGGCGCCGCGCCGATGCGCCGGGTATTAAGCACGGTAGTGGGCCCGAACGGACCCCCGCTGGCGCGGGGCGAGGCGGTAAACACGTCCTGGCCTTCCAGAAAGAAGGTGCGTTTTTCCGAGAAAAAGGTTTCAAACGCGCCCAGATTGACCACGATGTCGTCGGATTCGACGGTGCCGAAGTCCGGATTCAGTGTCGCGGAGAGCTGGGTATTGGAGTTCGGTCGCCAGTACAGGTCGGCGCCGACCCGGCCGTCGGTTTCGCCGGTAATATTGTTGTGTGTCGCCGATGCGTAGGGATAAAAGGTGAACTGGGTGCTGGGGCTGACACCCTGCAGCTCGAAAGTCTGAAAGGCAGACAGATACTCGGGATTGGTGCCGGGCAAGGCGGGCCATGACCAGGTTTCATTGTCGGCCGCAACCATGCGTTCGGTGTAAATACCGATCTGCCGGGTGTCGCCTCGATCGGGCAAGGCCATCATGCTCCAGGGAATAAAGATCTCGGCTGACCAGCCATTGTCCAGCTCCTGGGTCACCGCCTGCCAGGGGCCGTCCCAGTCCCGGCTGATCTGCTTTTCCGGCAAAATGGTACCGTCAGACAAGGTGCCACCCAGATTGACGCGCAGATAGTAGCCGTACAGCCCCTCGCCGGAGGCATCAATGGAGATCACATAACCGTCACGCTGCACGCCATCGTCGCGTGAACTCATGCGCGCGACCAGTGTCTCTGGTGACTGATAATTCATAACGCCGACGTAAATGCCGCGATCATTGTAGAAAATGCGGCTATCGGTGGATAAAGGCGCCGGTTCCAGTGTATCGGGGCTGATCACCCGCATGCCATCAAAGGACGGCAGCGTCTGCCAAACCGCTTCGCTCAGAAAACCATCCAGCTCGATGCCCGCGACGTCGTCGCCAACTTGTGCCATCTGGATCACCCCGGCGGCACCGGAATCCTGCGCGCGCGCTGACGGAACAATACCTGCGACCAGCAGAACGATGGCGGCCAGGAGAATGCTCCCCGGGTTGAGTAACGAATGCGAAACAATCGCGGCCCGAGAGTAGGCAGGGACAAAGAGATTCTGCATGATGGTTTTTGGCCTTGTTATTTTAATCGGCACAAGTATATCAGTTTGAATTCAAGCGGCTAGCTGACAGCACACACAAACGCAGGGCATTTCAATTTGTCACAATGCTGCACAATTAAGATCTCCCGTCATGATTGGGCACGGCATTGCCATAATTCATCGCAAATTTTTAGCCCCCGCTGTTGTCCAACAAACAGTACTCAAGCAGTCCATGAGCAAGCAGTCCACGAGTAAGCAGTCCATGAGGTAGTCAAATGAGATTTTTCAAGCGCAACAGCAATCCGATCTTTATAGAGGAGGAGCAATACAATTGGCGGGGGGAGCGCAGCCTGGGCTTGCGATTCCTGGTATTAGTGGTCATTACGGTAATAGTGGCGGCAGGCGTAATGGTACTGATGAACCAGTAATTGCAGAGCAAACGCCATGCAGGGAGTGATCTGTCTGCGGCACCATCGGGGCGCCGCAGGAGACCATTTGAGGCCGGACCAGCGAGTCAGGCCTTTTTGTACAGTGTTTCTTCCTCGGACGCAGGTTTGAACAATTCGCTGTACAGGAAGAAGTCCGTCAGCACTGCGCGCAGATGAATGGATGCGTTCAGGTTGTCAACCAGCTCCGAACTCATCTTTGGCTGCGCCAGCACAAAACGAATGGTCGCGCTGGCCTTGCGGATATCTTCAGCCACCACCAGTTCATACTCATGCTGAGTCTCGCCCAGGGCTGCCAGCACATTCTCCATTGACGACAGCATGTCCTGCAACGTCGGTCTGGCGTGAGGTGGCGGGTAATCTGCCTCGTCATGCGGCGGACGCCCCTGAGCAGCGTACGCCAGCAGGAATTCGTAGCCAGACTCGACTACTTCGATATCTTTTTCCAGGTTCTTAACGTCGGTCAATCTTTCACCTTCCATTTGCTTGAGTCATGGTTCGCGCGCATTTCATCTTCGGAGATCCAGCCTTTGACCATGGAGCGTGTGTAGAAGATCTTCTCCGGGCGGACAGCAAAGTAGATGTGAATCGCAGTAAAGGCGACCAGCGCCAGTGTAGCCAGACCGTGCAGCAGGAACATCAGACCCAGTTGCGCTTCATCGGCTACCGACGGGCGATCCCAGAACGGCGTGCGGATGTTCATGAACAGAATCACACCGGTGACAATCACCAGCAGCACCAGCACGGTCATCGCCCAGTGCATACCCTTTTGTTCGAAGGAGTATTTGCCCGGCTTACGGGTTTCATCAAAGGGCTCGGCAAAATCGGCCGGCGTCATGATCATGGACTTGAAGTCCTGCCAGAACGAGGCGCGAATAATGTGGAAGATCACCACAAAGGTCAGCAGCAGACCGGCAATCCAGTGGATGTCCAGCCAGGCGAAGCGGATGCCAATGATGGGCATGACACCGGTAGCGATCAGCACCAGCACAGAGCCGGCCATGATCCAGTGAAAGGCACGATCGATGGTATCGTGACGGTGTACTTTCGGACCGGCAGCGGAGGGTTTGGCTTTCTTTTTGGCCAGTGCCGCCATGAAGATGGCATGCGCCGCGAGCAGCACCAGAATTGCCACGGCAACGACCCAAAGCAAATCCCAGGACACACCCAGAATGACTTCATCACCCCATACATCCCGTTTATAACGTACGATTTCCACGCGATTTCCCCTCATTTATAAAATATTGTTTTTTAAGGCGCTTTCCAGACACCATGTGACCTACCACGCACGCAGCGACATCATGTCCGCCACGCCTGCTTGACGCTTTCCGGGCCGCCCCGTAAAAACCACGCTGACGCCGACCGCCATCACTGGCGTTAAGAATGAGTATCATTACCCCTTAAAAGACCTGTTTAACCTAGAGATTCAGGGGCATACAGGAGAGGAAGGTTAATCCAGACATGAACATTTATCAAGCCAAGATGCGTCCCTGACAGGGATCGTCACAGCTTGACATATTTTCGTTCGGTGGTATTGTGTCCAGCCCCCGTAAAACAGCGTACTGTGGTTTTACGACCGTCCGGAACTTGTCGGACACGCCGTCCGGGGTGCAGGCAGCGTCATCGAGCCGCGTCAAATCAAAAATCCAAAACCCACGCATCTCCTGGCTTGCAACGCTTGAAGATCGATCGTGTCGGCCAGGAACGTTAATGAAAGCCGAAGCGGAAACAACATAACGATATAACGAGACTTAGCGACTTATGACTGATCAGGCCCAATACCCCTACAAGTTTGGTTTCCCGGAAAAGACCGGGCTCTATGACCCGGCGAGCGAAAAAGACTCCTGCGGCGTAGGCTTTGTTGCAGACATTAAAGGTCGTCCCAGTCACCAGATCATGCTGGATGCCTATCACCTGAACTCGCGCATGGATCACCGCGGCGGTTGTGGCTTTGAAGCCAACACCGGTGACGGCGCCGGCATCCTGATGGCACTGCCCCACACCTTTTTTGCCAATATCGCCAGCGAAGAGCTGTCGACTCGCCTGCCGGAGAAAGGCAAATACGCAGTCGGCAACATCTTCCTGCCCCAGATCAGCAAAGAGCGCGAATTCTGCCGTGACGCCATCAATCAGATCATCGCCGAAGAAGGCCAGACCCTGCTGGGCTGGCGCGAAGTGCCCGTTGATGCTGATGGCGCCGATGTGGGCCCGGCCGCGCGCATGGCGCAGCCGCAGATCGAGCAACTGTTTATAGGCGCTGCAGAGGGCCTGGACAAAGAAGCCTTCGAACGCAAGCTGTACATCATCCGCAAGCGCTTTACCCACAAGCTGCGTGGCGACAAGTCGCTGCGCGAAGCCAAGATGGTTTACGCCTGCAGCCTGTCCACCAAGGTCATTGTCTATAAAGGCATGCTGACCCCGGGCCAGCTGTTCCCGTTTTACCAGGATCTGACCAACCCCGCCTGTGAAACCCACATGGCGATGGTGCATTCGCGCTTCAGCACCAACACCTTCCCGTCATGGGATCGTGCGCAGCCTAACCGGTTCATGAGTCACAACGGCGAAATCAACACCCTGCGCGGCAACGTCAACCAGATGGTGGCACGTGAAGGCACGCTCAATACCGACCTGTTTGGCAACAAGCTGAAAGACCTGTTCCCCATCATCGACTCGGATTGCTCCGACTCCGGTTCGTTCGACGCCGTGCTCGAGTTCATGCTGCTGTCGGGTCGCTCGCTGCAGGAAGCGGTGATGATGATGATCCCTGAAGCCTGGCAGTCAGACGTCAACATGACGCAGGACAAAAAAGACTTCTACGAATTCCATTCAGCGTTGATGGAGCCCTGGGATGGCCCGGCCTCCATTGTATTCTCTGACGGCCAGTACATCGGCGCCGTGCTCGACCGTAACGGTCTGCGCCCCAGCCGTTATTATGTCACTCACGACGACAAGGTCATCATGGCTTCGGAAGTGGGCGTGGTCAAAGTTGACCCGGCCAACGTCAAGGAAAAAGGTCGACTACAGCCGGGCCGTATGTTCCTGCTCGACTTTGAACAGGGCCGCCTGATTCCGGACGAAGAACTCAAGCACAGCATTGCCGCCAAGCGCCCTTACGGTGAATGGCTGAGTAATCAGAGGGTCACGCTGGACAAATTGTCCGACGGCAATGAAGCGCATTCCCTGGATTCTGAGGACGTGCTGGCGCGCATGCAGGCTTTTGGTTACACCACCGAGACCATGCAGTTCATGCTGCTGCCGATGATCACCGAAGCGCGCGATCCGCTGGGCTCCATGGGCAATGACTCGGCGCTGGCCTGTCTGTCCGACAAGCCACGCATGATCTACGACTATTTCAAACAACTGTTTGCCCAGGTCACCAACCCGGCCATCGACTCCATCCGTGAAGAAGTGGTGATGTCGCTGGAGTGTTTCATCGGGCCGGAAGGCAATCTGCTGGAAACCCGCGAAGACCAGGCTCACCGCCTGAGCCTGAAGCACCCGATTCTGTCCAACAAGCAATTGCAGACCATTGCCAACATGGACTACAACGGCCTGCGCAGCAAAGTGATCGACATCACCTATGACGTGAATGCCGATGAAGGGTTCCAGGACGCACTGAAACGCATTTGCAACGATGCCAGTCAGGCCATTGCTGACGGTTATGCGTTCATCATTCTGTCCGACCGCAAGATCAGCAAAAACCGCGCGGCCATCAGCGCCCTGATTGCCACCGGTGCGGTCCACCATTACCTGATCAAAACCCACGAACGCACCCGTATCGGTCTGATCGTGGAAACCGGCGAAGCCCGCGAAGTACATCACTTCTGTCTGCTGACGGGTTACGGCGCAGACGCAGTGAACCCTTACCTCGCGTTTGAAGCAGTCTGGCAGGCGCAGCTGGACGGCCTGATTGGCACGGAATACAACACCGAGGACAAAGTGGTGTATGCCTATAAAAAGGCAGTCGCCAAAGGCATGCTCAAGGTGATGGCGAAGATGGGCATTTCCACACTGCACTCCTATAAAGGCGCGCAGATATTTGAAGCCGTGGGCCTGGCCGACGACATCGTCAACCGCTGCTTTGTCGGCACCGCCAGCCGGGTGCAGGGCGTCAACTTTGCTACCCTGATCGAGGAAACCGAACGTCGTCACCGTCTGGGCTTCCCGGCCAACGATGAAAATCGTATTCCGGTGCTCAACAACCCGGGCGATTTCCATTGGCGTAACGGTGGCGACAGCCACATGTGGGATCCCAGCGCCATCTTCAACCTGCAGAACGCAGCGCGTACCAACAGCCCGGATGCCTATAAAGTATTCGCCAAATACACCAATGAACAGACCACCCGCGCCTGCACTCTGCGCGGCCTGCTGGATTTCCGCAAGGACACCGCTGCGATTGCGCTGGACGAAGTAGAGTCCGCCAAAGACATCGTTAAACGCTTTGCCACCGGCGCCATCAGTCTGGGCGCCATTTCGGAAGAAACGCACGAAACCCTGGCGGTGGCGATGAACCGCATGGGCGGTAAGTCGAACACCGGCGAAGGCGGTGAAGATCCGGCCCGGTTCACGCCCATGGCCAACGGTGATTCCAAACGCTCTGCGATCAAGCAGGTTGCGTCGGGCCGGTTTGGCGTCACCATCTGGTATCTGACCAATGCCAATGAGCTGCAGATCAAGATTTCACAGGGCGCCAAGCCCGGCGAAGGCGGTGAATTGCCCGGCGGTAAGGTGGACGATTACATCGCCAAAATTCGTCACTCAACGCCAGGTGTCGGCCTGATTTCGCCGCCGCCGCATCATGACATCTACTCCATTGAAGACATGGCGCAGTTGATCCATGACCTGAAAAACACCAACCGGGACGCGCGTATCAGTGTCAAGCTGGTGTCGGAAATCGGGGTCGGGACGGTTGCTGCGGGTGTCACCAAGGCTAAAGCGGATCATCTGGTGATTGCCGGTCACGACGGTGGCACCGGCGCATCCGCGCTGACCTCCATCAAACATGCCGGTCTGCCATGGGAGCTGGGTGTGGCCGAGACTCACCAGACGCTGGTGATGAACAACCTGCGTTCGCGCGTGGTGATTCAGACCGACGGCCAGCTCAAAACCGGCCGTGACGTTGCCATCGCCGCTTTGCTGGGCGCTGAAGAGTTCGGTTTTGCCACCGCGCCGCTGGTCACGCTGGGCTGCATCATGATGCGTAAATGCCACCTTAATACCTGCCCGGTGGGCATTGCCACTCAGGACCCGGAACTGCGCAAGAAGTTCAAAGGCCAGCCCGAGCACGTGGTCAACTACCTGTTCATGGTGGCCGAAGAGTTGCGTGAGATCATGGCGAAGCTGGGTATCCGCACGCTGAACGAGATGGTGGGTCGCGTAGACCTGCTGGAAAGCAATATCGCCATCGATCACTGGAAGGCCAAAGGCCTGGATCTGAGCAAGATTCTGGCGCCGGCCAAGGCCGTGTTCCCGAACACCGGCACTTATCAGACCATCGCGCAGGACCACGGCCTGGACAAGGCGCTGGACAACCAATTGATTGAAATGGCAGCGCCGGCGCTGGAGAAAGGCGAAAAAGTCGATATCGAACTGCCGGTGATCAACATCAACCGCGTGGTCGGCACCATGCTGTCCAACGAAGTGGCCAAGCGCTGGGGCGAGCAGATGCTGCCTGACGGCACCATCAACATCAAGCTCAATGGCTCGGCGGGTCAGAGCCTGGGCGCCTGGCTGGCCAAGGGCATTACCATCACGGTGGAAGGCGACTGCAACGACTTCGTGGGCAAGGGCCTGTCCGGCGGCCGCATTGTGGTGTACCCGCCGAAAAACAGTACCTTCAAGGCAGAAGAAAATATTATCGCCGGTAACGTCAACCTGTATGGCGCCACCGGCGGTGAAGCTTACTTCCGCGGCATTGCTGCCGAGCGTTTCGCGGTGCGTAACTCCGGTGCTTCGGCGGTTGTTGAAGGCATCGGCGACCACGGTTGTGAATACATGACCGGTGGCCGCGTGGTCATTCTGGGCAAAACCGGTCGCAATTTCGGCGCCGGCATGAGCGGCGGCGTCGCCTATGTCTGGGACCAGGATGAGAGCTTCGCTCGCCAGTGCAACACCGAGTCCTATGAGCTGGAAGGCGTCAGCGATGCCGCCGATCTGGCCGAACTGAAAACACTGATCAGCAACCACCTGCAGTACACCGGCTCTGCGGTGGCACAGCAGATTCTGGATAACTGGGATCAGGCCATCAAACAGTTCGTCAAAGTCATGCCCAGCGACTACAAACGTGTGCTGGCAGAAATGGCGGCAAAAGAACAGGCGGTCGCAGTTTAACGGCGAAAGCGAACAGGATCATCGGGTACGGCCGTTTCGTGACAGCCTGCCAGGATATAAATTTCGAAGAATGGGTTAAGACATGGGTAAACCAACTGGTTTTAAAGAATTTGAGCGCAAGACTGAACCATATCGGGCGCCGGCGGAACGACTCCTTGATTACAAGGAACTTTACTCCGAACACGACGAAAAGCACCTGGCCACCCAGGGTGCACGGTGCATGGATTGTGGCGTCCCGTTTTGCCAATCGGAAAACGGCTGCCCGGTCTACAACCTGATTCCCGAATGGAATGATCTGGTTTACAAAGGTCAGTGGCGCGACGCGCTGGATCGTCTGCACAAAACCAATAACTTCCCCGAGTTTACCGGCCGCGTGTGCCCGGCGCCGTGCGAAGGATCCTGTGTACTGGGCATCAATGAACCCGCGGTCACCATCAAGAACATCGAAAACGCCATCATCGACAAAGGCTTTGAAAACGGCTGGGTGGTCGCCAACCCGCCGAAGATCCGCACCGGTAAAAAAGTGGCGGTCATCGGTTCCGGCCCGGCCGGGCTGGCTGCCGCCGCGCAGCTGAATCAGGCGGGTCATGAAGTAACGGTTTACGAGCGCGCCGACCGTATCGGTGGTCTGCTGATGTACGGCATCCCGAACATGAAGCTGGAAAAGGATGTGGTGGATCGCCGCGTTAAATTGCTGGAAGAAGAAGGCGTTAAATTTGTTACCGGCGTTGATGTCGGCGGCAAGGGTGTCAATGGCATGCCTGCTGACGAATTGCTGGGCAAGGTCGATGCCATGTGTCTGGCCACCGGCGCCACCACCGCACGCGATCTGGGTATCCCCGGCCGCGAAGGCCCAGGCGTGCACTACGCCATGGAATTCCTCACCGCCAACACCAAGAGCCTGCTGGATTCCGAGTTGAAAGACGGCCAGTACATCAATGCCAAGGATAAAAACGTCATTGTTATCGGTGGCGGTGACACCGGTACCGACTGTATCGCTACATCGCTGCGTCACGGCTGCAAGTCGCTGGTCAACTTTGAGATCATGCCCAAGCCGCCACGCGAGCGCCCCGCTGATAACCCCTGGCCGCTGTGGCCAAAGATTTTCCGTTCTGATTATGGCCATGAAGAAGCCGCCTACCGCGACGGCAGCGACCCGCGCGTCTACTCCATCAGCGGCAAGGAATTTGTCCGCGACGAACACGGCAAACTGCTGGGCATCAATACCGTTGAGGTCGACAGCAATTTCAAGGAAGTGCCAGGCACAACCAAATTCTGGGAAGCCGAGCTGATACTGCTGTCCATGGGTTTTCTGGGGCCGGAGCACTACGTCAGCAACCCGCTGGGGCTGGAGCTGGATCAGCGCTCCAACTACAAAGCCGAGTACAAGGACTTCCGCACCAGCCACCCCAAGGTATTCGCCGCAGGCGATTGCCGCCGGGGACAGTCGCTGGTGGTACGGGCCATTGATGAAGGTCGTCTGGTGGCTGATGCCATCAACAAGTATCTAGCTTGATGCAGTAACGCGTTTGCCCGTGCAGCTTTTGGCTGCCGGGCGGGCGCGTAATCTTTTGGTTTTTCCCACTTCCCCGTTATCACCCGCACTTTTGTGTATTCAGTGCCCCTCTGAGCGCCAGAAACTCACGTCTGGCAAAAGTCTTTAGCTGATGTTTGTAAACCTGTATCTGTGAATCCGTTGGACCCGCCACAGGTAACGGATGAGCAACAAATTCATAACGTTTCTGTGACACAGCTCACGGTTCATCATCAATTTAACCGATTTAAGACAAATGTTTGCAAATTTTGTGACCCGGGTTACATGCTTTTCTATTCCAAAAGGTGCATACTGAATGTGTTGCGGTCAATGGAGCGACGAAAAATGTCAGTCCTGCGGTTGGATGGCATAATTTTGTAACGATTTGCCTGACTGGTTAGTGATAGCTTTTCACTAAGTGGAAGGAAAATGGATTAAAGGTTTGAACTTTTGCTGATGACAGCTTAATGTCAAACTGAACAAGTGTGAATCGGGAGCGTTTTAACAGGGAGTAACCCCCGACTGTGCGCTGGCAGACCATTGCCGGTTTCAAAAACCTTATCGTCTTACGATGAACACTGAACAACAAGGAGTTACCCCCATGAAAAACCTGCTGAACAACTTACTCAAGCGTTTTGCAAAAGAAGAGTCCGGGGCCACGATGGTGGAATATGCCATTCTGGTAGCCTTGGTCTCTGTTGCCGCGATCGCGGTGATCACCCTGATCGGCCCTGCCATAATAGAGGCATTCCAGACAGCGGTAGATGCACTTCCTGCTGCCGCCGAAGGCGGAACGACGGAGTAACGATCGGCGATAACCCGAATCCCCGGTGACATAAAATGCCATCGGGGTTGTGGTTGCGCCAGACCTCCCGGAAACAGAGACTCAGTTCCATGGACCATTTGGCACAATGGGCACCGTTGATAGTGGCGGCGTCGATTATGGTTCCTGCGCTGATTTGTGATCTGCGCCAGCGCCGTATACCCAATTTTTTAAGCCTCGCCGGGTTTGGCGCAGGACTAGTGCTGCATGGCTGGCTGGCTGGCTGGCACGGCGCCGGATTTGCGCTGCTCAGCGGCCTGACATTACTGGCAACCATGTTCGGCCTGTTTGCCCTGGGCTGGCTGGGCGCCGGTGATGTCAAACTGCTGGCAGCTGCCGGTGCCATTGGCGGCAGTCTGAACACAGCACTGAACATTGTGCTGGTTACTGGGGTGACTGGCGGCGTGCTTGGCCTGATCATGCTGCTGCGTTACGGCCGCAGCGCGCATTCAGTGCCTTACGCCGTCGCCATTGCCATCGGCACATTGCTGGCCGTTGGCTACCCATTAGTATGAGCGCGTGTAATAGACGTGTTTAATTGAAAAGCCACCAGGGAGGTAGCACCATTACTGAGAGCCGATAACAATATCGAATTAGTACAGGAGATTGACCATGAGATCCAGAGCGCTTCTGTTTCTGGGATTAGCCCTCGCCCTGGGCGGGGTGGCCGCTTACCTGGTCAATCAAATGCTGACCAACCAGACTGCACCCACTGTTGTTGAAGCTCCGGCACCTCGAATTGAAACTCGCGCCACCGTGGTCGCAGACGTCGATTTACCCATCGGTACCGAACTGAACGAATCGCATTTACGCGTCGTTGAGCTGCCGCTCAATGCCTTTCCGGTCAACAGTTTTATCCGCGTTGAGGATACCCTTGCAAACCCGCCGGTAACCGTCATGACCCCAATCAGCGAAGGCGAGGTGGTCATCGCCCCCCGCCTGTCCACCGGTATTTTGTATCGCGGTATTACCGGGCGTATCACCGAGGGCAAGCGCGGCATTTCCATACCGGTGAATGCCGTACGCGGCGTTGGTGGATTTGTGTTGCCGGGCGATCGTATCGATGTGCTGCACACCACCACCATTGGACGCCGTGACAATCAACCGGTCACCCGTACCTTACTCCAGGATCTGACCGTGCTGGCCATTGACCAGACCAACGCCGAAGATTTTGCCGAACCGACACTGGTCAACGTCGTCACGTTGCTCGCCACCCAGGAAGAGGCCAAGACGCTGACCCTGGCACTGGAAGTGGGCACCCTGACGCTGACCCTGCGCAGCGGGCTGGATCACGAAGAAGACGAATCACGCACCATTGCCTTGAGTAACCTGTGGACCTGGGGTCCGCAAGATCTGGGTTCGGCTGCCGGCCAACAAGGCCGCGCGCCCGCGCCGCCCCCCAGCAACCAGGTGCAGGTTATCCGCGGACTCATCGTCAATGAAGAAACCGTGACGCCCGACGACACGAGCAACTGACCTCAAAGGAACCATGATGCCCTTAGTCAACAACAATAACAGACTCGCCGGGAGCTTTCGAAGCTGGCTGTCCGTGTGCAAAACGCTGATGCGACTTACCGTCTGTGCCGCAATGATCGCAACACCGCTGGCTTTGGCAATCTCAATGGCCCAGGCACAAACAGAGGACTTCACACTGGGGTTCAGCGACAACAGCGCTACTCGCGAACTGACCCTGCCCATCGGCAAAACGCAGATCATTAGCAGCGCCCGGGCGCTTGAACAGGTTATTGTTGGAAATGCCAGTATCGCCGATGTCGAGCTACTTAACGACCGGCAGTTCCTGATCATGGGCCTCAGTGCCGGTACCACCAATCTCGCATTCCGCGATACTAACAACCGGGTCATCGCTGTCATGGACGTGGTGGTGGGGTATGACATGGACAGTCTCAAACGCAACTTTCACGAAGCCCTGCCCGGCGAACCCAATATCGAGGTGCGCTCCGCCAATGGCAAGATCCTGCTCAGCGGCCAGGTTGGCAGTGCCGCGACCATGGACACAGCCCTGCAGCTGGCCCGCAGTTACGCCGCCGGGGAAGGTGAGGTTATCAATCTGATGCAGGTGGGCGGTGGTCAACAGGTAATGCTGGAAGCCCGCATCGCCGAAGTTAAACGTAACGCTCTGCGCAATCTTGGCATCGAAGCTTATGGCGGTGGCAGCGCCGGCGACAATACCGTGTTCAATTTCCTCACTGGCAATCCGGTGCAATCCGCTTTTGGCGGCGGCCTGGGCATTGAGACCACGTCGTTTGGCTCCATACCTGTTGGTGTTGTGTTGCAGGCACTGGAGCAAGAGGGTTCGGCCAAGGTTCTGGCTGAGCCCAATATCGTTGCACTGTCAGGCCAGGAGGCCAATTTCCTTGTGGGCGGTGAGTTTCCGGTACCCATTGCCCAGACCGGTGGCGACAATGCCGGCACCATCACCATTGAGTGGAAGGAATTTGGTGTAGGCCTGCGTTTTACGCCTACCGTGCTCTCAGACCGCCGCATCAATATGCAGTTGACGACAGAAGTGTCAGATCTCGATTTCACCACCGGCACCGCCATTCTTGGCACGACCATTCCCGGTCTGCGCACACGCCGTGCGGGCACCACCGTGGAGCTGGGTGATGGCAACAGCTTTGCCATTGCCGGTCTGCTGCAAAGCGATATCAGCACCGTGGCCCGGGAATTCCCGGGACTGGGCAGTATCCCCATTCTGGGCGCACTGTTCCGTAGCAGTGAATTTCAGCAGGATGAAACCGAACTGGTCATCATCATTACCCCGCGTCTGGTGCAATCCTCGGGGGATGGTGCACTGGTCCTGCCCACCGAGGGTTACCAGGCGCCGAGTCGGATCGAACAGTATATTGAAGGCCGGGTGGAAGGCGCACCGCCGATGGATGCCCAGGGCAATCCGGTTTCCCCGCAAACGCCCGCAGACCGGATCGAAGACGGCCTGGACGGCGCCAGCGGTCACCAGTTCTGAAGGAGATCACACCATGTTCAACATCACACAGACACGGCGTTACCAGGATCGGAGTACAACAACATCGGCGACATTGTTTGCTGCAGTCACGCTGATGCTGCTGCTGAACGCCTGCACCTCATCGGGTGCCCCCCGGCCGCTCAATCTTGCCGACAACTTTGGCAACGCCGTGCGTCAGAATATGGCGGTGCAGGTGATCAACCCGGATGCCACTGGCCCGGATGAATCTGACCGCATTGACGGTCAAAGCGCCGAGCGCGCGCTGGAATCCCAACGCGCACGGTCTGTTGAGTCTGAACCTGAAAGCCTGATCCTCAGCGTTGGCGGTGGCAGTTAAGCCCCACGCCTGATCAGGCTAAATCGAGTAATGGACAATGAAAAAAGACAAAGGCAATTTTTTGGTTTTCACCGCCCTCATGGCTACCGCGCTGGCGGGCGTGGGCGTATTGTCATTGGACCTGGGTCGCCTGTTTGTGTTGCGATCGGAAATGCAGAATGCAGCCGATGCTGCGGCACTGGCAGCCGCCGCTGAACTGACGGGAAAGCCCGGTTCGCGCGCCAACGCCGAAGCCGCTGCGCGCAATCTGCTGCAGCATGACAGCCGCTTTGCCGATATTCGGCCCTTGCTGGGCAACACCCTTCAGATAGATTTTTATTGTTCCATCGGGTCGCGTGCAGATCCTGCGGATATCCAGGTGTACTGCAGCGAAGACGAAGTGGATGGACGTCGCCTCGCGGCTGACGACACCGAAGCCTCCTACGCCCGGGTCCGACTGGAACCGGGGGATAACAGTGACGCTTATTCCCTTTCCCTGCTGTTTTTACCCGTACTCAATGCCACCATGGACAACGCGCAGTCTCGCGTCTTTAGCAGCGCCCGTGCCATGGCCGGTCAGCATTTCTATGCCTGTAACTACCCCCCTATCCTGATGTGTAATCCGCATGAGCCATTGCCGTTTGCGGACAACATGATCGAGGGCGCGCAGGTGGCGTACCTGAATTCCGGCGACGGTTCTGACGCCTGGGCACCGGGCAATTTTGGCTGGATGCAGCCGCCCGGCGCGGGCAACGGCACCCCGGAGGTCACCGCCTACATGGCCGACCCGACAGCAACCGGTTGCACACGTCCCCTGCTCGATACCCGTACCGGTAATTTTGGCAATGCTGTCGCCAACGCCATGAACACCCGGTTTGGTCTGTACAACAATCCGCATTTTGGCGATCAGGCAGCCCGTAATGCCTACAAGGCCGCTCCCAATGTGATTTCCTACCCGCGCGACTCAGCCTTTGACGCTGTAGCGGGTCGCAATAATTATGGTAACGGTGTCTGGGATCGGAACGGTTATTTCAGCACCTACCATGATCATCAGCCCGCCGGCCGACCGGTGAGCTGGGAGACCATGACGCGCTGGGAAGTCTATTTGTGGGAGCTGTGGGGCAACAACTATGCTGATGCGGATCTGGATGCTTACCCCTCGTCACCACATCAATTGCCCAGTCGTGAGCCGCAGTTCAATCCGAATTCGCCGGCTGGCCAGCATCCGGACAACAGCGATGGCAGCTACCACGGTTACCCGCCGCCCGACACCGTGAATACCACCAGCACTTCGCCCCCCACGCTGAGCAACGCCAACCGGCGCTCCATGCTGGTAGCCGTGGTCAACTGCGGTATTCGTAATATCAATGGTAACTCGGTATTCACCATGGTGCGTCCGGAAGGATTTGCGCGGTTGTTCCTGACCGAGGTTGTCGATGATTCAACCAACTCGCTCTATTATGAGTATGTAGAGTGGGCTGCCGATGCCGAGACAGTGGCGGAATATTACAGCGAAACCCAGTTATTCGAATAAGGAGTTCGACCCGAATTAACCATGAAGCAACGCGACGCTATCGATCATAGACCGCATCAGTCAACGCTGCCCAGACAGCAGCGCGGCACTGCTATGATCGAATTCAGCATTCTGTCACCGCTGCTGTTTTTGTTATTGTTCGGGTTTACCGAAATGGGCCGCTTGCTGTATCAGCAAAACCAGCTCACTAAACAGGTCACGACGGGGGCCCGCTATATCGCCCGCATCCCGGATGCCGTCAACACGGATGACTGCAGTATCGGTCCGGGCTGGGCCGATGCCGTGACAAGCGCGCAGACACTTGTGGCCCAATCAGTTAACGGCGACCCTGTGCTGCCCGGCCTAAATCCGGGTGACGTCAGTTTCACGATAATTGCACCGAATGTCAGCACCCCAGCCTGCGTCATCCACGTCGAAGTGGAAACCGGCTATATCACCCTTTTCGGGGATTCATCTACGCCTCTCTTTAACATTGGTCCGATCATGCTGAACACGTCGGCCGAGGAGCGTTTTCTTGGGCTCTGATAAAGCATTTGAACGTTTTGCAGGGCGACGCGGCCCAAGCCGACAGCGCGGTGCCACCATGGTCGAATTTGCAGTGACACTGGGCCTGTTCTTCCTGCTCATACTGGCCATTTTTGAATTCGTCATCATGGTGCTGGTCATCTCACGTGCCAATGAGGCAACCCGCGACATGGCCCGCCTGGCCATCGTCAGTGACCCTATATGCAATATCTGGGGCACTTCCTGCCCCGGTGGTGCTCCTTTGAGCTGTCCGGCAGGGACGCCTGTCACGGTCACTCTGGCAGGCGCCAGCAACTGCACGGCGAATTCGACCGACACCGCCTGCCGGATGCTGAACCGCGCCCAGCTGCATTTGCCTGATATCCTTGGCAATCAAATTGAAGTACGCTATGCCTGTTCGGGCACCAGCCGATCCAATCGGCCGGAACCAGTGCCGCTGGTGACAGTCGCGTTGCGTAATGTAACGCACACATTAGCTGTACCTGCCTTTCTGGGCCTGAGCCCACAGCTTAATATTCCTGCGTTTGAAACCACGCGCGTGGCCGAAGATATCAACACATCACAGAAACAGTACTAGCGGATTTTTTCTTTATAAATTGACGCGTTACACAGAGATAGAAGTTATATGCAAAACCAGTTAAGCGTCGTCAGTCTTGTGCTTAACCAGAAAACCGGTGACGATCTGAACAATGCGATGCATGGCATCGACAGTCTGACGCACAAGGTACAGCGCTATCAGGGACAACAACCTCTGGCTGATCTAGCCAGGCTGGCCATGCTCCCGGATGTGGTGGTACTGGAACTGGATAACGAAAACAAGGATTCACTAGACGATATCGCGTTTTTCGTGGAAAAGCACGGTGAAGTGACCCATGTCTTTGTCACGGTGCAGGATGCCAGCGTCAACCTGATTCGACAGTTGATGCGCAATGGCGTTCGCGATGTACTGGCCCAACCCATCACTGCCATCGACATTACCACGGCATTGGAAAGCACACGCGCACGTCGCCGCAAAGTCATCGCTACCAGTACCGCTCATCGCGGCAGAGTCTGCGCGTTTCTGAACACGCGTGGCGGTGCCGGCTCCAGTTTTCTGGCCCTGAACGTGGCGCATCAGCTCACCACCGAATTCAACAAAACGGTATGTCTGGTAGACATGGATATTCAGTTCGGCACCATTACCGTGGATCTGGATGTGCGCGCTGATGCCGGTGTGCTGGAGGCCCTGCGCAACCCGTCACGCATCGACCAGGTGTTTATTGACTCACTTATGGTACGTCATCCCAGTGGCCTGTCTTTCCTGCCATCACCAGGCGACTTGAGCCATACGGATGACATCAAGGCCGACGCAGTCACCAGGCTGATCAATACGTTGGCAGATTCGTATGACCTGGTCGTTATCAGCATGCCGACCTGCCTTAACGAATGCAATGAGCAGGTTTTGCGCATGTCGGACCCGGTGTTCCTGGTGACGCAGAATACCCTGTCCATGCTGCGGAATCTGAAAATTATGATCGAGCGCCTGCCCCTGCGCGACATCCCCAAAGCGCACCTGGCGGTGATTCACAATCGCACCGACACCGTGGTTCATGACCCCATCTTCAGGAAAATGGAAAAAGTCATGGATGGTGTACCCCTGTATCGCGTGCGCAGTGACTTTAAACTGGCGGCACAGGCAGCCACCGAAGGCAAGACCGCCAATGAGCTGTCCACCCGTGCCGGTATTATCAAGGATATTCGCGTCATCTCGAGCATGCTCGCAGGAAAAGAGACGCCTGATGCAACACAAAAAAGACGCGGCCTTTTTGGCTGGTTCTCCTGATTGAGCACGTTTATCTGACTGAACACAGAGAAGCAGAATTATGGATTCACCCAAAACAGAACAGCCTTATGACCCGCTCGCAGACCAGGGCATGCGCCGTGAATTAATTGAGACCAAAACCCGCATTCACCGTGATTTGCTCAACCGCATCAATCTCGAACTAATGGATCAACTGACTCCGGATCAGGTGCGCCGCGAGATAGCCTCGCTGGCCAGCAACCTTATGGATCAGGAGAATCTGCGCCTGAACAGCAGTGAGCGTGATACGGTCATTCGGCAAATCCAGGATGAAATCCTGGGCCTTGGCCCACTTGAGCCACTGTTGGCCGACCCCACCGTTTCCGATATCCTGGTCAACACCTGGGCCAAGACCTATGTGGAACGCAAAGGTCGTCTGGAAGAAACCAATGTACAATTCCAGAACGACAAGCATCTGCGTCGTATCATTGACAAGATCGCCTCTTCCATTGGTCGTCGTATTGATGAATCCATGCCCATGGTGGACGCACGCCTGCCTGACGGCTCCCGGGTCAACGCCATCATTCCACCAGCAGCGGTCGATGGTCCGATCCTGTCCATTCGTAAGTTCAGTGCTGATCCGCTACGCATGGAAGATCTGGTCAATTTCCGCGCCCTGACACCGCCCATGGCGGAATTTCTGCGCGCCTGCGGCAAGGCCCGCGTCAATGTGATCATCTCTGGTGGTACCGGTTGTGGTAAGACGACTCTGCTCAACGCTCTGTCCGGTTATATTCCGTCAGATGAACGCATTGTAACCATCGAAGACTCGGCGGAGTTGCAGTTACAACAGCCGCACATCGTACGCCTGGAGACCCGGCCAGCGAATATTGAAGGCCATGGTGAAATCACTCAGCGTGATCTGGTCAAAAACGCCCTGCGTATGCGCCCCGATCGAATCATTCTGGGCGAGGTGAGGGGCAGCGAGGCCATGGACATGTTGCAGGCCATGAACACCGGTCACGACGGTTCCATGACTACCATTCACGCCAATTCGCCGCGTGACGCACTAACCCGTATGGAACACATGATAGGCATGACCGGATTATCTGTTCCACCTGTCGCCATTCGTCAACAGATCGCAGCCGCGCTGCACATTCTGGTGGATGCCGAACGGATGATTGACGGTCGACGCGTGGTGACCAGTATCCAGGAAATCACCGGCATGGAAGAAAATGTAGTGGGCCTGCAGGAAATATTCATGTTCGAAAAGCAGACTGTGGATTCCGCAGGCAAGGTGATCGGACGCTTCCGGCCCACCGGCATTCGACCCAAGATTGCGAAACGTATCAGCGAGTACGGTGTTGAGCTGCCTGCCGACCTGTTCGACCCGAACAAAATTTATGAATAACCGGCGTTCGCAGTACTATATGAGGCTAGCCGTGACCTATGAATAATATAACTGTAATGTTGATATCGGTGCTGGTGTTTGTTGCCGCTGTACTGTTTTTGATCAGTGCATATCTGTTAATCACGGAGAGACAAATGCACAGCGCCTCGTCTTTAAAAAAACGTATCGACAAGGTCAGTGCCAAACCCTCAGGTCGACTCGATTTCAAACCACAGGTGTCTCTGATACGTGAGCAGCACAGTGATTCACGTTTTGCGTTTTTGCTTAGGTATTTTGATATTGGCCGACTGGAGGCCTTTCTTAAGTCGGCTGGGAGCAAGCTGACGCCTCACGCTTTCATTGCCATCAGTCTGACCTGTGGTCTTGGCGGCGCCCTTGCTAGCACTCTGCTGCTGCGCAATCTGTCCGCATTGTCACTGGCGCTTGGCCTGTTGCTGGGTATCGCAATTCCCTACATGATGATAAAACGGAAGGGACGCAAGCGCAGGGATAAAATGGTGGAGCAACTCCCCGATGCCATGGACTACTTTGCCCGCGCATTGCGAGCCGGCAATCCTTTTGTAGGGGCCATCAAGGCCGGGGCCGAAGAGACCCCCGCACCGCTGGCGGACGAGTTGGCAGTCACCTTTGACGAAATGAATTTCGGCATCGATTTTGACGAGGCCATGCGCAATTTTGCCAACCGCACCAATGCCGAGGAAATCCGGTTATTTGTGACCGCTGTGCTGGTACAAAAGAACACCGGTGGCAATCTGGCTGAACTGATGAACCGCATTTCCAGCCTGTTGCGTGAACGCGCGCGAACTCGCGGTGAGATCCGGATTCAGGCGGCGGACATGCAATCTTCGGCCAAGGTACTGATCGGCCTGCCCTTCGGCATTGCCGGTGTGATGCAGTTACTGAATCCGGATTATTTCACGGTACTGCTGGAGTCGGAACTTGGGATGATTCTGATCTTTGTACAACTGGGCATGATCGGCGCTGGCTGGCTCATCATGCAACGCATGATCAATTTCAGGATATAGGACACAGACTATGGCAGCTTTGCTCGCGTCTCCGGTTACCTTTATCGTCATGGTGCTCGTCGTGCTGGCTATTGGGCTGGTTGTGGCCGCGGTTTATCAGATTTTTGGCAGTAACGCTAACCATGAAAAAGTGCTCCGGCGCCTGGAAAACCTGACTGCCGCTCCCGAATCGAATGTCCCGGACAAAGACAAACAACCCGGTTTTGAAAAAGACGGCGCCTTTATGGTACGCGTGCTGGAGCCGGTAGGCGGCCTCATTCTGCCTAAAGAAGACTGGCAGAAATCCGGCATGCAGAAAAAACTGGTTCACGCCGGATACCGCAGTGCAAAAGCCATTGTCGTGCTGCTGGGCGCCAAGGTGCTGATTGGTCTTGCGCTGCCGATTGTCACGGGTGCATTGTGGTCGTTGTACGGCAGCGCCGACTACCCCATGGGCAGTCCTGTTTCTTTGGCGGCACTGATCCTGACCAGCCTGATTGGTTTTATTCTGCCCGACTATATCTTGCAGAAGCGCATCAATACGCGCCGACTGAAAATGACCGAAGGTTTCCCCGATGCCCTGGACATGCTGGTGGTGTGTGTGGAAGCCGGCCTGGGGCTCGACGCAGCAATCAGCCGGGTTTCTGCCGAATTGCGTCTGAGCCACCCGGAACTGGCCAATGAGCTGGAATTGAACTCGCTGGAAACCCGTGCCGGCAAGAGCCGTGATGAAGCCCTCAAAGCACTGAGCGAGCGCATGGGTGTGGAGGAGGTACAGGCCATGGTGACGCTGCTTATACAGGCTGACAAATTTGGTACCAGTGTTGGTACCGCGCTGCGCAGTTATGCCGAAGAAATGCGGATCAAGCGCATCCAGCGCGCCCGCGAAAAGGCCGCCAAACTGCCCGTGAAAATGCTGTTTCCGGTGATGGTGTTCATTTTTCCGGCACTGTTTCTGGTGATTCTGGGACCGGCGGTAGTCAGTATTTCCAATACGCTGGTTGGTGCGTTTTGACGTCACTCGAAACCCGGCGCTTACTGCGTCGACTATGCTTCACCATTTGCCTCAACTTGGGGCTGGCGCTGACCGCCTGTGTCACGCAGCCGGCCATACCCATTGAGGACCGTCTTGGCGCCCTGCAGGAGGCTGCGGGCCAGGCGCTGAGTCTGGGCGACCTCAACAGTATGGAAACCATTGTCCTTCAGATCATGCAGCTTGACCCGGACAATGCCCTCGCCGTGGAGAGTATGGGTATGCTGGCACTGCGCCAGAATCGCCTGCTCATTGCCCGTGATTATCTGACCCTTACCACCGAGCTGGATCCCGGTCGCTGGTCGGCCTGGAACGGACTCGGCATTGTCGCTGACCGGGAAGAACAGCATGACGAAGCCCAGAGGCATTTTTTGCGCGGCCTGGCGCTAAGGCCCGGACACCCCCAGATACTTGCCAACCTGGGCTGGTCGTTGTTACTTGACGGTCGTTACGAGGAAGCCGAGATGCAGCTGCGCGCTTCACTACAGACGGCACCGGAGGTGGCTACCAGCCGCAGCAACCTGGCCCTGGCCATTGCCATGCAAGGCCGATATGACGAAGCGCAAGAACACTATCTGAGTCTTTACAGTGAAGCGGTAACTGCCAATAACCTGGGCATTGCTGCCCAGCGGCGAGGCGACACCAATCGGGCGCGTGAATTTTTCCAGCAGGCCATCAGCCTGAGCCCGACCTTTTACACGCGCGCTGCCAGTAACCTGCAGCAATTGCAGCGAAGTAACCCGACCCCGGTACTTGTATTACCGTAGTCAGAGGCAACTTCAAAACGCTTTCACATTGGTTGTGCTACAATTCCTGAAACCCCGGATTCAGCCGAACTGATGGATCCACGACGGCGGATTTGCAGGATGAGCACACCAGTACTGGAACTGATTGACGTCACGAAGCGTTACGGCGATTTCACCGCCGTCAACAAGATCAATATCAGCATACCGCAAGGTTCAGTCTACGGATTTCTGGGCCCTAACGGCGCCGGCAAAACCACAACCATCCGCATGATACTGGACATTCTTCGTCCCGATGAAGGGCAGATCCAGGTGTTTGGCGCCAGCTCTGCCATGCAGGTACGTGACCGTATCGGTTACCTGCCGGAAGAAAAAGGCCTGTACAAGAAAATGAAGGTGTGGGCGATCATTGCCTACTTCGCTACGCTGAAAGGCATGAGCAGGCGCCAGGCCAAAGACAAAGCCTATTTTTTGTTGGATAAATATGGCCTCAAGGATTTTGCCAATTCCAGTGTCGAATCCCTGTCCAAAGGAATGGGACAAAAGGTTCAGGTGTTGTCCGCGATTGCGCATGATCCTGATCTGGTCATTCTGGACGAACCCTTTTCCGGACTCGATCCGGTAAACCAGGAAGTGCTGGAACAACTGATTCGTGATCTGTCAGCAAACGGCCAGACTGTCATTTTTTCAACTCACATCATGCAACACGCCGAGCGCTTGTGCGAACGCCTGTTATTGATCACTCAGGGCAGCAAGGTCTTTGACGGCACGGTTGATGAGGCTCGTGCCATCATTCCCCGGCGCATTGTTCTGGAGACGCGTGATGATATCAACTCCATTCGGTCGCTGAGTGGGGTGTTGTCAGTGCAAGAGCACAGGATCGACGACGAAACTTATCTTCCTGGCACGCGACAATGGGAACTGTATGTCAAAGAACAAACCGATCCGCAAATAATTTTACAGCATTGTTTTGAAATCGGAGTAACGCTCAGTCGTTTTGATTTCACTCAGGCAAGCTTGCATGATGTTTTTATGCATCTGGTCGGCCAGGAAGCCAGGGAGCACAATTTCCGATGAGAGTCACTCTGCTGATCGCCTGGCGCGAATACATGGAAAACATCAAAACCAAAGGTTTCTGGCTTGGCGTATTGTTGGTGCCCATTATCTTCTTTTTGATTTATTACGCTTCCAGTCGTCTGGCAACTGCGACACCAACACGCTATTACATGCTGATTGATCAGTCCGGCGAATATGCCGCAGCTGTTGAAAACGCAATCCGACGTGAACATCAACGCCGGGTCATGCAGGACTTCATGCGCTACCTGCAGGACAACCTGACTGACGTCAGCGCCGTCCCTGTCAGCGCCGAACCCTCCTCACAGCTTGATCAGCTGATGGAAAGCTTCGCTAATGACGAAGTTGCCGCACTTGACGAATGGCTGTCCAACGGTAGCTTGAACTTTGCCCTCACTCTGGTTCAACCCTATTTGCGAGAAGGCGCAGCCGAATTTATCGAACCACGCCCGCAGTTTATTGCCGTCACACCACCACCTGACGTGGATCCGGGCGCCGATGCGCAGGATATAGTCGCACAGCTGAGACCATACCTAAACGGAGAGCGCGGCATTGACGTTGACGGTGAGCAGGTCAGTCTGTTTGCCCTGATACTGATCCCCACAGACGTCGATCAGGATATTGTACGGCCTGCGACAATCGAAAATTTGATGACGCCGGACGATGGCCCGCGCGGCGTACAGTACTGGGCGGGGAATCTGACGGATGCACGGCTGTCGAGCGCCATACAGAACAGCATCAACAGTGCCATTCGCGAGCAGGAGTACACCGATCGTGACATAGACGTGAACACTGTGCGCAACGTGCAGCGGACCCGCCTGCCGTTGAATCGACTGGACCCGAGCAAAGCTGCCGGTCAGGAAGAAGTAAGCCGAGCTGACACCTTCCGGCAATGGGCGCCCATGGGCTTTGTCTACCTGATCTTCATTTCTCTGATGCAGAGTGTACAATATCTTTTGAGCAACACCATCGAAGAAAAATCTAATCGAATCATAGAGGTGCTGCTGGCTTCAGTAACACCCGGTGAATTGTTGATGGGTAAACTGCTGGGCATTGGCCTCACCGGCATCACCACGATACTGGCCTGGATCGGCTCATTTTTTGTGTTTATCCGTTTATACCAGACGGTCGAGACAGCCATGATTGTGCAGGTACTCGATGTCCTGCTCAGCTCAGACCTGATCCCCTATTTTGTCTTCTACTATCTGTGTTGTTACGCCTTGTACGCCGGCATCTTTCTCGCCATCGGCAGCCTGTGCAATACGCTCAAGGAAGCCCAGAGTCTGATGATGCCTCTGATGGCAGTGCTGGTCGTGCCCATCCTCACCATGAGCTTTATCGCTCAGGACCCTAACGGTACGCTGGCACGCGTCATGTCATGGATTCCCCTGTTCACACCGTTTACCATGATGAACCGGGCCGCTGCGCAACCGCCCATGTTTGATGTTGTCGGCACCACTGTTGTACTGGTGCTGACCACCGCAGCGGTGCTCTGGTTGTCAGGACGCGTGTTCCGGCAGGGAATTCTGCGCTCCGGGCAGCCGCCTCGCATCATTGAGCTTTGGCGCATGTTGCGCCGCACGGCAGGCTGATCGCAGCACACGGAAGCCACCGGTCGGATTCAGGAATTCAGGAATTCAGGAGCGCATACCATGTCACGTCAAGACGTTCAAAGCCGGGCCTTTCTTATCGTTCTGGGCCTGATAAGCCTGGCATTCCTGACCATTTTGCAGCCGTTCTGGAGCTCAATCTTCTGGGCCTGCGTCATGACCTTGCTGTTCTTCCCCCTGCAGCGAAAACTGCGGCTCAAACTCAATGGCAGGGAAACGCTGGCAGCCTTGCTTACCCTGCTGGCCGGTATCTTTCTGGTGGTCATCCCGGTGACGGTTATTGCCTTTGCCTTTGTCGCCGAGGGTGCCCAGCTGTATGAGCTGATTGAAAATCAGGAAATCGAGCCCGAACAGTTTCTGGAGCGCATTGGCAGCGCGGTACCCATCATCCCTGATGTGCTGGATCGTCTTGGCATTGACATGTCCAACGTACGATCGTATCTGTCTGATTCGGCTGTTTCTCTCAGTCGCCTGTTATCGCAGGAAGCACTTAACTTCGGACGCAATACCGTTAGTTTTACCGTCGGTATCGTGCTCATGCTTTACCTCACATTTTTTCTCCTGCGCGATGGTGACAAAATGATGGGCTGGCTGGGCACCGCCGTGCCGCTGGAAGATGACCGCCGGCAACTGCTGTTTCGCAAGTTCACCGAGGTCGTTCGCGCCACCGTCAAGGGCAATCTGGTGGTTGCACTGGTGCAGGGCGCCCTGGGCGGGCTGATCTTCTGGATTCTGGGCATTACTGCGCCGGTTCTGTGGGCCGTGGTCATGGCCTTCCTGTCGCTGGTACCGGCTGTCGGGGCAGCGCTGGTCTGGGTGCCGGTGGCAATCTACCTGTTCGCCACTGGCAATGTCCTGCAGGGCTCCATTCTGGTGGCTTACGGCGCCATCATCATCGGTCTGGCGGACAATGTACTGCGTCCCATTCTGGTAGGCCGCGACACCAAACTGCCGGACTATATTGTGTTGTTCTCCACGCTCGGCGGAATCAGCCTGCTGGGCATCAATGGTTTTGTCATCGGGCCATTGATAGCAGCCCTGTTTATCAGCTTCTGGGCCACGTTCAGCCAGGACCTCAACCGCTGAACGACATCGGCACATTAGCTGCAAGCGGGCGCCGGGTGAGTTAGAATACCCGTTTTGCAATACGACACACGGCAGGAGCACACCTTGGATAACCGCCAGATCGCATTTATCGGCGCCGGCAATATGGCCAACAGCCTTATTCACGGCCTGCTGGCCAAAGGCGTCGCTGCCAGCCACATTCATGCCAGTGACATTGACAGCGAAAAACTCCGGTCTCTGCAGTCACAATGCGGTATCCAGACCGGCGACACGGCCAGTATGGCCGCTGTCGCCGATGTCATCATCCTGGCTGTCAAACCCCAGGTCATGGGTGAGGTGTGCGCTGCGCTGAAACCGCAGATCGCCAAACCCGACTGTCTGATCATTTCCATCGCCGCCGGCATACCGGTGCTTGCACTGGAACAGTGGCTGGGACCAGACCGGGCTATCGTGCGCTGCATGCCAAACACGCCGTCGCTGGTCGGTGCAGGCGCCACCGGGCTTTATGCCAATGGCAGCTGCAGTGTCAGCCACAAAGCTCTGGCCGGCGACATCATGGCGGCGGTCGGCATCGCCTGCTGGTTGCAGGCTGAAAAAGACATTGATACTGTGACCGCGCTTTCGGGCAGTGGCCCGGCGTATTATTTCCTGATGATGGAAGCCATGGAAAAAGCCGCCGTTGCCATGGGGCTGGCGCCCGATATTGCCCGGCAACTGAGCATACAGACAGCCCTTGGGGCCGGCAAGCTGGCCGCCAGCAGCGATGTGGCGCCAGACGAACTGCGGCGCCGGGTAACCTCGCCGGGCGGCACCACGGAACAGGCCCTGCTGTCATTCAAAAATCAGGGATTTGAAGAAACCGTAGCCAAAGCCATGCTGGCAGCACAACAACGTGCAGCCGAGCTGGCCAAATAATTCGACGGCAAGAGACCACATTATGAACTCAATTGGCAGTATCGGCACCTTACTGATCACCACGCTGGGCTCGCTGTATTTGCTGGCGATCCTGTTGCGCTTCCTGTTGCAATTGTCCCGCGCTGATTTCTACAACCCCATCACACAAATGATCGTGAAAGCCACCGACCCGGGTGTGCAGGTGTTTCGCAAATTCATTCCCGGCTTCCGCGGTATCGATTTTTCGTCGCTGATATTTGCCATCCTGGTGCAGTGCATATTGATCAGCGCGCTTATTCTCCTCGCCGGTATTGCGCTGCCGGGGCCAGGCCTGATCCTGACCTGGGCACTGGTCGGACTGCTCAGTTTTATACTTAATATTTATTTCTGGGGACTGCTGATTTCCATCGTCGCCAGTTTCATTGCCCCGTTCAGCGCGCACCCGGCGCTGGTGCTGGTGCGTCAGCTGGTTGAACCGGTGATGGCACCTTTCCGGCGTCTGCTGCCATCGATGGGTGGCCTGGATTTGTCGCCGATCTTTGTTTTCCTGAGTCTGCAGATTATCCGTATCGTGCTGATTGTGCCGGTCAACGCCAATCCCGCGTTTGTCCCAGGTCTGTAATATGCCCGACGCCCTGCCGGAAAATTCCGTTGGCCTTGTCACTCCCGAGCTGTATCGCTTTGAGGAGCCGTTGACGCTGCGTAGCGGCAAAGTCCTGAAAGCCTACGACCTGATGGTGGAAACCTACGGCACCCTGAATGCCGCAAAATCCAATGCCATTCTGATCTGTCACGCTCTGAGCGGTGATCACCATGCGGCAGGCTATCACAGCATGGATGATAAAAAGCCAGGCTGGTGGGACGTCTGTATCGGGCCGGGCAAACCTATCGACACCAATCACTTTTTTGTTGTTTGCCTGAACAACCTGGGCGGCTGCGCCGGCAGCACCGGACCGGCATCCATCAATCCGGATACCGGCACCTGGTACGGTCCCGATTTTCCGGTGGTGACGGTGCGTGACTGGGTCAACAGTCAGGCGCGGCTGGCAGACAGACTGGGCATTCAACAATGGGCGGCAGTGGTTGGCGGCAGTCTCGGTGGCATGCAGGTCATGCGCTGGTCTATCAGCTACCCGGAGCGCGTGCGGCACGCCATCATGCTCGCCGTGGCGCCCAAACTGTCGGCGCAGAATATCGCCTTCAATGAGGTTGCACGGCAGTCCATCACCGCAGACCCGGATTTCCATGCCGGGCGTTACCGCGAGCACGAGGTGCTGCCTAAAAAAGGTCTGATGCTGGCGCGCATGGTCGGACATATCACGTATCTGTCCGATAGCGCCATGCGTGAAAAGTTCGGCCGCGTGTCCGACGAACTCAAGCAGGCGTCTCTTAACCTGGGGCGCGATCTGAGGGCGGGCAAACTGAGTTTCGGATTTGACGTCGACTTTCAGGTGGAAAGCTACCTGCACTATCAGGGCGAGCGTTTCTCGGAAACCTTTGACGCCAACACCTATCTGCTGATGACCAAGGCGCTGGACTATTTTGACCCCAGCGTTGACTACGATGGCGACCTGAGCAAGGCCTTCGCCAACAGTGATTGTCGTTTTCTGTTGATGTCTTTCAGCACCGACTGGCGCTTTCCCCCCGAACGCACCCGGGAAATTGTCACTGCACTGCTGAAAGCAGGCAAGCAGGTCAGTTATCTGGAAATCGAAGCTGATCAGGGCCACGATGCGTTTCTGTTGCCGGTGCCGCGTTACATGCAATCGCTGACCACGTACCTGAATGTCATCAAAGACGAGGTGGGCGCCTGATGCGAGCGGATCTGGACATTATTCGTAACTGGATAGCACCGGGCAGCCGCGTGCTTGACCTGGGCTGCGGCGATGGCAGTCTGCTGCGTTATCTGCAGGATAATCTGCAGACGGTGGGCACCGGCCTGGAGATTGATGAAACCAAAATCAATGCCTGCCTGGCCAAAGGCATACATGTTATTCAGCAGGACCTGAATAAAGGTCTGCAGAATTTTGAATCACAGAGTTTCGACACGGTGCTGCTCACACAAACACTGCAGGCTGTGCATTATCCGGACCTGCTGATCGAAGAGATGCTGCGCATCGGCAAGAACTGTATTGTGACCTTTCCCAATTTTGGCAACTGGCGGGCACGCATGCACCTGGCCATCAAAGGTCGTATGCCGGTGTCAGAGTACATCCCTTACGAATGGTACAACACACCGAATATTCATTTCTGCACCGTGCGTGACTTTGACGTATTCTGTCTCGACAAAAGCATCGACGTCATCACGCGCACCGTGGTGGATTACAAACACCGCGACAGCTGGTTCATCCGGGCGGCACCGAATCTGTTAAGTGAAATCGCGATCTACCATTTCTCCCGCGACGCTTCCATCAGCGCCAAGGGCGCCATGACTCAACCTGACCATGAGCACTAAAATCGTACTGGCCTCGGGCAACGAAGGCAAACTCCGCGAACTGCAACAGCTTCTCCGGGCGCTCGACGTCGAACTGGTGACGCAAAAATCTCTAGGCATAGATGATGCAGACGAAACAGGTCTCACATTTATTGAAAATGCCATTCTGAAGGCACGCCACGCCAGTGCCGCGAGCGGGTTACCGGCACTGGCCGATGATTCCGGTCTGGCTGTCGACGCCCTGAGCGGTGCACCCGGAATATACTCGGCGCGATTCGCTGATGCCCCTGCCGGTGCTGACCGCCCGGCGCGCGACGCAGCCAACAATCAGAAATTATTGCAATTGCTGGACGGAACACCGGAGAGCGAGCGCACAGCGCACTTTCATTGTGTGCTGGTTTATTTGCGCCATGCCGCAGATCCCACACCGGTTGTGTGTCACGGCAAGTGGAGCGGCCGTATCCTGCAAGCGGCAGCAGGCGAGGGCGGTTTTGGTTACGACCCGCTGTTTTACGTGCCACAGATGGCGTGCAGTTCAGCACAGTTAAGCGCTGAACAAAAAAACACAATCAGTCATCGTGCCAGAGCCATGCAGGATCTGATGCAACACCTTCAATCACTATTGTGAGCGACATGCCCCCCGATAAGCCATCACCAGGCCTCGAGCTGCCGCCGCTCAGCCTGTACATTCATGTGCCCTGGTGTGTGCGCAAATGCCCGTATTGCGACTTCAACTCGCACGAACAGAACGGCCCGCTGCCAGAGGACGACTACGTTGATGCCCTGCTTGACGATTTTCGTCACGACAGACGCTACTTGCAGAAACGTGAGATCAGCACCATTTTCATCGGCGGCGGCACCCCCAGCCTGTTGTCAGCCCGTGCCTACGATCGCTTGTTCAACGGCCTGCAGGCCATGGCCAGTTTTGCCAGTGACATCGAAATCACCCTGGAAGCCAATCCCGGCAGCGCCGAACGCGAGAAGTTTGCGGACTATCACAGCGCGGGCATCAACCGTCTGTCTCTGGGCATTCAGAGTTTTGACCCGCAACAACTACAGCAGCTGGGGCGAATTCACGATGCACACGATGCCGAGCGCGCCATCGATTTCGCCCACAAGGCCGGTTTCAGCCGCCTGAACCTGGACATCATGTACGGCCTGCAGGCACAGTCGCAGTCCTCGGCAATACACGATCTGCGGCAGGCCATCAACGCCGCGCCCCAGCATATCTCCTGGTATCAGCTGACCATTGAACCAAACACGGTGTTCTTCAAACATCCGCCGCCGCTGCCCCCGGAAGATACCCTGATTGATATTCAGGACAGCGGCCTTGCATTGTTGGAAGACAGCGGTTTTGCCCGATATGAGATTTCGGCATTTGCCAGACCCGGCGGTCAGGCCCGGCACAACGTGAATTACTGGCAGTTTGGTGATTATCTGGGCATCGGCGCGGGCGCCCACGGCAAGATCACCCAACCCTCGCGCCAGCGCATACTACGCATGCACAAACGCAGGCAACCCGCGCACTACCTGCAGGCCGCCGCGGCAGTGAAAAAACAGGCGCAAGCCAATGCTGCCAATCTGCTGAATCGCTATCCCTACCTGGCTGATGCCGGACCCATCGAACCCGACCAGCTGCCCCTGGAGTTCCTGCTCAACGCACTGCGATTGCGTGACGGCTTCACCCGGGAGCAGTTTGAAGGGCGCACCGGCCTGTCTTTCAGCTTGCTGACAAAGCAGGTAGAATCTTTGCAACAGCGGCAGTTACTGCGCGTGGACGGCAACCATATCGCTGCCACCGACAAGGGTTACCAGTTCCTCAACACAGTACTGGAAGCATTTGTTTAAAATATTTCTGCGTACCTGCTGGCCCACACCGACTGAGGCAATCATGGCAAACAACACCCGAACCCTGATGCAACACATGGATGCGGTGCTGCGTTTACCCAGCATCAGTTCAACCAACAGCAGCATCGACATGAGCAATCTGCCGGTTATCAACTATCTGGCCGAACAGTTCACCGCGCTGGGTTTTCAGTGCGAAATCATGCCCTGTGAATCCAGCAGCGAGCAGGGCAAAGCCAACCTGATCGCGACCCTGGGCAGCGGCCCCGGCGGACTGGTGTTGGCCGGACATACCGATACTGTGCCCATGGATGAGGCACTGTGGTCAGTCAATCCGTTACAGATGACCGAAAAAGACAACCGGATTTATGGCCTGGGCAGCACCGACATGAAAGGTTTTTTTGCCTTGATCCTGGAAGCGGTGCGCCACTTTGTTGAGTCGCCCCTGCAACAACCACTGATCGTGCTGGCAACCTCCGATGAAGAGACTTCCATGTTCGGCGCGCGCAAACTCGCCGAACTGGGTCGCCCCAAGGCGCGATATGCCGTCATCGGCGAGCCCACCGGCATGAAACCTGTGCACGCCCACAAAGGGGTGATGATGGAATCCATCCGGCTGCAGGGCCGCAGCGGGCATTCCTCCGACCCAAGCCTGGGCATCAACGCCATGGAGGCCATGCACGATGTCATCGGCGAGTTGCTGCGCTTTCGTGCTGAGTTGCAGGAGAAATACCGCAATCCACTGTTTGCCATCGAACTGCCCACCATGAATCTGGGCTGCATCCACGGCGGCGACAACCCCAACCGCATTTGCGGACATTGTGAACTGGAGTTCGATATTCGTCTGTTGCCGGGCATGGAAGTGGAAGTCATGCGCAGCATGATCGATGAGCGTTTGCGTCCGCTGGCGCAGCGCTGGCAGGTCGGTTTTGAGCTGACGCCGCTGTTCCCCGGTGCACCGGCTTTCCTGTGTCCGGCGGAAAGCGATCTGGTCAGAACCGCTGAGCGCCTGACCGGCCATAGCGCTGGCACCGTCGCCTTTGGTACCGAGGCACCGTGGTTGCAGAAGATCGGCATGGACACTATTGTGCTGGGGCCGGGCGACATCGAGCAGGCGCATCAACCAGACGAGTACCTGGGACTGGACCGGATCCAGCCCTGCATAGATCTGTTGCGCGAACTGATCACTCACTATTGTGTTAAAGGCAACGCCACCGCAAGCTGAAATCGCGTTACAATTGCCCAGCTGCGACATCAGCATACAAGGATCACACGGAACCGCCCGGCAGGATAAGCAGGAACAGAAGGCATGGAAAATCTGGCGCAATACATCGACTGGTTCAGACACTCATCCAGTTACATCAATGCACACCGGAAAAAGGTGTTTGTGGTGTTGCTCACGGGCGAGGCCATCGCACACGAAAACTTCAGCAATATTGTGCACGACATTACGCTGCTGCACAGCCTTGGCGTGAAGCTTGTGCTGGTGCACGGCGCCCGCCCGCAAATCAACCAGGCGCTGGACGCGGCAGGACTGGCACTGCGCTACCACAATGCATTACGGGTGACCGATGCCGATTGCCTGCACGCCATCAAGCAAGTGGTCGGCGGCATGTCGATTGATATCGAGGCACAGTTTTCCATGGGACTGGCCAATTCACCCATGCACGGCGCCGACATCAAGGTCAGCCGTGGCAATTTCATTACCGCCAGGCCGCTGGGCATCATTGATGGCGTGGATTTTTCCCTGACCGGTGTGGTCAGGAAAGTGAACGCCACCGCCATTCAGCAACACCTGGACAAAAACAGTATCGTGCTGTTGTCCAATCTGGGTTATTCCCCCACCGGGGAAGTATTCAATCTGTCTGCCGAGGAAGTCGCCACCGAAGTTGCGATCGCCATGCAGGCTGACAAACTGATCCTGTTCGCACCCCAACGAGGGGTCATGGATGAACACAATCATCTCATCAGCACCCTGATCCCCACTGCAGCAGCTGCATTGCTTGAAACCATCAGCGATGATCATGAACAGGCCAGGAATGGCGTGCGGGAATCGCTGGCTGCAGCGATCAAGGCCAGTGGCAAAACCGTCCACCGGTGTCATCTGATCAATTTCGCCGACAATGGCGCGTTGATTGAAGAGCTGTTTACCCGCGACGGTAACGGCACGCTGGTGTCGCGCGATCATTTTGAACTGTTGCGACAAGCCACCATCGACGACGTGGGCGGTATTCTGGAACTGATTGCCCCACTGGAAGCCGCAGGCGTGCTGGTGCATCGCTCACGTGAACTGCTGGAAGCAGAAATCGATTACTTCAAGGTCATCGAGATGGAAGGCACAATCATCGCTTGCGCGGCCATTTATCCACTGGACGAAGACAGCGGTGAGATCGCCTGCATTGCCATTCACAAGGACTACCAGGAAACCGGTCGCGGTGATCACCTGCTGCGCGCACTGGAAAAAGAAGCCCGCAAACAGGGCATGAACAAAGTCATTGTACTCACCACGCAGACTGCGCACTGGTTTCTGGAGCGCGGCTTTACGCTGATTGAAATTACTGACCTGCCTATCAAAAAGCAGGAAATGTACAACTATCAGCGCAATTCCAAAGCGTTTCGAAAAATCCTGTCCTAACGTTCCAGTACAACAAAACTGTAATCATAGGGGTTAGCATCGGACGCGCTGAAATCTTCGCGGGCGAGCTCGTACCAGGCGGCCAGTTCGAATTCAGGGAAATAGGCATCACCGTCCACATCAGCGTGCACCTGCGTCATGTACAGGCGGTCGGCCATGGGCAATGCCATCTCGTAGATCTGCGCACCGCCCATGACCACCGCTTCGTCACCGCCATCAATCACGGTAACGTGTTCGGCCAGGGTAATAGCAGCCTCCAGTGAATTCACCACCTTGACACCCTCGGCACTGAATCCGGGATCGCGACTGATCACAATATTGGTACGACCGGGCAGGGGACGACCTATGGACTCCCAGGTTCTGCGTCCCATGATAATGGGTTTGCCCATGGTGACCTTTTTAAAATACTTCAGGTCTTCGGGCAGGTACCAGGGCAGGGCGTTATTGCGGCCAATCACGCGGTTGCGGGCCATGGCCCAGATCAATGCCAGTCTCATAAATTTTCCAGGTTATCCAATTTTTTCCAGGCAACTACACTGCTACCGGCGCTGATATATGTGGATGTGCCTGATATCCCACAATTTCAAAATCCTCGAACTTGTAGTCAAAGATGCTGTCCGGCCTGCGTTTGATTTCCAGGCGGGGTAGCGGCAGAGGCTCGCGACTCAATTGTAGCCTGGCCTGCTCCAGGTGATTGCTGTACAGGTGGACATCCCCGCCGGTCCAGATAAAATCGCCCACCTCAAGTTCGCACTGTTGCGCTACCATGTGCGTCAACAAGGCATATGAGGCAATATTGAACGGTACACCCAGAAAGGTATCGGCTGAACGCTGATAAAGCTGACAGGACAACTTGCCATTGGCAACGTAAAACTGAAACAGGGAATGACAGGGCGGCAAGGCCATTTCGTCGACGTAGGCAGGGTTATAAGCGACCACCATCAACCGGCGCGAGTCCGGACTGGTTCTGATCTGATGGATAAGCTTGCTTATCTGATCGACGGACTTGCCGTCTTTTGCCGGCCACGAGCGCCACTGAAATCCATAGACCGGCCCCAGGTCACCGTTCTCATCGGCCCATTCATCCCAGATTGAGACGCCGTTATCTTTCAGATACCGGATATTGGTATCGCCGCTGAGGAACCATAACAATTCGTGAATGATGGAGCGCAGGTGCAGCTTCTTGGTGGTCAGCAGCGGGAATCCTTCCTGCAGATTAAAGCGCATCTGATGACCAAAAACCGACAAAGTACCGGTGCCGGTGCGATCGGTTTTGACAGCGCCTTCGTCAAGAATGTGCTGTAACAAATCCTGGAACTGTTTCATGATTCGCCTCGCCTGGGTTCAGGTTTTTTTCGATACGCCACAACCAGCAGAATGGTACCGGCAATAATCATCGGCACGGACAATACCTGACCCATGGTCAACCAGTCCAGGGCGACAAACCCCAGCCATGAATCGGGCTCGCGATAGAATTCAACAAAGAAGCGCTGCACACCGTAACCAACGGCGAACAAACCGGACACGGCATAACGTGGGCGCGGACTGGACGAGAACCACCACATCAACCCGAACAGCACAACACCTTCCAGTACGGCCTGGTATAACTGTGAGGCATGCCGCGCCACCTGGTCCACGTGGGGGAACACCATGCCCCAGGGCACATCGGTCGGTCGACCCCAGAGTTCGCCGCCAATAAAGTTGCCGATACGACCAACACCCAGTCCGAACGGCGCCAGCGGCGCAATAAAATCCAGCACATCAAAGTAGTGTTTATTGATGCGTCGCGAATAAAAATAGAACGCCAGCATGACGCCCAGAAATCCGCCATGGAAAGACATACCGCCTTCCCAAACGCGCAGCAACCACAACGGGTCGCCCAGGAAACGATCAAAATTGTAGAACAGCACTGAACCGAAACGACCACCCAGCACGGCGCCCAAGGCGCCATAGAAAACCAGGTCGGCAATCTGTTCATCAGAGAACCTGAATTTGTCTTTGCCGGGCTCGCCTGCGGCAGCGCGCCGCGCACGCAGGCGGGCCAGATACCACGCACCGGTGAACGCCACGATATACATGATGCCGTACCAGTGCACCGTCAATGGTCCCAGGGAGAACGCGACGGGATCAATATCAGGGTATGTCAGCATCAAATGTCCTCAGTGTCAGTTGGTTCGCGACGAACGCAGCAATCGGTCCACGCCGGCATTGTACAGCGCCAGGTCTACGCAGCTGCGTATACTTTCGGCGTCACTCATCTGCATCACATCATGCAACAGACTTTTGGCAGAACTCAGCGTAATCGAACGGATCACGGCTTTCACCTTCAGCAGGGTCGAGGCATTCATCGACAACGTATCAAAGCCCATGGCCATCAACAGAATGGCGGCACCGGGATCACCCGCCATCTCACCACAGATGCTGACCGGCCGGTTTTCGGCATGGGCTGCCGTTACCACATGTTGCAGGGCATTCAGCACGGCCGGATGGAACGCGGAATATAGATCAGCAACGCGCGGGTTATTACGATCCACTGCCAGCAAATACTGCGTCAGGTCATTGCTGCCCACCGACACAAAATCAACGATCTGGCACAGGGCACGGGTCAGGTACACGGCCGCCGGCAGCTCGATCATCACCCCGATGAGGGGCATTTTGACGTCCAGCCCTTCTTCCTGCAGCTCGCGCAAGGCGCGCTTGATAATCTGTATGGAACTGGTGACTTCTTGCAGGTTGGACACCATTGGCAGCATGACCTGAAGATTGTCCAGGCCTTCGCTGGCACGGATCATGGCCCGTGTCTGCGCAATAAAAATCTCCGGGTGGTCCAGTGTCACACGTATGCCACGCCAGCCCAGAAACGGGTTGGCTTCTTCAATCGGGAAGTACGGCAGGGACTTGTCACCGCCAATATCCAGCGTGCGCATGGTCACCGGTTTAGGCGCAAAGGCCTCTAGCTGCTCGCGATAAATGGCAGTCTGTTCCTTCTCACTGGGAAACTGCTCGCTCAGCAGGAAGGGTACTTCAGTACGAAACAGCCCGATGCCTTCCGCACCATGATCCAGCGAGCGCACCACATCGGACATCAAACCAGTGTTCACCCACAGACTGACCCGGTGGTGATCCGGTGTAATGCAGGGCAGATCAATCAGCGCTTCCAGGCCACGGGTAAACTGTTCTTCTTCTTTTAACACTTCGCCATAACGCGCCAGGGTGGCGTCGGACGGACTGGTGAATACTGTGCCGTTGTAGCCATCAACAATCAACTGTCGGCCATCAAGCTTGCGGTAAGGCAAATCCACCGCACCCATCACGGTAGGTATGCCCATGGTGCGGGCGAGAATTGCCACGTGTGAGTTACCTGACCCTTTCACCGAGATCATGCCCACCAGTTTTCCCCGCGGCACTTCCATCAACATTGCTGGCGCCAGGTCTTCGCCGACCAGGATGGTGTTATCGGGGTATTCGCGGGGTTTGGTGCTCTCGGTTTCCTGCAGGTAGGCCAACACCCGACTGCACAGGTCCTTGATATCCGCTGCGCGCTCGCGCAGGTACGGATCCTTCATCTGCTCAAAAGCTTTGACGTGATCGGTTGCAACGTCCGCCAGTGCCCCTTGGGCCCAATTACCCTCCCGAATCAGTTCGTTAACCTCACGTCCCAGCGCGTCATCATCCAGCATGCGCAGGTAAACGTCGAACAGTTCCCGCTCTTCCGGGCGCAGCTGCTGCCCGACGGTTTCACTCAGGGTGCGGATGTCGTCGCGCACGGAAGACAGGGCCATTGCAAAGGCGCGCAGCTCAGCATCAATGTCGGCGACCTGCCGACTCGGAATAATGCTCAGATCGGCACGCGGGAACACCACCACCGCATGACCGATAGCAACACCAGACGCGCCGGAGATACCGGCAAACGTACTGTCAGCGCGCCGTTGACCCGAGGGGCTGACGCCCTGAATGGCCCCGGTGGCTTCGGCTGCGGCGATGACACCTGCCAGTTGCGCGGACAGGGTGATCAGGAATGCTTCTTCACCTGCATCAAAGGAGCGTTTGTCGCGGTGCTGCACAACCAGCACCCCAAGCACCTTGCGATGGTGAATAATGGGCACGCCCAGGAAGGAACTGAACGCTTCCTCGCCGGTTTCCGACAGATAGTGATAATTGGGATGTGACTGTGCATCCTCAAGATTGACCGGCTCGGCATTGCGCGCCACCAGGCCGACCAGACCTTCATCCAGTTGCAGACTGACATGTCCCACCGATTCTTTGCGCAGCCCTTCGGATGCCATCAACACGTGGCTGCCAATGTCGCTGTCCAGCAGGTACACAGAACAAACCTGCGTATTCATAGCTTCGCGCACGCTCGATACTATTACGTCGAGCGCGGACTGGAGGTCCCGGGCGGAGTTCACCGCCTGAACTATGTCACGCAATCTATCAAGCATATGGGGACTGTTTAACAGTGTCTCACGAGTTAATGAACCGGTTCAGGGGCTTGACCAGTTGCTTCAGTGCCTGGCGATAGACTTCTTTTTTAAAATCAATCACCTGGCTAAGAGGATACCAGAAACTGACCCACTGCCAGTCATCGAACTCCGGCGTCATGTTCCTGTTGGCCAGACAGATACGCGACTCATCTCCTCGCATTCCCAGCAAAAACCATTTCTGTTTTTGTCCGATACACACCGGATTGGAATTCTGCCGGATATAGTGCCGCGGCAACTGGTAATACAGCCAATCCCGCGTGCTGGAGAGAATCTCCACGTCCCTGGCCTCAAGCCCGACTTCTTCTTTTAATTCCCTGTACATCGCCTGCTGCAAGCGCTCACCCTGACGAATCCCGCCCTGCGGGAACTGCCAGGCATCCTGGCCAATGCGTTTGGCCCACAACACCTGCCCTCTGGGATTACAGATGATGATACCGACATTTGGTCTGAAACCTTCAGCATCGATCATGTTGGTGTCTCATTGATTCCCGTTGACGCAGTGGTAGAGCAGTTGCCCAGTGTCGTTTTGCAGTGCTATATCAGCTATGCATTGTTTCACAGATTCGTCCGGCAAAAAAGCGCCGGTCTCAGGTTATAATGACCGCCCGTTAAACCCGTCGCAATTGATAGCAGGGACTGACTTCATGACAAAACTGGCCATTTTTGACCTCGATAACACCTTGCTGGCAGGCGACAGTGATCACGCCTGGGGCGAATTCCTGTGCCAGGCTGGCCTGGTTGATGCCGAAGCGCACCGGCGCCGCAATGATGCCTTCTACCAGCAATACAAGCAGGGTGTGCTGGACATGAACGAGTATTGTGAGTTCGCCATCGCGCCAGTGGTCGGTTTGCCGGTCACCCGTCTGGCTGAGCTGCACGCCCAGTTCATGACCGAATTTGTTGAACCCATGCTGCAGGCCAGCGCGCAAAAACTGATCGACGATCACAAGGCGGCGGGCGACATCTGCCTGATTGTGACGGCCACCAACCGCTTTATTACCGGCCCTATTGCAGACCGGTTGGGTATCACTCATCTGATTGCCACAGATCTGGCACAGGTGGCGGGTGTGCTGACGGGAAAAATCGAAGGCAAGCCCTGTTTCCAGGCTGGCAAGATCGACAAATTTCAATCCTGGTTGCGCGAACAGAACGATGCAGCGCTGTCCATGCAGGACGCCGTGTTCTACAGCGATTCGTTCAACGATATTCCGCTCATGGAGGCCGTGGGTGAAGCCGTGGCCGTGGACCCGGACGACAGGCTGCGGCAACACGCCAGCGACCGGGGCTGGCGTATCATCAGTCTGCGATCAGGCTGATATCCACAATCAGGTCATCTGCCAGACGTTCGAGCTCGGTGCGCAGGGACTCGATATCAAGATCCGCCGGAATATGCAGGACCGCTTCGGCGCGGAACAGAATATCCGACGACATGGGCGCTGGCACGCATTCAGTATCCAGATCGTCGACGTTCACGTTATGACGCGCCAGGGCGCCCGAGATGTCGCGGATGATACCCGGACGGTCATTGCCGACCAGACTCAGACGCAAGGCACGCTGCGATTTTTCCGTTTCCGGCTGGGCAGAGCGTTCAACAATAAGTTTCAGCCGTGGCGACAAGGCACCCAGCGCTGATACCAGCGCCTCAGCTTTGTCTTCCTCCACACTGACCCGCAGGATACCGGCAAATTTACCCGCCAGCCGGGACATGTTGCTCTCCAGCCAGTTGCCCTGGTGTTGCGCCACGATCTGCGCCAGCGACTCCACCAGTCCGGGTTGATCGTTGCCGATCAGCGTCAGCACCAGATATGTTTTCATAAGCAAAGGCTCTCTTCAGGGCATGATGAATATTGGCTCATGTAATCATGACACGGCGCGGGAACTGGCCAAACTCTTCCCAGTAACTCACACGCTCGGGCAAATCCTCTGCCACCGCCTGTGTATTGCCATTGATGTCAGTGACGCGCGACACAAGTGTGTGCTCACCCGGGGCAGCGCTCTGCCAGTCAAAATGGAAGGGTTTCCAGCTGTACGTGGAAGCCTGTGGATCAATGTCAGCCTGCTGCCAGGCACCGCCATCTATACTGATTTCGACACTTCGCAACGGCGTCCCATCGTTCAGGGCAAACCCGCTGATGCGATGGCTGTTGCCGCGGCGGGTGACACGGGCTATGACCGATTTGAGGTTCATGCGTGCCACTGAATTTTCCACCCAGCGCGCCTGACCGCCCACCATCTCCTTTTTCAGGGTCACGTAATCACGGCCCATGAAGCGCCCCATGTACCGCGTATCCTGGACATGAATCTGGGTCAGCCATTTCACGTTGGCAACGCCGTAGAAGCCGGGCACCAGCAATCGCACCGGGCGACCGTGGTGTACAGGCAATGGCTGGCCATTCATTTCAAAGGCGATCATATTGTCATCGCGCATGGCATCTTCCAGTGACAGGCTGCGGGCAAAAGCCTTATCGACTTCGCGGCCACGAATTTCCTCCTGGCCGATATCACCGCCAAAAAACACCACTTCACGCCCGTTTTCCTGCACACCCGCGCGTTCCAGCAATGCCTTCAGGTTGATGCCGCGCCAGCGCGCATTGCCGACCAGACCGTGATACATGCGATTGCCATTGCCGCCGCACTCAAAACCAACATCCAGAGTCTGATCGGGCAGGGCCATCAACTCGTCCAGCGTGAAGCTCAGGGGCCGGTCTACCAACCCGGTCACGGTCAGGCGGTAACTGCTCACATCCAGTTCCGGTTGACCATAGTGCTGCACGACATAAAAGTCGTCGCTGTAGAAGTTGTTAATCTGGCGGGTATCAATGATGTGAGTCATGCCCGGGCGGCGTGGGCCCGGGTCATAACCCTCGGGCACGTCCAGAAACGGTACCAGTTCTTCCCCCTGGGCCAGGGCCCGCCACGGAAAGCCGGCGCTGGCGGCCATGACCCCGGCGCCCAGTCCGGCCTTCAACATATTTCTGCGGCTTTCGCTTGTTACGGCCTCTTCGTTTTTCAGTGACCCATCGCTCTTTCGTGACATAACCCCACCTGTTCTCGTTTTTGTTGTGTTTTCACAAATCAGTGCTGATGCCCGCCGGGTCCATGCACGTGACGGTGTGCCACCTCTTCCGCGGACGCCTGTCGCACACCCAGCACTTCAATCTGGTAATGCAATGTTCTGCCGGCATACGGATGGTTGGTGTCCAGGTCAACGTTGAATTTTCCGACCTTGATGACCAATGCATTCTTGGCGCCACGATTGGTTTTAACCGACACGATGGTTCCCGGCACCAGATGTTTGCGCTCCGGGGCGCGATGCAAATGCTTGATCGGGACTCTCAGCAACTCGTTAGAGGTGCGCGGGCCGTATGCCTGTTCCGGCGTCAGCGTGATCTCAATGCGATCTCCCGCACGCTTGCCCGCCATCGCCTGCTCAAGGCCCGGCACCACATTGCCGTGGCCATGCAGATACAGCAGAGGTTGACGGCCAAACGATGCCTCCAGCCATTGCGAGCGGTTGCCATCAGGGCGTACTTCGCACAGGCGGTAGTGAAACGCGACCACCCGGTTGGTTTCCACACGCATGGTCAGATGTGAGGGCGGCTCCTGGACACTGCTGAAGTTGACGGACGCGCCTTCTACCCGCTCTTTCTCTACAGGTTTCTCCGCAGGTTTCTCCGCAGGTTTCTCAGTGACTTTTTTGCCGGATTTTGCAGCAACTTGCTTGGTGGTTTTCTTGGCAACGCTCGACGCTGGCTTGGCTTTGGCTGCAGTTGCGGCCTTGCCTACCGGCTTTTTCGGCGCACTGCTTGCCGCAGTTTTTGTTGCCGCAGTCTTTGTAGCTTTGGCCGGTTTCGCCGCTGTGGTCGCTTTCACCGAATTAGCGGCTGGTTTGGTCCCTGTCTTGGCGCTGGTTTTATTGGCTGGGGCTGGCTTAGTCGCGGTTTTAACCGGCTTTGCAGTCGCCGCCTTGCTCGCCGTTTTGGGCGTGGCTTTTGTTGCAGTTTTTGCTGCAGCCTTGACCGCTGTTTTGGCAGCAGGCTTCCTGGCTGCCGCCTTCGCTGGCTTGGCGGCGGCTGCTTTTGCTGTTGTTTTGCTGCCCGATTTGGCGGCAGGTGCTGACTTGCTGACGGGTTTGGCCGTCTTCGCTGCAGGTTTGGTTGTCTTCGCTGCAGGCTTTGGCGTCTTAACAGGTTTTTCAGCGCTGGTGTCGGCTTTTTTGGTGCGTGTTGCTTTGGCTTTAGTGTCAGTCATACCGATCTCTCTCTGTCTGGATGATCGATTCTAGCAGATTGCCCCGAGTATGAAATACGTCTCACCGCTTAGATTGCATCCGATCATGAGGATCAACAAAAAAACCATTAGAATCGTGCAGATTACTGCGATATGTTCACACGCTTGGCGTACGCTCACTACCTGCCAGGACCCGGAGACAAGACCATGTCACTGAAAGACACCAAAACGGAAGCCAACCTCAAGCTCGCATTCGCGGCTGAGTCTCAGGCAAACCGTCGTTATCTGTACTTTGCCCAGAAAGCCGATATTGAAAGTCGCAGCGAAATCTCGGCGCTGTTTCGCTCCACCGCGGAAGGGGAAACGGGTCACGCTCACGGCCACCTGGAGTACCTGGAGGCCGTGGGTGATCCGGTCACCGGTCTGCCCATCGGCAGCACGGCTGACAACCTGAAGTCAGCCATTGCCGGAGAAATCCATGAATACACAGACATGTACCCTGGCATGGCAAAAGAGGCGCGCGACGAAGGTTTTGATGAGATCGCAGACTGGATGGAAACCCTGGCCAGGGCCGAACGCTCACACGCCAACCGCTTCCAGAAAGCGCTCGACAACCTGGAAGATTAATCCAGGCCACAGCGCCAGGGCAGAACCATGAAAAAACTGACGGTTGCGGACATAGGATCGCTGGACCAATATCAGCAACAACGTTCGGCTTTTCGCCAGGCCATCATTGCGCACAAACGCAACCGGCGTATTGCGCTGGGGCCAAATGCCACACTGCACTTTGAAGATTTCATGACCATGAAATATCAGGTGCAGGAAATGATGCGCGCCGAAAACCTGAACAGCAGCGAGGCCATTGCCCAGGAGCTGGCAGCATACAACCCCCTCATTCCTGATGGCAGCAACCTGAAGTGCACATTCATGCTCGAATATGCCGACGAGAACGAGCGCCGTCAGGCCTTGCGCGAGCTACTGGCTATTGAGCAGACTGTTTCAATGCAAATTGAAGGTCATCCTGCAGTGTTCGCCATCACCGACGAAGACCTTTGCCGAACAACGCAGGAGAAAACCTCAGCGGTGCATTTTATGCGCTTCGAATTCACCAGCGACATGATTGCGGCTGCGCAGAACGGAGCGCATTGGTCAGTGCGCTGCGATCACCCGGCGTACCGGTACTGCGTTGACCCGATACCGGACAACGTCACCCGCGCTCTGTGTCGCGACTTCGGGGCTGACAAGGCGCGCTGACAGCAAGGGCCGGAATGGTGTATACTAACGGGCTCACAAATAGTAAACCCCAAGGTTGACAGTATGTCCAAGTCTAAAAAAGATCTGCCCGTTTGCGACAGAGATGATCTGGCCCGCCAGATGGCGGCCTTCGTAAAATCGGGTGGAAAAGTACAACAGATCCCAACCGGCACCAGCGGCCAGACACATACCCGCGGACCGCGTCAGATTATTCTGAGCCATAAAACCGCAAACTGATACGCAACGCGGAGCCGACATCACGCCGGATCCGCGACCAGGCCGAACTACCCGTCAGACGCCCCGGCGCCAACCTTGCTGACCTCGTAACCGCGCGCTGAGAGCATCGCCAACAAGCCATGCTCTCCGATCAGGTGCGCCGCGCCCACCAGCACAAATTCAGTGCCTGCCTCATCAAACATCGCTTCTACCTGTGGCAGCCAGTTATTGTTGCGTACCACCAGCATACTGTCGTAAAGCTCCGGCGCCTCCTCCAGCATGGGCCTGATGAACTGATCTTCCAGCGCCGCCAGATCGCCCGTGCGCCAGGCGGTGATCATCTCCTCCATGGCCTCCCCGGCTGTTTCCAGATCACGCAGGGAATACATCACAAACTCGCTCTCGTAACCTTCCCCCATGGCCGCCAGCAACTCAATCTGCTGGTCAATGGTTTCCAGCTCGCCGCGCGCCTTGCCATCCCCCACGGCACGGGTGTTGTAGTAGGCATCCACGCCCTGGGGCGTAAAACCCATGCTTTGGAATTCGATCACGGTCAGGGTGCTGAGCAAAAGGCCGGGCTTGAAGTTCTGAATCATCGCCATCGGCAAACCCGCTTCCCCGGCATAGGCAGACAATGCTGTATAGGTCTCCTCATCCAGCACAGTTTCCAGCGTGCGGCCATCCTGATACATCAATTGCTGCATCATGCGTGCCTGCACCGACATATCTGCCATCTGGGCCTGATCAATCTCGAAGAACAACCGGTCCGATGCCTGATAGGCCGTTTCAAAGGCCTCCGGTAGCGGATAATCCCCGGGACGCAGCAAGTGGATCGTGCCACCAAGGAACACCGTATCGTCGCCCTTACTGGCTTGCCAGACCGAGGTGTCAGCGCTGGCCGGCAGAACATGGGCAAACAGCAATAACGCGACAGCTGCAACCCGGGTCACCCGGCACACATACGTTTCGTGGCCAGCCACCCTTTCTGTTAGACTGCGCATTGTTCGTTTCACTGATAATCGCTTATCCATTGCTGCTCCTGAACTATTTGTGAACTATTTGTTCTTCATTCAATTAAGCCCCTGCAAGGCCGGAATCCATGGCAAAGCTGCTGTTTCGACTGCGAAATGTACCCGAAGACGAGGCCACCGAAGTCCGCGAGCTGCTGGAAACCAACAAAATCCCGTTTTATGAGACCAGCGCCGGCAACTGGGGCATCTCCATGCCCGGCCTGTGGCTGCACCATGATACGGACTATACACAGGCCCGGGCACTGCTGGATGACTACCAGCACCAGCGCCTGCAACGTATGCGCGCGCAATACCTGGCTGACAGAGCGGCAGGAACTGCCGACACCATGTTCAGCATGTTGCGCCGGGAACCGGCCCGGGTCATCGGTTATCTGGTCATCATCATTGCTGTGGCAGCCATTTCCATTCTCATCTTCTACTGACTGTTTCATCTGCTTCACTTTGTGACTTTAGTTCACCATGACCGAATCAGTCATATGATTTTTGTATCATCGTCAGCAGCAACCACATTCGGCAGATGACGCAGGCAATGCGCTCTGGCCAGCGTCAGAAAGTCCTGCAGGAATACCTGGCGTTTCTGCTCACTTCGAATCGCGGCGTAGAGCACCGGCCATACGCCATCCGCCCCCGCCCGGCGAACAGAGATTAATCCCTGGGCCAGATAGTCCGCCAGGACCCAATTGGGCAACGCACACACACCCAGACCACTGGCGGCCAGCTGTACCATCATTAATGTCAATTCAGTGTTGCGTACCGTTTTGGGGCTGATCCCTGCAGGATCCAGAAATTGCCTGAAAATATCCAGACGTTCACGTGACACCGGGTACGTAATCACGGTTTCCTCTATCAGATCCTGTGGCGTCAGGTAGTCTCTGGTCAGCAAATGATGGTCATTGGCCAGTGCGACCTGCATCTCATAAGCAAACAAGGGCAGATAACTGATACCGCTGATGGGCTGGGGATCCGATGTAATGACCAGATCAACCTCACCACGCGCCAGCGCTGGCAACGGTTCGAAAATAAACCCGCCGGAAAAATCCAGAACGACTCCGGGCCATTGCCGACGGTAAGTTTCCAGCACCGGCATCAGCCAGTTAAAACAACTGTGGCATTCAATCGCCAGGTGCAGTCGGCCCGCCTCGCCATGCAACAGCTTTTGAATGTCCCGCTCAGTGTCTTCCACCCGAACCAGGACGTCATCGGCCAGCGCCAGCAAACGCTGGCCTGGCTCAGTGAATCGCAAGGGCCGACTCTTGCGCACAAACAGCTCGCAGGACAGCCGGGATTCCAGATCCTTCAACTGATGCGAGAGTGCAGACTGGGTCACACAAAGACGATCCGCAGCCTCAACCAGGCTCCCGCTTTCACGCAGCGTGATCAGTGTTCTCAAGTGACGTAGCTCCAGCATTCAACACCTCTGCGCTTGACGGTACACCATTCTAATCAAATTTAATTCATATTAAAAATGAAAATCTTCAGTTTGATTCATGATCATCTCTGCCCCAGAATGCGCTCGGTCAGATAGACAACGACGTGCAGCATCAGGAGTTTTCATGAGCAAACAGATACAGACACACAGCCTGGGTTTCCCACGTATTGGCGGCGACAGGGAACTGAAAAAGGCTCTGGAAGCCTATTGGCGAGGCGACCTAAAACAGTCCGGACTGGAAGATATCGGACGCCAGCTACGGCGGCAGCACTGGCAATTGCAGGCTGATGCAAATCTGGATCTGATTCCCTGTGGCGACTTCGCCTGGTATGACCAGGTGTTAACGCTATCCGCTACAGTCGGCAACATACCGGCGCGCCACCGCAATCAGGACGGCAGGGCAACCGACCTGGACACCCTGTTTCGTGTGGCTCGTGGCCGGGCACCCACAGGCGCCCCGGCATCCGCCAGTGACATGACCAAGTGGTTCGATACCAACTACCACTACATCGTGCCCGAGTTCAGCCCACAACAGACCTTCGCGCTGGAATGGCGTCAGATCATCGATGAAACCCGCGAAGCAGTAGCGTTGGGCCATGCAGCCAAGCCGGTTCTGGTGGGGCCGGTGACCTACCTATGGCTGGGCAAAGGAACATCACCGGATTTCGACCGACTGACGCTGTTGCCGGCTTTGCTGAAAGCGTACCAAGCACTGTTGCGGGCCCTGAGCGACGCAGGTGCGCAGTGGGTGCAGATTGATGAACCCATACTCAGTCTCGATTTATCAGCGAAGTGGCAACGCGCTTTTGACAAAGCTTACAATCAATTGCAAAGCTGCCCGGTAAAAATTCTGCTGGCCAACTACTTCGGTGGGTTTGAAGAGAATCTGCAAACTGCTCTCAATCTGCCCGTCGCCGGCATACACATCGATGCGGTGCGAGCGCCGACAGAAATACAACCCATCCTGGACTGGCTGCCGCAGAACAAGGTCCTTTCCGTCGGCATCATTGATGGCCGCAATGTCTGGCGCAACAACCTGCGACAATCCCTGTTGGCGCTGGAATCTGCCCAGGATAAACTGGGTGAGCGCCTGTGGCTGGCGCCGTCCTGCTCCTTGCTGCACGTGCCCGTTGATCTGGTCACTGAGACAAGTCTGCCCCCCGCGCTGCATGACTGGCTTGCCTTCGCCACCCAGAAACTGCATGAACTGAGCACTCTCAATAGTTTACTGCGCGCAGATGACCACCCAGGCGCCCAGGCCGCGCTGGACAACAGTGACCGTATTGTCCGGCTCCGGCGCAATTCGGACCTGCGACACAACCCGGATGTACAGGCGCGATTGCGCAATATCCAGACCACTGACGGACAGCGCGACAGTTTATTCCCGGTGCGCTATCAAGCCCAGCAACAGATCCTGCAGTTGCCGACATTCCCCACGACCACTATCGGATCATTCCCGCAGACGCCTGCCATCAGACAAGCCCGCCAACAATTCAAGGCAGGGCAGCTTGCACCTGATGCGTATCAGTTGCGTATGCGAACGGAAATTGCCGAAGCCATACAGCGCCAGGAGTCTCTGGATATCGACGTCCTTGTGCACGGCGAAGCAGAACGTAATGACATGGTGGAGTACTTTGGCGAACAACTTGACGGTTATCTGTTTACACAATATGGCTGGGTGCAAAGTTATGGTTCGCGCTGCGTCAAACCACCCATCATTTATGGCGATATTCGTCGGCGACAGGCCATGACAGTGGACTGGATCAGCTATGCACAATCACTGACCCAAAAACCGGTGAAAGGCATGCTTACCGGCCCCATCACTATGCTGAGCTGGTCATTTGTGCGCGATGACCAACCCCGCGAAACTACGGCCATGCAAATTGCGCTGGCGCTTCGTGACGAGGTGCGCGACCTGGAAAGCGCAGGCGTTCACGTTATCCAGGTGGACGAACCGGCCATTCGCGAAGGCCTGCCGTTGCGCAAAGCGCAGCGTCAACGCTATCTGGACTGGGCCGTTAAGGCGTTCCGGCTGACAACCTGTTGTGTGCGCGATGACACCCAGATTCATACCCACATGTGTTATTCCGATTTTAATGACATTATCGACGCCATTGCCGCATTGGACGCCGACGTTATTACTATCGAGACTTCGCGCTCCAACGGTGACTTGTTACAGGCTTTCGAAGATTATCGGTACCCCAACGCAATTGGACCTGGTGTCTACGACATCCATTCACCCAACGCACCAGAATATGACGCCATGATGGATATCATGCATCGTGCCGTCACGCGAATCCCCCCCGAACGTCTCTGGGTAAACCCCGATTGTGGCCTTAAAACCCGAAGCTGGCCCGAAACTGAAGTGGCGTTGCGCGGTATGGTCGCCGTTGCCAGGTCGTTACGACAGCAGTATCTCCCTGACTGAACCTGCCGGACCGGGGCGCGACGCAGAGCCCCGGTCCCTATTCGCCCGTCTGCATCCATGTGTCGCCGCTAACGATTCACTTTATCTATCGTTGTGCAATAAATATTTCATTTTACCTAAGCAGCCTTCGCCGTTATCATGGCGCTCGTAAACTTAATCAGCCACCCCCACACTGGAACGGCTAGACGACAAAGGAGCATTAACGTGTCATTGATCAACACTGAAGTAAAACCATTTAAAGCGACTGCTTTCCATAACGGCGAATTCGTGGACGTCTCTGAAGCGGATCTCAAGGGCAAGTGGTCAGTCGTATTTTTCTATCCGGCTGACTTCACTTTCGTGTGCCCGACTGAGCTGGGTGACCTGGCTGACAACTACGAAGAACTGAAAAGCCGCGGCGTTGAAGTATACAGCGTGTCTACCGACACTCACTTCACCCACAAAGCCTGGCACGACAGTTCAGAGACCATTGGCAAAATCACCTACCCGATGATCGGCGACCCCACCGGCATCATCAGCCGCAACTTCGAAGTCATGATAGAAGAAGTAGGCCTGGCTGAGCGCGGTACCTTCGTGATCGACCCCGAAGGTGTTATCCAGATCGTGGAAATCTCCGCCGGTAACATTGGCCGCGATGCTTCCGAGCTGCTGCGCAAGGTCAAAGCGGCGCAGTATGTTGCCAAGCACCCTGGCGAGGTCTGCCCGGCCAAGTGGAAAGAAGGCGAAGCCACACTGGCACCGTCACTGGATCTGGTCGGCAAGATCTGATCCACCCGCTTTGATCACCAACGCTGTCTGATCTTAGCCCGAGAGCCCGGGCGCGAACCGTCCGGGCTTTTTTGTGCCCGAATTTTGTCGACCGTACCGGATTCACAGAATCCCAAGTTAACCAAACGCTTGTTAAGGACAGTCTTAGAGAGGAATTTCTTAAATGTTAGACACCAACATGAAAGCCCAGTTAAAGACCTACCTGGAAAAAGTCACACGGCCTTTCGAGATTGTTGCGTCATTGGACGACAGTGCCAAGTCCGCCGAATTACGCGCGCTTGTTCACGACATCGCGAGCCTGACCGACAAGATTACAATACGCGAAGATGGTGACGATGCGCGCAAGCCGTCGTTTGCCCTGCAGCGCCCGGACGCCGAGATGCACCTGCGCTTTGCCGGCATTCCCATGGGTCACGAGTTCACCTCACTGGTGCTGGCGCTGCTGCAGACCGGCGGCCATCCGCCCAAACTCAGCGACGAAAAAGTTGAGCAGATCAAAGCCATCAAAGGCGAATTCGTCTTTGAAACCTACTTCTCGCTGTCATGCCAGAACTGCCCGGACGTGGTGCAGGCATTGAACCTGATGGCTGTGTTGAACCCCAACATCAGACATGTTGCCATTGACGGCGCACTGTTCCAGAACGAAGTGGACCAGCGCCAGGTGATGTCAGTGCCCAGCATTTATCTGAATGGTGAGGCCTTTGGCCAGGGCCGTATGGGTATTGATGAAATCCTGGCCAAAATCGATACCGGCGCCGTTGAACGCGAAGCAGAAAAAATTAACAACAAGGAACCCTTTGATGTGCTGATCGTGGGTGGCGGCCCGGCCGGTGCCGCCGCCGCGATATACGCAGCGCGTAAAGGCATCCGCACCGGTGTTGCCGCCGAGCGTTTCGGCGGTCAGGTGCTGGATACCATGGCGATTGAAAATTTTGTATCCGTGCAGGAAACCGAAGGCCCGAAACTGGCGCGGGAACTGGAAGAGCATGTCAAACAGTACGACGTCGATATCATGAATCTGCAGCGCGCCTCAGCCCTGATTCCCGCAGCCGAAACCGGCGGCCTGCACGAGATCAGGTTCGACAACGGTGCCTCGCTGCGCTCAAAGACCGTGATTCTTAGCACCGGCGCGCGCTGGCGCGAACTCAATGTGCCCGGCGAAACCGAGTACCGCAATAAAGGTGTTGCCTACTGCCCGCATTGCGACGGCCCTCTGTACAAAGGCAAACGCGTGGCCGTCGTTGGTGGCGGCAACTCCGGTATCGAGGCCGCCATCGATCTGGCCGGTCTGGTGAAACACGTGACAGTGATTGAGTTTGCCGACACCCTGAAGGCTGATGACGTACTGCAACGCAAGCTGCACAGCCTGCCCAATGTCAGTGTCATCACCTCGGCACAAACCACTCAGGTGCTGGGCGACAAGCACAAGGTCACCGGCATCGAATATAAAGACCGCAACAGCAACGAGCTGCACACTGTCGAGTTGGAAGGCATTTTTGTGCAAATCGGCCTGCTGCCAAACAGCGAGTGGTTAAACGGTGCAGTGACCACCAGCAAGCACGGCGAGATCGAGATTGATGCCAAAGGCCAGACCAATATCCCCGGTGTTTTTGCCGCCGGTGATGTCACCAATGTGCCTTACAAACAGATTATCATTGCCATGGGTGAAGGCTCACGCTCTTCTCTTAGCGCCTTTGATTATCTGATTCGTCATTGATTCAGACAACAAACAGGGATTGCCATATGCGTTGAACCGCTGCATAGTTGTGATCGTAGTCAGGTGTTTGACGATTGGACCAGGAACAAAAGGATGCGTGAACCAACTAACCAGTCCCGCCACACAGACCCTATCCAGCAGATTCGCGGCAAGCGCATAGGCCAGGGCATTCTGGTCATGCTGCTCGCGGTGAGTGCCCTGTCACTTGTCAACTTTTTCGACAACCAGAGCGTTGTAGTGGCGTCGCTCTTATTTACTATGGTCTTTCTGCTGCTGGCGCTGCTCCTGTTGCGTAAGGGCCATGCACAATCTGCCGCCGCGCTCACCGTTGTTGTCATGTTCGTTTGTGTTGCGCAAGCCATGTGGGGCGGTGCAGGACTGCGCTCTTCAGCATTGACGGGTTACCCTGCGGTCCTCTTGTTTGCCATGATCATGCTGGGTAAACGCACCTTTTATATTGCGCTGGCTGCCATGGCGGCATACATGATTATTCTGATTTACGCGACCCAGAATGGCTGGCGGGTTGGTACGGAAGAACCCATGGGTTATCGCTGGCTGGGGGACTATGGCGTCATCCTGATCGCCGCGGCCTTCATAATCCGGGTACTGGCCTCCGATCTCCTGGCATTACTGGATGCGCTCCACATTCAGATGGACGACGCCACGCAGTCCAGACTTCAGGCCGAGCACCTGGCCAATCACGACAATCTGACCGGTCTGCCCAACCGCCGCATGGCCGAGCATTATTTTAAGGAACTGCTGAGACTCAGTGAGCAAGAAGATGCCGGTGTCGGTCTGGTTTTTGTTGATATAGACAATTTCAAAATTATCAATGACTCTCACGGCCACCATCTGGGCGATGAGCTGCTTTGCCACCTGGGGGAAACAATCGGATCTCAACTGCGAAAATCCGATCGCCTGGTCCGCATCGCCGGTGACGAATTTTTGATCCTGCTACCCGGCATAGCCAAAGCCAAAGATGTTGAATATATTCTCGAAAAAATCAACCACGCAATCTCCCTCCCGATTACGCTGCAGGGAGAAACCCTGGTACCGGCCGTCTCCATGGGGGTAGCGCTGGCGCCACAGCACGGCCAGGACTTCAAGGACCTGATGGGCAAGGCGGATCTTGCCATGTATCAGGCCAAAGCTGACGGGCGTAATCAGTACCAGTTCTACCGCCCGGCATAATCTGGCTTGTCAGTACATGCCTTTAACGTTCATTTGCAGAGCAAACAGACTGCTGCGCGCGGTGACAAACAGCACATCACGATCAGAGCCCCCGAACGTCATGTTGGCAGGTGCCAACGGGAATGTCAGTGTGTCCAGCAACTCACCTGCCGGGCTGTAAACGGTAATATTGTTGCCGCCGGTCAGGTAAAGGTTCCCGTGCTCATCCAGCGTTAAACCATCAGAGCCCTGTTCTGCCAGCAGACGCTTATTGTCGACCTGACCTGGCGCAGTAATGTCATAGGCGTAGGTCTCGTTACCCAGATGGTCCGCGACATACAGGGTCTGTCCATCGCGGGTACCGATAATGCCATTGGGTTTTACCAGATCGGTAATGATGGCCACGGCTTCATCGGCACCTGGCGCCAGATAGTACACATAGTAGCCGGGCTGGGGATTATTGGACTCATCACCGTAACGTGGGTCAGTGAAATAGATGCCACCTTCGGCGTCGAGCCAAAGATCATTGGGGCTGTTAAACGGCTCGCTTTCGTACTCGTCGACAACCACCGCGGCCTGACCATCACTGTTGAGAGCGGTGATACGACCGGCGCCACCTTCCGCCGCAAACAATTGCCAATCGCGATCAAAGAACAGACCATTGGTACCGTTACTGTTCTCGCGAAAGGTCTGCAACTCGCCTGCATTGGTCCACACATAGTTGGTGCTGGTCGGAATATCAGAGAAATAGACATTGCCCTCGGCATCGGCCGCAGGACCTTCAGTAAATACGAACCCATCCGTCAGCAATTCCGCTTCGACACCGGGGGCCACCAGCTCAGCGTTTTGGGCGAACGCCGATCCTGCCAGCAGGGCAAATGTACCTGCGATTGATCGCAATATTATTTTATTCATAGTCAGTCACTCCGTTAAATCTTTTGGATTAGTCTGCTGTTGGCTGGTCATTCTATCCACGACCTGGGTTAGCCACGCCCCAGGAAAGGCTGCCGCGGGTCCAGCACAGTAGCATCAATAATCGTGGCGTTCTTCGGCATGCTGAGCATCAACACGGCAACACGAGCGATGTCTGCGACCGCCATCTTGGGTTCATCAACCACAGATTTGGGTGCCTTGTCCCAGATGTCCGTGTGGACATTGCCCGGGTGCAGGCAACTCACCATAATGCCCACTTCGCGGCCTTCAATAGCCAGTGCCCGGGTCATGCCCTGCAGACCGAACTTGCTGGTGGTATAAGGCACCGATCCGAAGCGGGGAGTTTCGGCAGAAATACTGCCGATATTGAGAATGCGGCCACCGCCAGTGTCTTTCATGACCCGGAAGGCTTCGCGGCTATACAGGAAGGCACCGTTCAGGTTGGTATCCATGACCATCTGGAAATCTTTCAGGCGCAGATTGTGCACTGCACCGGCACGAGCAATGCCCGCGTTATTGACCACCGCATCCACTTTCCCGAACAACTCCAGCGCCCGTGCGAATACTGCCACGGTATCGTCTTCGCTGGCCACATCGGCTGGCATACCAAACAGGGCGGGGTGATCGACGGCGCCCAGCGCTTCATCAACACTGGCCTGTGAGCGGCCGGTAATCAACACACGGGCGCCTTCGGCAAGCACGGCTTCGGCGATCGCCTTGCCGATACCGCGGGTACCACCGGTAATAATTATTCCTTGCTGTTCCAGCAACTGCGCCATTGACGGATCCTCTGATGGTCTGTTTATGGCGCAGACCTTATCACTTCACTACCAGCTTGACCACTGTCCCGCCAGCGCCGGCGTCTGACTGGTCTCTGCCAGGGTCGGCCTGACCAGAAGACCGGTCATGGCCGTCGGCAACTGTGACACCAGCAATTGATCGCCCCGGCCGAGCTCCGATGAGCGCACCAGCACGCGGAAATTACCGGCCTCATCCATGTGCTCACCTACGCGCTCGATTGTCACCGCCTGCAGACGGCTGTCGGTAATTCGATACACCCGGTTGTTGTCATACACCGCATGGATGGGCAGCGCCACCACATTGGATTGCTCAGGCAACGCGACGGTCAGATCAACGACCGTACCCAGTGCCATCACCGAGTCCGGCGCGACATGGAAAAAGGCATCAATACCACTCTGACCTGCCTTGACCTCTCCTGCCAAACCCCGCAGTTGAAAACCAAGCCGTTCACCGGCAATCGTGGTGGCAGCCACAACCGGCTTGCCTCTATCCAGATTGCGGCGCAATTGCTGAGCCACATCCACAGGTACCGGCGCACGCACCTGCAACCCCGCGTAGTCAGCAACCGACAGCAAGGCACTGCCCGCACTGATGCGATCTCCGGCAGCCACATCAAGTGCCACAACCCGACCTGAGAATGGTGCACGCACATCGGTATGCTGCCGATCCAGTTCAGCCTGACCCAGGCGCGCAGAGGCTTCTGCTACCACGGCTTCTGCCTGTTGTTCCTGATTGGGAAAGTCACGCAAACGCGACTGGTGCTGCGCCAGTACCATGGCACGCTCCGTGGCTTCGTGGCGAACATCATCAAGCTGCGCGTCGGCAATCATGCTTTTTGCATGCAGGGATTCGAAGCGCTGCAGTTTCTCACGCGCCAGTTGCGACTGGGCTTCATGATGAAGGCCCAGATCCTGCGCCAGCTGGTGGTCATTCCTTATCGAGCGTAACGCCGCCTCCGCGCGGGCCAGTTCAGCGCGGGCCGACTGTTCCGCCAACAGAACCTCCGCATCGTCCAGTTGCACCAGGGTTTCACCGGCGTTGACCCAGTCGCCTTCACGACGCAGGACCTGTGCTACCGTTGCCGTTACACCCGCACGCAATGTGGCTGACTGATCGGTTTCCAGTTTGCCGTACACCTGTATGGTCGGCGCCATGGAAACCGGAGTCACCTCCCGGTAGGACACCGGCCACTCGCGCTCGGCGCGTTCAGTCGGTGCCGCCTCGGGACCGGTGGCAATAACCAGCATACTTAACATCAGGAATATGCCAAAAATCAGCAATCCGGCCGCTTTGCCTCCCAGATAACGAAAACGCGCCAGGGTTCTGCCCGGAAAATATTGTGCTTTCATGTTCACATCCCTTCTTGTGGTGTTACGTTCAATTTATGTGCGCGTGGCATCAGCCGCGACAATGACGTTTTAGTATTTTCAATCAGTATGATCAGCGCGGGCACCACAAGCAGCACCAGCAGTGTTGCGAATGCCAGACCAAAACACAGCGTGATGGCAATAGGCACCATATAAATCGCGAGACTGAAACTTTCGAACATCAGCGGCGACAAACCGGCCACCGTGGTCAAAGAGGTCAGCATGACCGCCCGGAAACGTGACAGTGCCGCACCGCGCACTGCTTCACGCAAAGGCGTGCCCGCTGCCAGTTCCCGACGCAGGAAACTGACCAGCACGATGGAGTCGTTAACCACCACGCCGGTGAGCGCAAAAAACGCCAGCATGGTCATCACACCCAGGTCTACGCCCATGACCCAGTGCCCCGCTATGGCACCGGTCAGGCCCAGAGGTATGGCAACCAGCACGGCCAGCGGCCAGGTGTATGACGCAAACGACCATGCCAGAATCAGATAGATAAATATCAATGTCAGTACGGCGCCCATCTGCATGGCCGCCATCAGTTGCTGATTAAACAAGCTGGATCCGCCCAGACCTGAGCTCAGACCATAACGCTGATTGATTTCCTGCAAGGGCCCCTCAGTGACGCCGGCCAGAACCCGCTCGGCGTTGTTTTGCCGACTATCCACCGATGCGCTGACCATCACCGACATAGACCCGCCGTTGTGATTGATCACATCGATACCACGACGGGTAGTCAGTTCGGCAACCATTCGCAATGGCACGATTTCGCCAGCGGGCGTTCGCACCGGGAACTGATTCAATGACACGATGTGGTCACGCTCCTCATCGGGCAGCATCAGCATCACTTCCAGCTCCGCGTTGTCCTGATTGAATATCTGCACCCGGCTGCCGTAGTAGGCCGCTCGCAGCTGCTGACCCAGTGCCGCCGTGGTCAATCCCAGCGACTTGCCCTGCGGTGTCAACGAGAAGATCATCTGATCTTTGCCGTAGGGCAGGTTGTCGTGGATATTGCTCACGCCATCATAACCACCCAGCACCATCTGCAGTTCCTCGGACGCCTGCTTCAGGTTGTTAAGGTCGTCACCGCGCAGCACCAGGGAAATATCCGGTGCTCCGCCATTAGCGCCACCTCGCACTTCCAGCACCAGTTGCTCCACATAGGGCGGTGTCACCACCCGCTCACGCCACTGGTCAACAAAAGGTTGCGGCGCCAGAGAATAGGCGTCCTCCCAGGCATACTCGACTCGCATCGAACCATACTGCAGACCGGTTTTACGCTCCTGATTCAACTGAGCCGAGTTCAGCCGCACAAAATACCCGTTGATGTTGTTGTCCCCGTTACCGGCATTGGTCTGCTGCAGCGTCTGCTCCAGGTGACCCATAAAGGATTCCCGCTGTTGCGGCGTTGCATCCACCGTAAAGTTGACGTTGGCTTCCAGCATCTGCAGGCTGACGCCGGTCACAAAGTTCATGCCTACCCGGCCACTGACCACCAGACTCATGGCAAGAATCACGCAGCCGAAAGCGGTCAACAGCGTCGCCACCGGCCGCGCCAGCGCCAGCTCCAGCACCGGTCGGTAGTAGCGGTCACGCAGGCCATAAAAGAAGCGATCAAATTTTATCCGGAAAGCGGATCGCTGATCCCGGTCCATGCGCGCAAAACCATGTTTCAAATGCGCCGGCAGTACCAGGAAGCACTCCACCAGCGACGCCACAATGACGCAGAACAACACCATGGGCATGGTCGCAATCACCGCGCCCATCTCACCACCGGAAATCAGCAAAGGCACAAAGGCCGCCAACGTCGTCAGTGAAGAGGTGACCACAGGCATGAACATGCGTTTGGCAGCACCCGACGCGGCCTCCTCAGGCGAATGGCCCTGTTCAAACAGGCTGACGGCATCCTCGCCAACCACGATGGCATCGTCCACCACAATGCCCAGCGCCATGATGAAAGTAATCAACGCCAGAATGTTGATGCTGCCATCAAAAATGTAGAAATACAGTAAGGTGGCAAACAGAAAGCTGACCGGTATTCCCGCCATCACCCAGAACGCGGTGCGCGTATTCAAAAATACAAACAGGGTCAGGACGACCAGTACCAGCCCTGACCAGGCGTTGCTGGCAATGACCTCCAGCTGTTGTTTCAGCAAAAGCCAGACTTCCTGGTACACGTCGATGCTGATACCTTCAGGCAACTGTGGACGGGTATCATCCAGCCAGGCCTGCAATGCCTGCGCCGACAACATGGCATCAGAGTCGGTGATGCGATACAGATTCATTTCAATGGCAGGCTGGCCATTCTGACTCAGGACGGGCTGGCCGGCACGCGGCCGCTTCTCAATCTGCGCGATGTCACCCAGCCGGACCAACTCACCGCTTTCCGGCACCCGTACGTCAAGTTGTTCGAACTGATAGATGTCGCGACGCTGGTCCAGCGCGCGCAGCTGCATCTCGCCCTGGTCACGGGCAATGGTCCCGGCCGGCACGTCGGCGCTGCGCTGCCTGACTTCCGTCGCCAGGCTGTCCAGGGTGGTATTCATCGCCATCAGATTGGCGCTGGACACCTGGATCGCCAACTCGTCTTCCGGCAAACCGCTGAACTCGATACGGTCAACACCAGCCGCATAGAGTTCGCGTTCAAACTGTCGCACCAGCGGTGCCAGCTCCGATACCGAACGCCCCCCGGTAACCAGCAGTGATGCGATATTTTCATAGTCGGTACCGCGCCGTGCCACCACAGGCTCCATGTCCGCGGGCAGATTACGCACCTGAGCGATGCGATCATTGACGTCATCAACGATTTTGCCCATGTCCGAATCGAAGGTGAACTCCAGACGGATGCTTGCCGAGCCCTGTGTGCTGGTAGAATACATCTGCTGCAAACCTACCAGTGTACGCAGCTGTTGCTCAATCGGCACCACAATCAATTGTTCCACATCTTCGGCCGAGGCACCGGGCCAGGTAGCATTGATAATGATGCCTGGCCAGTCGACAGACGGGTCCAACTGGGTATTGATGCGAGTGGATGCCCACAATCCCGACAGGATCATCATGATCATGACCAGATTAGCAGCCACCTTGTGGCGGGCGAATAAATCGATAATGCCTGTTTTTACCATTTTCAACACAACCTGTGTTTGTTCTTGACCCAAGGGTTACTTCCGTTGGTAACCCTTAGTGTCAATACACAGATCGTGCCAAAATTTAAGTCATTGATTTATAAATAGATATCGAGGGCGTGGCGAATATAACCAAACGGCATCGCACGCTATTCTGCTAACAGGTGGTGGTTCTCGCCACGTGCGCTCAGGTCTCCAGCAACCACTCCACCGCCTGATTGGCGGCATCCGCGAAGGGCCTCAGCACAAGATCAGCACCGGCACTGGTCAATAATGCTGCGTCACGGGTGTTGTGGGCAGTTACCGCAATTTTTCCGGTAAACCCCTCGCGCTTCAGTGTTTTCAACATACTCATATTGACGTCGCGTTCACGCGCCGTACTCACTATCCAGGTCACCTTGAACAACGGCAGGGTTTCCAGAAATTCAGGGTCCTCAGCATCACCAAAGCAAACCTGCATATGTTCGCTGGCCTGCAGGCGTACAACTTCAGGATCGATATCCACGCCCAGAACCTTGCTGCCACGGGCCTTCAGTTTGTCGGCAATACCACAGCCATAGCGCCCCAGACCAAAGATCACGATGTCGGGCCGCACAGCCTCATCGGTATCATATTCGCCTTCGCGGTAGGGGTGTTTGCGTTCGAAGACCGACAGCAGTGGTGCCAACCGATCGTAAAGCGGGTGCGAGTACAGGATCATGTAGGTAGAACCACTGATGGTAATCAGCCCCACCAGCGTGATGAGCCCTACGGTGTCGCTGTCCAGATGCCCCAGGCTCAAACCCAGCGCGGCCAGAATCAGGGAGAACTCGCTGATCTGCGCCACCGTCAGACCGGCGAGAAAAGCGGTGCGTTTGCGATAACCCATGATTCCCATGATGATGACCACAATCAGCGGATTACCCAAAAGCACAAAGGCCGAAAAAATCAGTGCCGGGCCGATTTGTGCGCCCAGGCTGGCAATTTCCAGCCCCGAGCCCAGCTCGATAAAAAAGAACAGCAACAGAAAGTCCCGCAGACTGACCAACCGGGCGCCAATGACTTCCCGGAACGGTGTCGAGGCCAGGGACACACCGGCCAGGAAGGCACCCACTTCCTTGCTGAATCCCAGCATATCCCCCAGCGTTGCCAGCGCTACCGCCCAGGCAATGGCAAACAACACCAGCAGCTCGGAGGATTGCGCCATGTGACGGGTCACCATCGGCACCACATACTTCATCAGCAACGCCACCACGCCGAGCATGGCAATGCCCTTGAGCAGCACCCACAACATTTCCACGGCCAGATTGCCTGCCTCGGCATCGGTGCCAGCGCCCAGGGCGGTCAGGCCGATCATCACCAGGACCACCACAATGTCCTGCACAATCAGGAAACCGACAGCAATGCGCCCGTGCAGGGCGTCAATTTCTTTTTTGTCGGACAGCAGTTTGACAATGATGATAGTGCTGGAGAAGGTCAGGGCGACGCCGACATAAAGCGCCGCCACCGGTGACATGCCCAGCCCCAGGGCAATCAGAAAGCCAAACACCGAGGTGAACAGTACCTGGCCCAGCCCCGTGGCCAGCGCCACCGGCCCCATGGTGCGAATGATGTGCAGGTCCAGCTTGAGGCCAACCACAAACAGCAGCAGCGCAATGCCCATCTGCGCCAGCAGTTCCACCTCATCAGTGGACTCGACCCAGGACAGGCCCGACGGCCCCAGCAGAATACCGGCAGCAATAAACGCAACTATCAAGGGTTGTTTCAGCATCAACCCGACCGACGCGATCAGGGTGACCACGGCCAGCATGGCGGCTATTTCGACAAATACACTTTCCATCGTTATACGGACCCCGTTGAGACAGACATCACAGGCCGGAAAAGTATCGGGTGTTATTGATAACCTTTGGCCTGCAGCTCGAACAGGGTTGCGTATTGCCCCCCCAGGGCAAGCAGGCTGTCATGATCACCCTGTTCGGTTATTTTGCCTTGATCCAGCACAATAATGTGGTCAGCAATGCGGACCGTGGAGAATCTGTGGGAAATAATGATGGAGATACGATTGGCGGTCAATTCGCGGAAATGCGCAAAAATGTCCGCTTCCGCCTTGGCATCAATGGCGGCAGTAGGTTCATCCAGGATCAGCACCTCAGCCTTGCTACGCATAAAGGCGCGTGACAGGGCGATCTTCTGCCATTGCCCGCCCGACAGCTCCTTGCCATCACGGAACCAGGTACCGAGCTGGGTGTCGTAATCGGCCGGCATCTGTTTGATAAAGTCCGCCGCCAGGCCTTTTTCCGACGCCTCAGTAATCAACGGACGCTCGGTCAGATAATCCACGTCACCTACACCGATATTTTCGCCGACTTTAAGCTGGTATCGGGCAAAATCCTGAAAAATAACACCAATTTTCTGCCGTAACGCGTCAATATCCCAGTCCTGCAGATCCAGGCCCTGAAACAGGATGCGGCCCTCGGTGGGCGTGTACAGGCGGGTCAGCAACTTGATCAGCGTGGTTTTGCCGGAACCGTTTTCACCGACAATGGCCAGACTCTCGCCAGCTTTGATATGCAGGTTGATCCGGTCCAGCGCGGGCGCGGCAGTGCCCGGATAATGGAAGCTCACATTCTCGAACCGGATACCGTCATCCGGCAACGAACCCTCATGCTTGTCACCCGTGGTTTCCGGTACATTGTGGCCCAGGTATTCGGTGAGATTGGACAGATAAAGATTGTCCTCGTACATTTTGTTGATGGAGGTCAGGCAACTGGTGACGGCGCCTTGGCCCTGCCGGAACACCGCAATGTACATGGTCATCTGACCCAGCGTGATGGCACCGGCCACGGCGGCAAATGCTACCCAGCCAAAAGCGATATAAAACGCCACACTGGCAATCAGCCCCAGCGCATAACCCCAGAAACCCCGACGCAACACCAGGTTGCGGTCTTCTTGGTAGATATTACGGAAGATGTCGACATATCGCTGCAGAAACAGCCGCCCAAGCTGCATCAACTTGACTTCCTTGACGCCGTCTTCGCGGGTCAACACCATTTCCAGATAGATCTGCATGCGGCGCTCAGAGGATCGCCGACGCTGGTTACGGAACGCTTCACCCGCATATTTGGCCTCGGCCATGAACGCCGGCACACCGGCCAGACCCAGCAGCAACACCGCCCACGGTGAAAACTGGAACAGCAGAAAACCGTAGCTGACCAACGAGATGCCGTCGCGCAACAGATCAAAGGTGGCAATCACCAGGCTCAACGGCCGACTGGAGGCTTCGCGGCGGGCGCGCACCAGTTTATCGTAGAATTCGGAGTCTTCGAAGTTGGTCAGCTCAAGCGTCAAGGCCTTTTCCAGGATCATGACGTTGACCTGATTGCCGAGCAGCGCACGCAGTACCGACTGGCATACGGTATTGGCCTTCTGCGCCCCTGTCATCAGCACCACCAGACCCAGCTCAAACAGGATATAACGCAGCAGGTCGTCAGTGGCCGCGTCGCGGGCAGCACCCTCGCTATCAATGGCGGTGACCACCGCATCCACAATCAGCTGACCCACCCAGGCAATGGCCGCTGGCAACACCCCGGCCATCAGGGTGACCAGCGCCATGACGATGGTCAGCCCGGCGCTGCTGCGCCAGACGATATCAATGGCAACGCCGCTGTAGCGGAAGACAGAAACGAAGCGCATGAGCCAGGCGACCGGCCTTGCCTGTGACAAGGTATTTTTCACAGTAGTACGTCTTTCAAGGTCAGGTTCAGTAGTGGTACCTCAACTGAACAATAAGAAGTGAATCCTGATGAATTCTGTAGACGATTCGGTGTTCGTCGTTGATTCGCCGGGACCAGTATCCGGACAGAGCATGCTTTAACGGTTCTGGCTTGCCGATGCCCTCAAACGGCTCACGTTTGACGTCCTTGATGAGTGTATTGATTCTGTTAAGGATCTTTTTATCGGTTTTCTGCCAGTACAGATAATCTTCCCATGCCTTTTCTGCGAAAATCAGCTTCACTCAATGAGTTCTCGCTCTTGTCCTCTGCCATCTTCAAGCTCGGCAATTGACTCTATCAGCCTGCGGGTGTTCTTCGGGCTTCTGAGCAGATATGCAGTTTCCTCAAGCGCCTGGTAGTCATCCATCGACATCATCACGACTGCGCCTTCACCTTTACGGGTTATGGCAACCGGCGCATGATCATCGCAAACTTGTGCCATCGTTTTGGCGAGGTTACTGCGTGCAGCAGTATAGCTGATGCTGTGCATTATATTAAACCTGTACATGTACAAAAATATGTACGCATGGTACCAGCGCATATGAGGGTGGTCAAGTCACCTTGCGAACGCTGGCCTGCCAGCCAGCGCCGTTTGCGGCGGCGCTGGCACAGGTCTCAGCAGTTGCTTACATGCCAGGGTTATAGGCGCGCAGCAGAATACGATCGGTGTTGCGACCCAGGCTGGGATCAAACGGTCCCGTGGTGCGCGGATCGTCTTCGGCCGCAAGCAGATCACTGCTGGCAACACTCTCAAAACCGGCATCGGCCAGCGCCTGCTCGATTTCTTCCTGGGTGATACGGTGCAGCGACGCATTGTCCGCGCCGGCATTACCCCGGTGATCAATAATGCCCAGGATGCCGCCCGGCTTCAGCGTGTCTTTCACTGCCAGCAACATGGCCTGGGCCGCAGCCGGATCATTGTTGTACAGATCATGGAAGTTCAGCGCAGTCAGCGCAAAATCCACCGAACCGGACTCAATGCCCAGGTCACTCATGTCGCGATCCACGCGCTGCACATTGGGCAGGCGGTCACCGGCCAGACGGGCCTGCACGGCCTCCTCGGTATTGCGCATACCCAGCGAACGCGGGCTGTTCTGCATCAGCACGGTACCTTCCGGGCCCACTGCGTGCGACAGCACTTCAGTGTACCAGCCACCAGAGGCCATGATATCCAGCGCCGTCATGCCTTCTTCCAGGCCCAGGAAGCTGAGCACCTGCACGGGCTGGCGGGCCGCATCACGGGCCTTGTCTTCCGCTGCGCGATCAGGGCCATTCAGCGCCGCCGTCAGGCGCGCTTCGTCAATGGCATAGGCTGACGTCGCCAGCAGCATCAGTGCCGCCAATATGCTTGTCACTTTTTTCATTGCGATTCCCCTTCACTACGTTGTTGTTTGGGATACGTCGTTGTCACACACGACCTGGCCTGATGCATTCATTGCAAACAGGCAGACACCACCATTGCGGACAATCGTGGCCAGAGAATCAACAGCATAGGGCAAATTGGCGATAACTGGAAGGTGGGTGAGGTACGGGGCCTGCATTTCGAGACTGGCGATAGCACCCGAACATCCAATATCTGCGAAAAAATCCCAACCGTGATCTTGCTCACACTCTGGAATATTAATGGGATTTTTCTATTGATTGTTATTTTTTTTTTGCGTAACAATCTGTTCTGTTCGATCAATAAGATCACCTTTAATCAGAAGATTAAAAATAAAAGCTTGCCATACCCTCGTGAGCTTTGAGGAGAATTAAACACACCCCAGAAACAGAAAAAGGAGTTCACCATGAAAGCAGAAATCTCTCCGTCCGTTGGCAAAATACGCGCCTCTTCTATACGTAATATCATATCAGCGTCGATTCTCGCTCTTACTTCCAGTGCAGTGTTAGCAACGGAAAATCCTTTTGACTTCTTGTTAGAAAAATACTCTGCCGATCAGCTACAGATGGCGGTAGCCAACCACACTATCGTTGCGACCAGCGAAGATAGTATTCATCAGATTCCATCCTCGTATCTGTATCGATCAGCTTTCCTGAGGATTCTTCTCAACGTCGACAATTCTCGTGAAGATTTCAGTGCTAACGACTGGGCTATTATCGAAGCGCTACCTGATCATAATGACAATCGATTTGCAAAGCTTAACTTGGAAAGAATGAAAGCGAATTGCTCTCGAATCCGAGAACTAAGCCGTAGCAGTAGCGGACACAAAATAAGCAATATGGCCGCCCTTGCCGCCGAGTCCGAGCGCCAACCACTTATCGATCTCGATAATCACTACGCAGAGGTTTTGTCGTCTCTGTCACCAGAAGGGCGCTCCCGAGTCGAGGCGGAAGTAGAAAATCTTCCTAACGTCTCCAATATGACTTGGTCGACTGTCGATCTCGTTAATTTAAGCGATGAGATTCCGGAATACGTTGAGTTCGTGGTCACACAGTCATGCGAACGCCTCAGAACGACTACACAGCCAGACTATGAAACTCAACTTCTAAAAGATGCCCACCTCAATTGGGATCGCATGGAAACGCGTTGAGCTGTTACAGACTGAATTATAAGGAGATGACTCGTCATGAAAATACTTAAAAATGTGCCAATATCACTCTGCCTGACTTTGATTGTCGGTTCGGCTATGTTTAGCCCCAGGCCAGCCCACGCTTTGCTCGCGCAATGTGCCTGGTTCGAATCTGCTGGTTCTCCATGGCTTTATTCAGACGTTTCTTATTCGTCACTCGATGCGACAACCGGCGTCGAATTGCAAATTCTTACTCAATTGACTCAGCCGATCTCAGACTCCGCCCTCGATTATTGGGTTGTTTCTCCCTCAGGAGGGTCTGCGGGCCATCAACTCGAGGCATCTGTGGGACCAACCTACAGCTTCTCTGCATATGGTGCCATTGGATACATGAGTGGCGGAACGTTTTACTCGTCTATTGCTACGGATTGTTCTGGCAATTTTCAATTTAATGCACCAACAAATCTATCGGTAAATATCAGTCCGGCTACAGTCAATGTCGGCGATCCTGTGACCATCACCTGGAGTTCGCAGGATGCAGACTCGTGTCTATTCGATGGTGCGCCAATTGCGACCGGTGGTACTCACAACTTTTTGGCAGCGCTAAGCGATTCACGAAGTTATGTACTCCAGTGCAGTAATAACTGGGGCTCTTCGTCCGCAAGCGCAACATTAACTGTCAATTAATTCAAAGCTGGCAAGCGTCAGGAATCTCTATCAGCTGCGCCGCTATTCAAGAATATTCTTGCTAAGGATTTAGGTGTCTTGAATGCACACTTAGAGGATAACAAGATGAAAAAATCGATAAAATTCAGGTTCTCTTTTTTTCTTATGCTACTACTAAGCCAGGCAGCCTTGTTTGCACCAAGCAAAGCAATGGCCTTGTATAGTGTCTGCAGCTGGTACGAATCTGGCGGTACGCCATTTTTGTATGCTGATGCTCATTATTCTTCTGCCGATACGTTCTCTCACAACGCTATCGAAATCAGCACAAGTCTGACGCCGGCCATCTACCCACCCGCCCTCACGCACTGGCTCGTTAGTCCGAGTGGCGGCTACTTCGGCCATGCTGCACCTGTGACAACAGGAACTACTTACACAGTTTCGTCCCAAGGGTTGATGGGAAATAAGGTAGGCGAGTACTTTAATCCCGGCTCTCTGCCTGCATCAAGTTGTAGTGGCTCCTTTCTGTTTGAACCGCCAACAAATGTTTTTGTTGACATCAACCCTGCTACCGTAACAGTCGGAGATTCGGTAACAATTACATGGGGTTCTCAGAACGCGACGGCCTGTTTATTCGACGGCGCACCTATAGCGACAAGCGGTGTTCATAATTTTACGGCCGCGTTGAGTGACTCGCGTACTTACACCTTGGAGTGTGAAAATCTGTGGGGCGAGTCGATCACAGGTTCTTTGTTAACCGTGAACGAATGTGGACCTGATGACCCTGCTTTTGTGTCTCCAGGACCGGCATCAATACCTGGAATCTCCCAGGTTCCATATGTAAATAGCGGTGCCTCGTGGGGTAGTACGCGAATTGATGCTGACTATTCAGCCCTGGCTTGCAACCAAATTTGTGTGAATGGAAGTTACAAGTATCGAATGGAGGGGGATATATCGGTCGATAGCTTCGAATCTTACGTTCGCGTCGCGACAATGCTGCCGGACATAGCAAACAGTGGAGATTCCTGTAGCGCCAACCCTAGAAGTGCACCTAACATATCGAGAACTCAAACACACGAGATCGTCCATGCTGATGCCCTCGTAAATGTCATCAATGCAGCAAAATCAAATGGAGAACTTGGTAGCTTACATGATGATTTGCAATCGTGTAATCTAGTAAAAGATCAGTATGTAGCAGAAACTAACTCCGAACTACAGAGCGAAATCAGTCGCCAGCAAGATCATTTGGATCACGCGGGCCAAAGTAGATGGATACCATTTTGTGAGAATGACGGCGACCCTACCGTTGAACTAGAGTGTGGTGTCGATGGTTTACAATGCAGCCCCTCAAATACATACCCTAGCCCATAGAAATCTGATGGAGAAAACCATGTCGAAGTTCTTTATTGCACCTATATTGTTTGTTTTGAACATCTTTTTTAGCATCCATGTGTATGGTCAACCGGGGGCATTCGAAACAAGCGTAGTTGATGAAAATGGAGTTGTTCACCCCATTCAAATTTCCCAAGAAACAATTGCAAGAGCGATTGTTAGTAATCACGATGCACTGCTTAGTGCGCAAGTTCTGGCAATTAGAGATCCTGATTTTGATAGCCCTGTTTTGGAGTCCAGGTTGATTGAGCTAGAGCTAAAGGTAATTAAGTGGTACAAAACGTTGGAGCAGAGCGCATCAGAGACCAATGTCACAGTGCTTGTCAATAGCGACCTATTGGCAATGCCCGGAAAGAGACACTCAAGGCAGAGAGAAAAGCATGGCGTTACTAATATTGGCCCAGGTACAGCAATTCACGGGGAATCCTTCCCTGACAATGGTGCGGTTATTCTACCCAATGAAAGTTATTTGATGGGTTTCCGTAATTTTAATGGCAAGCTAAGACTTCCAACGAATCCGGAATCGCTGCACTGGGGTGACGAAATGAAGGCGCTGGAGACGGCGCTGGATAACCTGAACCTGAATTAATACACAAGGGGGTGGGGGTGCCGGGGATATGTCAGTCGTACGCACTTGCTTTCGAATGCGTCACTACGACAAAGCGAGGTTAATTGGAAGCAAAAGAAAAATTGCCGCGTATTGACACCCCCAGATTGGCACCTGGCGAAGTACAGGCGGTTGCTGAATCTCAGATTCTTGCGCCAGGCGAAGCCATATCATGGCGATATACTTTTGAATAACTTATCGACGAATTTCAGGCTTTCATAGATCAGGATAACTACAGCAGATTGAGTGTCCGAGCAGACCTGTTTTACGAAGCTGGAGCTGAATCCTCCGAACACTCTGACGCTAGCGGTGATGTGTTTAGCATAACCTGGCGGGCCAATATGTAGGATTGTCGGCTGATTACTGTTTTAAGCAAAAGAGATATTCATGTTTAGGAGCCCAATATATTCTTTAGCCACCATCATGTTCTTGGGCTGCAATGCGATTGTAGCCAACGAGCGGGATACGGAATTGACTTGGGAGTATGTTGAATCAGCCGATGAACAAAGAATGATTGCGTTCAGAGCCGAGTTTGGTTTCGACAGCGATAATATCGCTCGCATCGTTAAGGTGATTCTAACGAACACTTCGCACGAAACTCTGAAATTGTCCATGCCATCAAAGGAGAGCCTAACCAGGCTTGTAAATATTCGACAAGACCCCAAAGTATTCGCAATTACAGCGTCTTACGATCTTCCCATACTTGACATTGGTGAATCAGAAATAATTGAGATAGAGTCAGGAAAAAATGCTGTTTGGGAAGTGTCCATAAATAGCGCGGTCGACGATTTGGCGCACTATGAAGCCGTTGCCGACTATGATGAGATAAGAATCATTTTCCTGTTTAGAGGGCTGAAACTTACGGAGGGGACTGACCCGGATGATAGAGGTGAGCGGATTTCATATATTCTGCGCTGGACAAAAGCTGAAGGGCGACGGGTGGATTCTCAATAGAATTTGGGTGAGTCGACTCCATCAGTAGACTGGGCCGAGGTACTCTTTGCATAAGGTGGGGATTACCATTCGGCGGGATAGGGTCTGGTCCAGCAGGAGCTTCATGCTGCGTTGATTATCAGGGAGTGATGCTCTCGTTCAGCAGCATAAGCCAGGCAGGCCTGAATCTGTTCAACGCTGAGTTCGGGATAATCTTCCATCACGTCCTGAGAGCTCATACCTTGGGATAACCAGCCCAGCACGTCATAAACGGTAATACGCGTGCCTTTAACGCAGGGCTTTCCACTGCGCTTACCGGGTGTAATGTCGATGTAGTTCTGGAACTGCATGGGAATCACCTGTTGAGTAGGCAGGCATGTAGGCCTGCCCTGATATCTACTCGCCTAGCATAGGGCAAAATCGCGATAACTGGAAGGCGACAAGGGTCTATGGCCTGTATTAACGGGGTGACATCGGGGGTGGGGTTTGGTCCAGCTATGAAGCGTCATGCAGACAATTCAGTGAGGCCGCACGTCAGACTGGCTGGGATGAGTTTGGTGTGCGATACCGGCAACAACACCGACTCCCACAAGTGATTCTGGCTTAACCCGCCCAGCTCCCCGGGCAAATACCCGACACGCTCTCGAACAGTTGCAGGGTAAAGACTCAATGCAGGCGGCGCGATTCCATCAACTCTTCTTCAAAGAGCTTTTTGACGCGCAACAATTCCTTCATGTCACCCTCTGATTTGAGCAGGGGCAGGTGATTTTCAATATCGAGGATGATGTTGGTGATACTGCCGGTATCCAACGCGCTAAGGTCCACGTCAAACGGCCAGATCATATCTTGGCTGGTATCGTGACTCATGACTTTCCCGGCAGACCCCTGTAAACGAGTTGGCAGACTAAATGGCATACTCATTGTGTCGTCCGCGCCGGGGAAAGCTTTAACGGCCTGTTAACCCATGGCCTCACGCATCAATCGGTTCTTCAACAACGGCCACCCGTCGACTGCACGCATGCCGGTGTTACGCAGCCAGCGCACGGCCAGCGGCTGATCGGCGTAGAGCCGCTTGAAGCCTTCCATCATGGCCATCATCGCCAGATTATGGGGTTTGCGGCGGCGCTGGTAACGGCGCAGAACCATGGGATCCGTCAACTGGCGTCCGACCTGGACGGCGCGCATCAGCTCCCCGGCCAGCGCCTGCACGTCCAGCAGACCCAGGTTGGCGCCCTGACCGGCCAGTGGATGAATGCTGTGCGCCGCATCGCCCACCAGCACCACGGCGTCGCGGAAATAATCGCGGGCATGGCGTTGGCGCAGCGGAAAGCTGTAGCGCTGCGCGCAGTCGCTGATCGGTCCCAGCCAGTGCTCGCTGGCCCGGGTCAGGGCCTGACAGAAGGCAGCATCGTCCATGGCCATCAGCTCGGCGGCCTTGTCGGGCAGCAAGGACCAGACAATGGAACAATAGTGTTCGGCATCCTCGGCTGATTCAGACGATGCCAGCGGCAGAAATGCCAGTACCCCTGCGTCCATGAAACACTGCCGCGCCGTGGCTTGATGCGCATCACGGGTTTTGATGCTGGTGACAATGGCCTGGTGTTCATAATCCCATTCGCGAGTGTCGAACCCGGCCATGGCGCGCAACGGTGAATTGGCGCCATCAGCGGCAATCAGCAGGCTGGCGGTGATGTGCTGGCCATCGGCCAGAGTCAGTTGTGCGCCGACACCCGGATCATGGCGGTAGGCGTCCAGTGTTGCCGGTGCCAGTATGGTCAGCTCAGTTTTGTTATCGCTCCCGTGCGCCAGCCGCTGCAGGCCATCATGCAGGGCGCCAGTCAATACACTGTTTTCAACGATATGACCCAGTTCAGGGGCATGGATATCGTGGGCGGCAAAATCGATACTGGCAGTACCATCGGCCTCATGTACGTGCATGCGGGTATAGGCGCACAGGCGATCCGCCGGCATGGCCTGCCACACACCCAGACTTTCCAGCAGACGCTGCGAGGCGGCGGTCATGGCACTGACCCGGGCATCATAGTCGGCAATATCGTTGACTGGCGTGTCCTGCAGACCCTGCAAGGGTTTACTGTCAATCAGGGCAAGTCGCAGCCCGCTGTCAGCCAGCGCCAGCGCCATGGCCGCACCGGTGATACCGGCACCCACTATCACTACATCATAGTCATTCATGCGCAATCGCCCTGTCCACCTTGTTTTGCCGTATTCGCCCTATCTGTCTTTGGCTGCATCGTCTATATTACGGCTTATCTTAACGGTATCGAATCAGCCTTGATAGCAGGAGTTTATCATCCATGACAGCAGAAATGACCGTCGATGCGGCGCAAGCCCTGATCGGCACGGAAACCGGCATCAGCCAGTGGCACACCATCAGCCAGGAACAGGTCAATCAGTTTGCCGACACTACCGGTGATCATCAATTCATTCACCTGGATGAGGAACGTGCCAAAGTGGAAACGCCCTTCGGCGGCACCATCGCTCACGGTTACCTGACCCTGTCCTTGCTCAGCATGCTGGGCGCCGAGGCCGGCACTGTACGCCTGGCAGGCACCAAAATTACCATCAACTATGGTCTGGACAAGGTGCGCTTTCTGAATCCGGTGCGCGTCGGTTCGCGTATCCGTGCCCGCTTTGTCATGCACAGCATTACTGAAAAAAATCCCGGGCAGTACCTGATCAAGCATCAGGTCACCGTGGAAATTGAGAACCAGGACAAACCGGCCATGATCGCTGAATCACTGAGCCTGGCCGTTACCGGTTGACTATCAGATCTTTTGACTAACTTTCAGGACAACAACCATGCAACAGAAAATCCGAATCACTTTACGAGGGTTAATGATTGTGGGACTACTGACGCTTATTTCCTGTGCCGGTGACCGACCGACAACATTGGGCGTACAGGATGGTCAACTGGCTGCCTGCCCGGATTCACCCAATTGCGTGAGCAGTTTCGAGCAACGCGAGAGCCATGCCATTGCGCCTTTGACGGGTAACCTTGCCGCCGTGCGAGCAGCGCTTGAAGAGATGCCGCGAGCAGTCATCGTAACGCAGGAGAACAATTATATTCACGCTGAGTTCACCAGCCGTCTGATGGGTTTTATAGATGATGTTGAATTTCTCGCCGACCCGGCCTCTGGTCAGGTACACGTACGCTCGGCGTCGCGGCTGGGCCACAGCGACCTGGGCGTGAACCGCGAGCGCGTGGAAACAATACGCGGATTGATGACAACGAATTGACCGCTGTTTACAGGCGAGCCGAACGCCGGTCGGCCATGCCCATGGCCTGACGGGCAAACCAGCCTTTGGCCGGCGGCATCAGGTCCATCATCAGCAAACCCAGGTTGCGCCCCATCGCCAGTGCTGGCTGCGAGTTGGAGAACAGGCGGGTCGTCAGGTCGCTGAAGGCAATGGTTTTGCTCTGGTCGCCCGACTGCGCCGCCAGAAATGCCTGCAACACTTCCATTGAACCCGGGCTCCGATCACCCTTGTGTGCGGTCACAATCAACCCGGCCAGTGCGCGCGCATCACGCAAGGCCAGATTCAGACCCTGGCCGGCAACCGGATGCAGGGTGTGGGCAGAGTTGCCCAGCAGAACAATGCCGGGACGAATCTGTTCTCTTGCCACGGTCAGACTCAATGGGAAAAGTGACCTGGCGCCTGCCTGCGTGATCCGGCCCAGCCGCCAGCCAAAGCGTTGCTGCAGGGCGTCAATGAACTCAGCGTCCGGCAATGCCATGATACGCTCTGCACTGTACTGTTCCTGCTCACCCTTGGCGTTTATGTTGTTAGTATCAGCCAGCGTCCAAACCAGGGCGCCGCGATGCTGGCGTTCGCGCCCGGTACGATGGTCGGCCAGCGGCAGCACCGCCAGTGGCCCGGTGTCGGTAAAGCGCTCAAAAGCCTGCCCCTGATGATCATTGGCAAATGCAATATTGCAGATCAATGCCTGCTGCCCATAGTGCTTTTGTTGTACTGCAATCCCCAGCTGTTGGCACAAGCCGGAACGGCCACCGTCAGCCAGTACCAGCAGGCGGGTCTTTATTTTTTCCAGGCTGGCGCCTTTAATCGTTAACATGGCACCATCGCTGAGTGGCTGCACATGCTCGACACTGGCAGGCGCGCAAACGGTCAGCTGCTTGCTGTCGCGCAGGGCCTGTTGCAGGACACGCCCCAGGTGACGATTCTCTGCCACATAACCCAGGGCATCCACGCCCATCTGCTCGCTGTGCAATCGGGTCGCGCCAAAATGGCCGCGATCCGACACATGGATATCACGAATCGCGGTGACATCGCTGGCCAGCGCCGGCCACAAACCTGCCTGCTCGTAGATCAGGCGACTGCCCCAGGACAGCGCCGTACTGCGCGCATCAAAATCAGCAGCCCCAGCGTTGTTTTCCGGGTTTTGTACCGGGGCGGCGTCGAGCAACAGAACACGCAGAGCGCTGCCTCCGGCCAGGCGTTCAAGCAACAGTGCAAAACTGCCACCGACCAGGCCGCCACCGGCAATAACGATGTCGTATTCCGCGCTTAATTTGTTGTCAGTCATGATGTCTGTGGGTTGCTCTTGCTGCTACAGCCCGGCTCATCAAACGCGCCGGGCCATCAGGGTTTCAATTGCTTCCGTGGTCTTGGGTACACCATCGGACAGCACCTTATTGCCGGTTTTGGTGACCAGCACATCGTCTTCGATACGGATACCGATACCACGCCATTTTTTGGCAACCTTTTTATTGTCAGGCGACACATAAATGCCCGGCTCCACCGTCATCACCATGCCCGGTTCCAGTCGGCGGGGTTTGTCGTTGCACAGGTAACTGCCGGCATCATGCACGTCAATACCCAGCCAGTGACCCGCACGGTGCATGTAGAAATCGCGATAGGCGCCGGTTTCGATTAATTTGTCCGGATCCCCTTTCAGCAATCCCAGCTCGACCAGGCCATGGGTGATGATCCGCACTGTGACATGATGAGGCTCATCCCAGGGCACGCCGGGGCGGGTGACGGCGATCGCTTCCAGTTGGGCCTTAAGGACGATGCCGTACAACGCTTTTTGTTCGGCGCTGAAATGGCCGCTGACCGGAAACGTGCGGGTGATGTCGGCAGCGTAATAGTCGTATTCGCAGCCGGCATCAATCAGCACCAGATCTCCGTCACGCAGAGGGTCACGGTTCTCAATGTAATGCAGGATGCAGGCGTTGGCGCCAGCAGCCACAATGCTGTTGTAGGCGGGCGCGCGACTACCCGACATCATGAACTCATGCACCAGTTCGGCTTCCAGGTGGTATTCATGACGACCCTCACGCGCAGCCAGCATGGCGCGTTTATGGGCGCGCGCAGAGATATCGGCAGCCGTCTGCATCAGCGCGATTTCGCTTTTGCTCTTGAACAATCGCATCTCATGCAGCAACGGATCCAGCAAAACAAATTCATGCGGCGCTTTGGCGCCCATGCGGGTGCGGCTACGAATATTTTTTACCCAGCCGCTGACGCGTTGATCAAAGGTCGGCTCCCGCTCCATGCAGTAGTACACGCGCTCGCAACCATCCATCAGGCCCGGCAGAATGTCATCTATCATACTGATGGGATACGCCTCGTCCAGCAACAGACGTGTTCTGGCCTGCTCAGGCCCGGTCAGGATGCCGGTCCACAGCTCTTTGGTTTTGTCTTTGGGCTGACAAAACAGCACGACTTCGCCCTGTTTGCGTCCGGGAATCAGCGCCAGTACTGCGTTGTCTTCGGTAAAACCGGTCAGGTAATAAAAATCGCTGTCCTGCCGGTACGGGTATTCGGTGTCATTGCTGCGGGTGCGCTGCGGCGCTGCAGAGAGCAGGGCGATGCTTTTTTTGCCGATTTTGCCCATCAGAGCCCGGCGACGCTTTTTCGCCTGCAGGTATTTATCGGCGCCGGCGACACCAGCAGCCTTGTCCGGGCGCTGTGATTTAGGTTTTGCCATAGATTTTCCTGAGATTGTGCCTCGTGTTATTGACCGCCCACAGCCAGCTCTCTATAGTAAGGGTCCAGTAACGGAACCGGCTGGCTAGACTCCTGCCTCTGTAATCGATATGAATGACGATCAATTCAACACCCTTGATGAAAAAATCGATGCCCTGGTGGCATTGTGCGCAGCTATGAAGCAGGAAAACCAGCTGCTGCGGGCCAGTCAGCATAACTGGCAAACGGAACGCCAGCAACTACTGGAGAACAACCGCCAGGCCAAAAGCCGCCTGGAATCGGTCCTCAGCCGTCTGAGATCCATGGAACAGTCGCAAAGCGCCTGAGTGTGAAAATTTATGAACAACCCCCAGGAAGAAGCCAGCACGGTCGTGGTGAAAATCCTTGATCGCGAATACCAGATCAGCTGCCCGCCTTCAGAACAGGATGCATTGCTCAAATCGGCGCGTTATCTTGATGAAAACATGCGTAAAATCAAGGCCCGCGGCACAATTCATGGCCTGGAAAAAATTTCCGTGATGGCAGCATTGAATATCACTCATGAACTGCTGCAGAAGAACCGCCAGATCAATGAATCACGCCACAGCTCGGCGCAGCAGATCAAATACCTGGAAGACAAAATTGAACGTGCATTGCATAACGCGCGGCAGATCGAGCTGTAAGCCGCACCGTTGCGGCCTTCTGCTCTAACAGAGCGCGCTGTTACAAAAAAGTTCTCGCTTTTACTCGATACCCCAAAATAACTTCTATATACTCGATTCATAGTCACCTGGAGTACAGGCCAGCTGAAAATGTTCTTGAGCCGATATCTGTTACTCCGGAGGCTCTTCGCAATGATGTTGTTGAGCATGTCCGCACGACGGAAAGCCTGATACATCGCTGGAGCCACCACCTGAACCTGTGGGTTCAGGACTATTTCGGCAGCGGTACTCTGGGTGGCTTCCACTTGCTGCAGCCTTCCCATCAACATGCCTGATAACGCATGAAACCTTCATCGCCGGACCCCATCCCAACACCTGCCACACGCAAAGCCCTGCGCCAGCGTCTGCGGCGGATACGTCGGCAGCTTTCCTTCAGTCAACAGCGCAATGCGGCTCGCAGCCTTGCCCGGCAACTGCTGCATGCACCAGCCTGGCAATGCGCGCGCAGGATCGCCTTCTATCAGGCTGTGGCCGGGGAAATCGACCCGGCACCGGCATTGCGGCATGCCTGGCGGCAAGGCAAAGCCTGTTACCTGCCTGTGCTGCATCCTTTCAAGCCTGAGCACATGCTGTTTGTCCGGGTCAGACCTGACGACCGGCTGACGCGCAACCGCTGGGGTATTCCGGAACCGAAGCTATGCCTGAAAGACATATTGTCGCCGCGTCAGCTGCACCTGGTGCTGATGCCATTGGTAGGGTTTGATGAGGCGGGCAATCGTATCGGTATGGGCAAGGGGTTCTATGACCGGGCTTTTTCATTCATGCACGGCAAACATGGCCAACCTGTGCTGGTCGGGCTTGGTCACGAATGTCAGAAAGTGGCAGAAGGGATCACGCCTTCCGCCTGGGATGTTCCGCTTGATGCGCTGGCAACGCCTCGGCGCTACAAACCAATACGAAACCTTAAGTCCTTGTAAGATATCGGTTTATAGCAACCCGCTTTGCGCTACACCACTGACCAGGACACTGAGTCCAAACAGAACAACAACGACCATTAGCATATCTGGTTTGCGTTTCATGAGATGTCCGCTACTGTTAAATATCTGATTATTTAATTATTCCATTTTCCAGTTAATTAAGCCTGTCATCTAATAAACTATCAAGATAACCCTGCTAACATGCTGAAGACTAATACAATAGCAGGGGCTTGACAATCATTCATTGCAAAAATTTTACAAGTTTTTTTATCAAACCATGCCTTAATCTCTGTATCGGCACTTGCCTGAAATAAATATACTGTATATATTTACAGCTACACGACGCCCGACAACATCACGGCACCGGAGCACAGGCATGAACACAAACGCACCCACAGGTACAACAACGACCACGCCGCAGCACACGCCTGGCCAGGTTAGTGTGAGCGGCGAGAATGGCGAGAATAGCGAGAGTGCCAAGATCGACCAGTTGCTGCAGCAAACGCAGGGCCTGTGGCGCGGCAGCCATCAACAAAGCCCCGCTTCCCGGATCACCGCCAGCACCAGCCAGCGGCAAAAGGATGATTTTTTTACCGGCGGCCTTTTTGCTGATGATCTTTTTACTGCCGACCCCGCCCCGTTTGCTGCCGACAGCACCAGTGGCGCGGGCCAAAGCACCGGTCATGCCGAACTGGACGCACTGTTGCCCTGGGGAGCATGGCCACAGTCCGGGCTTATCGAGGTGGTCAACAAGCAGGCTGGCATCGGTGAATTACAGCTGCTGGCACCTCTGTTACAGGCACGCAGCCAACAAAAATCCTCCATTCTCTGGATCGCACCACCTTATCCGCTGCACGGCCCGGCGCTGGTCCAGATGGGCGTCAATACCCGCAACAGTTTTGTGGTACCGGCGCAGACCAGCTGCAACCAGGCCCTGTGGAGCATTGAAAAGGCCCTGCAGTCGCAGGAATGCGGCCTGGTACTGGCCTGGCAGAACTGGCTCAGTGCCCGCGTTATCCGCCGCCTGCAACTGGCCGCACGCGAAGGCAACACCCTGGGCATCCTGTTTCATCAGCGACCGGCAGCACATTCACCGTCAACACTGCAGTTGCAATTGAGCAGTGCGCCCGTCAGCGAAGCCGGATATCGCAACATGGACGTGCAGGTACTCAAGGCGCGCGGCAGCCACAGACAGGGACGGGTGCGCATTAAACTGCCATGCTGAGCAGCAGGCAGCATAAAACGCCTGCTCACACACCGCACGCCCATACAGCACGGAAAAGCACCCATACTCGCCGCAGGCTCAAATCAGAACATCATATCCGGCGCAGTCCGGTTGCAGGCAGCAGGCGCACCACTTTGTGGTATGCGCTTCATTTCCCGACACTTGTTACCCGGCCCGATGATCAGGTCACCACGTCTTCTGCCATCTCACTTATCGCACAACATTGCCAACAGATAAGCGATTACATCAGTCTGGACGGTGATGACGCCCTGGTACTGGAGGTTGGCAGAAGCCTGAATTATTTCGGCAGCCTGGCGCGCATCAGAACACGCATTGAATCCGGCATAGCGGCACAAGGGATACACATTGATTTTTTCCAGGCGGTGACACCAAACGCCAGCGCCAGCTTACTGCTGGCCCGTACCGGACATAATGTCGCGTTCGGCAAACCTGAGGACCTACGCTCACGCCTTGGCGGGATTCCCACCAGCGCACTTGCCATTGATATCCGGATCTGTAAAAAGCTCGCCAAATGCGGCCTTTTCTATTTAAGAGATATCTGGCGCCTGCCGTTGCCGGAACTGCGCATAAGATTCGGCAGACACTTCAGTGACTATATTGAACAGTGCCTGGGGTTACGCGCGGAAATGCGCATACCCTGGCAGGCAAGGCCGGATTATCATGATCGTTACGATGCCGAGCACGGCCTGTGTTCCGTGCAGCAGATTCTTTATGCCTGCGAACAACTTCTGCACCGGCTTGAAGCCTTTCTGAAGCAGAATCATCTTTGTACCGATGAACTGGTTTTTACTATGGATTATGCCAGTGCTGGCGAAGCGCAGAATTGTGAACGGGTCAGCGTCAACATTCGTAAAGCCGATCGTGCAGCAGCCTTGTTTCTGTTGTTGCTGGAGACGCGGCTGTCGGATATGCATTTTTGCGGAGAAGTTTACGCCATAAATTTGCGTGTCACGCAGTTCACCGACTTCAGGCCGGCAGGCGGCTTTCAGCACAGGAAGCAGACACAAAAAGAAGGGGTAAATTCGCAACTGCTTGACACGCTGGCCGCAAGGCTTGGCAGCAATGCGGTGCAACGACTCCTGATTCGACAGGATTACTGTCCGGAATTTTCCACTCTCATGGCGCCTTATCTGGCACCCTTGACAGAGGACAAGGCAGACGCCTGGCACAGCAGCTTATCTGTTAGCCAAAATCCATGCTGGTTGCTGGCACCACCGCACCCGTTGAGTATCCGGAACCAGCAACTGCATTACCTGTCTCCTTTGACACTGCTACGCGGCCCCCGCCGCATAGAAACACGGTGGTGGCAGGATGAAGCGGTACGCCGCGACTATTATGTTGCCGCCAATGCCCAGGGCAATTTACTGTGGATATATCAGGATCTGGCGCGCAAAACAGAAACGGAACGGCGCGGTACAGACTGGTATCTACACGGTTTTTTTGGTTAAAGCCCTGATTGCCACAGCTCTTCCATGTAGGGGAAATTCCAGTTCTCAAAATGCTCGCGAGCCTCAATGCTGTCTTCCTGGCCTGACACAGCAAGATCCACAATAATCTGAGGTAAAGGCATATTGGAACGTAAAGAAAAGAAAGTTTTTACTTTTGGTTTTAGCAGATATTTTTCATTCTGTTCGATAACCACGGCAAGACGCTGGCTCTTCAGCCGCACCAGAGAACCTATCGGGTAAATGCCTACCACTTTGACAAAAGCCTGAAACAGCGCCGAATCAAAGTGCCCTTTCCACTGCGCCATTTTCTGCAATGACTCAGCCGGCCCCCAGCCTTTTTTGTAAGGCCGGTTCGAGGTAATGGCATCATAAACATCACAGATTGCTCCCATGCGGGCATAGATACTGATGTCCTCGCTTTTCAGGCCATGCGGATAACCGCTGCCATCATATTTCTCGTGATGGTGCAAACAGACATCAATCACCATCGGCGGAATGTCACCGGCACGTAGCAGTATTTCCTGACCCTTTTCCGGATGCGATTTGATAACCTGAAACTCTTCATCACTCAACTGGCCGGGCTTGTTCAAAATGACATCCGGCACCGACATCTTACCCACATCATGCAGCAAACCCGCGTAACCGGCATCACGCACTTGCTCTTCAGTCATGCCTAATTCACGCGCCAGCGCCACCATCATGGCGCACACCGCCACTGAGTGCATATAGGTATAGTTGTCTGATGTTTTCAGGCGTGCCAGCGTAATCAGCGCCAGGGGATGACGACTGACAGAATCGCTAATTTCATCCACGACTGCTCTGGCTTCGGCCATGGTGACGGTATTACCCATGCGCGCTTCGCCAAACATTTTTGTCACGGCGCTCCGGGAACGATTACACAATTCACGCGCCCGCTTGAGTTCGTTCTGGAAACTGCCAGGTGTGGTTTTTAGCTCGGGTACAGCCAACGCCGCAACGGAGACCGGAGAGGGAGAATCTGGCTGGCGCGGCTCTTTGGCCGACATTACCTTGCTTTGACTCAGATCAACGCTGACACTGACAACGCCAGAGGCCTTGATTTTCGCCAGATCGGCAGGATCTTCCAGCAAAAAGCTGGTTTTCCAGAACGGATGGCTAAGCCAGGAGCCATGCAGCTCATAGAGATACATGCCCAGTTGCAGATCCTTAACGGGTATCTTTTTTATCATAAAGGTATGACGGTGATGCGCATATGCGTGTCCTGGCGGAGCCATTATGATAACGGCTCACGAAGCCATGCGATAGTGCTAGAATGGCGTCTGACTATCAAGCTAATCCAACCCGCTGCCAGATCTTTTGTCTCAAAACCATGCCCGGCATCAACACCGTTGAACACAAAACCATTACCCACGCCTGGATACAGATTCATGTCTGCGTAGTGTTATGGGGCTTCACCGCCATCCTTGGCAAACTCATCACCCTGGAGGCCCTGCCGCTGGTGTTGTGGCGTATGGGTCTGGTTGCACTAAGCCTGTTTCTCCTGCCCATGATCTGGCGCACAATTCTGACCCTGAAACCTGCTTTGTTACTGATCTATTGTGGTATTGGCACGCTGGTCGCTTTGCACTGGCTGACCTTCTATGGCGCCATCAAACTCTCCAATGCCTCGGTGGCCGTGACGTGTATTGCCACTGTGCCGGTATTCCTGTCACTGGTCGAGCCCGTGCTGGCCGGTCGACGCTTCCAGATAAAGGAATTGCTGCTGGGTCTGATGGTGCTGCCCGGCATCGTGCTGGTGGTGGGCGGTACGCCGGAGAGCATGAATACCGGCATCATCATGGGCATTGTTTCGGCCATGTTCGTGGCGCTGTTTGCTGCCCTGAACAAACGTTTTATCCTGCGCGCCGACCCGCTCAGTGTCACGGCTATTGAAATGGCTGCCGGTTGTGCGCTGCTGGTCGTGGTCGGCCTGGTTGTCGGTTCGCTTTCCGGAGCCAGCAGCATCGCGGGTATTATCGATGCTGATGCTTCCATTTTTGCCCTGCCTCGTGGCAGCGATATGCTCTGGATGGCGATACTGGCTTTTGGCTGTACCTTGCTGCCATTTGCCCTGTCCCTGATGGCACTGCGCCACCTGTCTGCCTATGCCAGCGCATTGGCTGTGAATCTGGAGCCCATCTACGCCATCATCCTGGCGGCCCTGTTGCTGGGTGAACAACAGGAGCTGAGTGCCCGCTTTTACCTGGGCGCGGGCATTATCATTGCCGTGGTGGTGATTTATCCCTGGTTGATGCGCTCGCCGTCAGGCAAAGTCGCGTGATGCCACCTGCATCTCGCCCAACCAGTCACTGAGATCAACCAGAGTGCTGGCGACGACATGAATGACGCCATCGCTTTGCTGCAGGTAACCGGCTACACCCAGCAGACTGGCCTCATGCACGGGCCGGTAAAACTTGTGCAACAACTGTGGCCACACCACCACATTGATGAATCCACTCTCATCTTCCAGCGTCAGGAAAGTCACACCAGAGGCGGTTTGCGGGCGCTGACGACAGGTCACCAGGCCAGCCACTTTGATGCGTCTGCGGTCGGGCAGCGCAGCCAGTTCATCTGCCCTGAGCACGCCATGGCCACGCAAGTGTTCCCGCCACAGGGCCAGCGGATGTCGACGCAGGCTGAGGCCAGTCTGATTGTAATCCGCCACGATATCCTGCGCCTCACTGGGCCGGGGCAGCATCAGGTCCAGATTCTCTGCTGAACGTCGGTAGCTCTCACCCATGGCTGCAAACAAGGGTGGCAGTTCCTCCACCGCACTGGCATCCCAGAACGCACGATAGCGGTCAGTGGTCAGACTGTTCAGGGCATCGCCTGCGGCCAGGGCATCGCGATCCGATTGCGATAGTCCTGCGCGACGGACCAGGTCGGCAATGCTGGTAAATGCGCCATCAGCCCTTGCCCGCAGGATGGCATGGATGGCTGTGCCGGACAGGCCCTTGAGCATGCGCAGGCCCAACCTCAGGGCCTGCCTCTCAGCCATAGCAATAAGCACCGGCTCCAGAGTACAGTCCTCGTCACTGATCTGCACATCAACCGGCATGACTGTACCACCATGGCGCTGGAAGTCCTGGACCAGTTGCGATGGCCCATAGAACCCCATGGGCTGGCTGTTGAGCAGGGCACAGACAAAGGCAGCGGGATGGTGGCATTTAAGCCAGGCCGACACATAGGCCAACAAAGCAAAACTGGCAGAATGGGATTCAGGGAATCCATAGTCACCAAACCCTTTTATCTGGTTGTAGATCTGCAACGCAAAGCTCTCGTCATAACCGCGCGCGCGCATGCCACGGATCAGCTTTTCCCGGAACGGCTCCAGACCGCCCTTGCGTTTCCAGGCCGCCATGGCCCGGCGCAACTGATCCGCCTCACCCCCGCTGAAACCGGCTGCGACCATGGCTATCTGCATCACCTGTTCCTGAAAGATCGGCACCCCCAGAGTTCTTTCCAGCACCCCGCGCACCGCCTCACTGGGATAGCTGACCTGTTCCAGCCCCTGTCTTCGTGCCAGGTAAGGATGCACCATATCACCCTGGATAGGGCCAGGTCTGACAATAGCGATCTGGATGACAAGATCATAATAACTGCGCGGGCGAAGACGGGGCAGCATACTCATCTGGGCACGCGATTCAATCTGGAACAGACCTACCGAATCAGCCCGGCAGATCATGTCATAGGTTTGTGCGTCCTCTGCCGGCACATCTGCCAGCGCCAGCGTTTTACCCTGAATGCCACCAACCAGATCCAGCGCCTTGCGGATGGCCGTCAACATGCCCAGAGCAAGCACGTCAACTTTCAACAGCCCCAGGGTTTCCAGATCATCCTTTTCCCATTGAATAACTGTGCGACCTGGCATACTGGCATTTTCGACCGGAACCAGTTGCGCAAGTGGGCCCTCACTGATGACAAAGCCACCGACATGCTGCGACAGATGCCGTGGGAAACCGATGATCTGCTGCACCAGAAACACCAGACGTTTGAGCACCGATTCGGGTAATTGCACAGGTTCGATCCATACCGGATTACCCTCACTGTCCATACGCAGGACGTCCAGCAATTGCTCGACCTGATCGTTCGACAGGCCCAGCGCCTTGCCGACATCACGCAGCGCACTGCGGCGCCGATAGCAGATCACCGTGGCGGCGAGTGCGGCACGATGCCGACCGTATTTCTGGTAGATATACTGAATGACCTCTTCGCGGCGCTCGTGCTCAAAATCCACGTCAATGTCCGGTGGCTCGTCACGCTCTTTTGACAGAAAACGTTCAAACAACAGGGCCAGCCGACCCGGATCCACAGCAGTAATGCCCAGGCAGTAGCACACTGCCGAATTGGCAGCCGAGCCCCGCCCCTGACACAGAATATTGCGACTGCGGGCAAACACCACAATATCGTGTACCGTCAGGAAAAAATGTTCGTAACCCAGCTCCGCAATCAAAACCAGCTCACGGTCGACCTGTGTTTTTACTTTACCCGGCACGCCTTCAGGCCAGCGCTGCTTCATGCCTGTTTCGGTCAACTGCCGCAACCAGCTTTGCGGCGTTTCGCGTGCCGGCACCAATTCCCGCGGGTATTCATAACGCAGCTCTGACAAACAGAACTGGCACTGCTCAGCGATGCGCAGCGTTTCCTGCAGCAGAGTCGAAGGGAACAACCGGGCCAGCGTTTGACGTGTCCGCAGACACTGCTGGCCATTAGCAGGCAACGCAAACGCAAGCCCGGAGACAGGGGTACCCAGCCGTATGGCCGTCAGCGTATCACGCAGCGGGCGCCGTTGCGGATGGTGCATCTGCACCCCGCCACTGGCACAGATTGGCAGACCGGTGTGTGCCGCCAGGGCCTGCAAAGCCGCCAGTTTTTCAGCGTCATCAGCCTCCAGAAACAGCTGCGCACTTATCCATAGCCGATCAGGGAAACGCCCGGCCAGCCAGCGCAGATCTGAGTCGCAGACATCAATAAGGCAGCGTTCGGACAATGTTGCATCAGGGCAGCCGAATACCGCTGACCATGACGGCAGCCACAGAGCCAGGCAGTCACTGCTGTCAAGCGCCTCCAGCATGGAGCGCTTGAGCAAATATTCGCCCTTGGGCGCCGCCCGGCGAGCCTCACTGATCAGCGTGCAGATCTGGCCATAGCCTCGTCGATTGCGTGCCAGCAACACCAGATGCAGTCCGTCCTGACAACGCAATTCGGTACCAATCAACAGCTTGAAGTTTGCAGCCACTTCGCTCGCAGACCTTAAAGCAGAGTAGGCTCGCACGATGCCTGCAACAGAACATTCGTCGGTGATGGCCAGTGCCCGGTAACCCAGCTCCAGGGCACGGCTGACCAGTTCTTCGGGAAAGGATGCACCCCGCAGAAAGGAAAAATTGGTAATGCAATGCAGCTCGGCATAAGCCGGCACGGGCAGGGGATTTGTAGCACGCATAAAAAACACCGACAAAAGGCTGTATATTTATACAGTATTTTGCCGGTGTTTTAAATGCCTGATAACCGCAGCATCAAGAAAACGTATTCGAGGCAGTCAGTGCGAGGCAAAAACAGGCGAAAAAGCGGAATTTACACGAAGTAAATGAGCATTTTGAGCCTGTTTTTAACGACGCAATGGCAACGCAGATAGTTTTCTTTAATTGATAGGCGTGATGCCGTCACCTATGGGAGACCCCGGTGCCCGCAGATCGCCAAACAACAGCTCTTCCACGAACTCCACGCACTTGTATTCCAGCAGCTTCATGTTCTCGTCCTGATGACGGTACAGATGCATGTTGATGGTCCAGGGACGTTCGTAAACATTGGGATCGTTAACAGTTGCAGAGTACTGGATGGTGTTGCGATCCAGCATGGTGTAACGCTCCTGCACATGCATCTCCCAGCCACTGTGGTAGTTGCCGGAACGGTCGAACCAGGTGTCCGGCATCTGACCGGTCACATCGATGACCAGCGTGTCGCCATCCCAGCTACCATTGTTGTGACCCATCCAGCTGTCCACCTGCGCTTCCAGTTCCGGACGATTCATGTGCACGATGCGATCTGCACCGGCAAACTGATAGGTAATCAGTGTGGCATCAGGTGCCTGGAAAATCTGGAACGGGTAAGGCTGATAGGTGGCACGCGGCACGCCCGGCAGATAACACTTGGTTGCCGGATCACGTTGCAGCCAGTTGGCCTGATTCTCTTCTTTCGCATCACGCATGCCGGGTTTGTAAGGCAACATGCCGCCTTCAACCACACCCATGCCGGGCGGAACTGCCAGATGGGCACCGGCCTGCAATGCAGCCAGCGGGCCGTGGCGTGCTTCGTGCGGCTCCAGATCCCAGTACGCGGTATTCATTGATTGCCAGATACCACTGAAATTGGGCTTGCCATCGGGCGTGCGGGGGATTTCGGTACGGGATTCATTCTGCGCCTGTGAAACGTCCTGGGTGACCCAGAACGCGCTGACTGCGGCCGCCGTTGCCGCTACTGCAAAAAATGTCTTGAATTGTGTTTTCATGAACAACCTTGTTTTTGTCTGTTAAAGTCTATTCCTGTGACGAGATCACTGCTCCAGACGCATGGCCCGGTTGTTCTCGTGATCCCAGGTGCCCTCGTCCACACGCTCCCCGCGCAGGATGTTGACCATGCCGTAGTTGCCTTCGTGGCAGGCATACTCAAACATCTCGCCATCGGAGCGGAACATCGGTACGACACCGGTGATCTTGTCTTCAAAGGCCAAAGGATCTTCCACGGTGAACTCGTACTCAACAACGCCGTCAGCCGCACGGGTAAACTTCTCGGTCAGCTTCTTGTTGGAGCTGATACCGACACCACGGAAGGTCTGGGTCTTGCTGTTGAAATTACGGGTTTCAACGACCAGGGTATCACCGTCCCAGTAACCACGTGAGTCACCGGTCCACTGGGTGATGTTTTCCGGGATGTGCTCGCGACCATCCATCGGCACAATGCGTGATTCGTGGATCATTTCGTTGTAGATGACAAAGTGATCTTCGGTCTGGAACAGCTGTACGTTGTTGTTGTACATGCTGGGCATGAACGGCGGCACCGAGTTGAATCCCAGCAGGCAGCGCTCGGAGACACCACGGTCTTCCGGGCCATCTTTGGCGATGCCACCCACGGCAACACGGACAGGACGCTCACCGTTGTAATCCGGGCCCAGACCGCCGTAAGCCACAGGGGCGCCTTCAACGCGCGCCGGCATGCGGCCATCTTCCGGATAAATCAGAATAGAAGTGCGCAGGTTGATGTCCTGGGGCATGCCTTCTACCCAGAACTGGTTGTAACCACCCACACCGCCCTGTGATGAATTGCCATCACTGGCAGCCGCTGCTGCCGCGGCGCGTTCGTCACGGGCCATGACTTCTTCCGGCGTGTAGAACTGACGATCACCGTAGTCACGCGGGCGTTCCAGTGGTGTATTGGAGCTGAAATTCCATACACCGCGCAGATCAGGTGTACCCCATTCGGTACGGGGCGCTTCATAACTTCCGCCGTTGTCAGCAGCCTGAGTGGTGATAGCCGTCAGGGCCATGGAACCGGCCACTGCAGCCGCTATCGCTGCTGATAAAATAGTCTGTTTTTTCACGTTTATCTCCTCAGAGAGCTTGATTTCAACTTGTTCCTCAGCATTCCCTGCGGTAACAAATTTCCAGAAAATCGGGTAATGGATGCACAAATTAAGGACTTCGCAGGGTAATCCAGCCCCTGTTATTATTCAAGCCTATGGCAGGCCATACCCGATATAAAGACAGTTTTGGGCGTCAGGCTGCCGAGTCTGACAATTGAAACCCTGTTATACCCCGAGACCCCTGGCGTGTTAAATTGCTTGCGCCCATTCGTCGTTTTTGGAGACCACATGATCCCTTATTCCCTGCTTGATCTGGCACCGGTCGTGCAAGACAGCACACCACGTCAGGCGCTGCTGAACGCCCGCAGCCTCGCCCAGACCGCCGAAGCCAGTGGTTATCAGCGCTTCTGGCTGGCCGAGCACCACAACATGACCGGCATTGCCAGTGCTGCAACCGCTGTGGTCATTGGCTACGTTGCCGAGGGAACAAAACGAATTCGTGTCGGCTCCGGCGGCATCATGCTGCCCAACCATGCGCCTTTGATGGTTGCCGAACAATTCGGCACCCTGGCCTCACTGTACCCGGATCGCATCGATCTGGGCCTGGGCAGAGCACCGGGCACGGACTCATTGACCATGCAGGCACTCAGGCGTTACCAGGACAGTGTTGATCAGTTTCCACGCGATGTGCAGGAATTGCAGAGCTATTTTAAACCGGCGACTGCTGGCCAGGCGGTGCAGGCTGTGCCCGGTGCCGGCCTGAATGTACCCCTGTGGCTGCTGGGCTCCAGTCTGTTCAGTGCGCAACTGGCCGCCGCTCTGGGCCTGCCTTTTGCGTTTGCATCACATTTTGCGCCTGACCAACTGCTGCAGGCGCTGGACATCTACCGCAGTCGCTTCCGGCCGTCTGAGCAGCTCCAGTCACCCTATTGCCTGGCGGCTGTGCCCATGTACGCAGCCCAAAGCCAGGACGAAGCCCGATACCTGATGAGTTCCACGCAACAACAATTCATTGCGCTAAGAAGAGGGACACCCGGACCGTTAAAGCCACCACTGGAAGACATTGAAGCGCATTTTTCCGCCGCTGAGCTGGCCGGGGCCGGACATGCTCTGGGCGAAGCGATAGTCGGGGATCAGGCTGCTGTGCAGCAGGGCATTGAGCGTTTCATCGGCCGGACTGGTGTCGATGAGATCATGTTCAGCGCGCACATTTACGATCACGAAAAACGCCTCGACAGCGTGCGCATTGCAGCGCAGGCGTGTCAGGCACTGGCAAAACAAACCGCCAGCGCCTGAACCGGTTACCTGCGGACGGGCTGTTTACGCCACACGGACACCTGACTGACGATGTATTCGTATTTGCGGCGATGCTCTCGGATCATGAAAGGCAGGTCCTGTTGGTGCACCAGTTCGTAGCCGGGCAGCAGCTCACCCAGCCGGGCCAGCGCGGTGGCGCTGTCCGGAGCATCAACAAACGCGTCCGTCGGCGTGTACTGCTCCATCCAGGTGTTGGGTGATGACAGCACCAGTATGCCCCCGTCACGCAACAAACCGTCAGGCCCGGTAAACTGGCGCAAACAGGCAGCAGGATCGGGCAGCCGGCATAACAGGTTGCTCATCAGCACCGCATCAAAACGCTCGTCGCTGGCGATACCTGCTTCGGCCAGACGGGCCGCATCACCCTGAATAAATTCGACGCGTGTGCGATCAATCGCTGCCGGAACCCGCGCCATCATCGGCGTGGAATGCCGACCACTTTCCAGACGCGAATAGGCCAGGCTGCCCTGACGCTGCATGACGCGCGCCGCTTCCACAAAGGCTTCGCTATAGTCGAGACCCAGCACACGCTCAAAACGTCGCGCCAACTCAAAGCTGGCCCGCCCGGTGGCGCAGCCCAGGTCCAGTACTGATCCGTGGCTGCCGGCAAAATCGCCGACCAGCTCGGCCATGGTTTCCATAAACATCCGCGTTTCGGGGTGACCCACGCCCGCACTGATGTCTTCATCGCGCTGCTCCGCACGCGAACCCCAGTGGAACAACATGTACTGATCCAGCAGGGCATCGGTTTCATAACGCTTGCCACCCTCCTGTCGCATTGCATTGTCATCGCCCTGCACCAGGCGGAACCCTGCATGCTGGAAGAAGTGTGGTCGGAAATGGAATCGCGCCCACACGCTGGCCTCATCGCCGGTGCTGATAAAGGAGCCGCCCATAATCATCTGGTGCTGCTCGTCAAAGCAGGGGGTGCTGAAATCGACGTAATACGGGTGAATGGCAAAACCCGGCAGGGGGTGGAAAGTATCCTCGCTCCACTGCCAGACGTTGCCCAGTACATCGTGAAAGCCTTTGCTGTTGGCAGCAAATTTTTCCACGGAGCCCTCACTGCCATAATGCAGATTATGATTGATTGCACGTCGGCCCGGTTCCTGCGATGACAGCCTTTTCATGACCGGATCACACACCAGCGCATCAGCAAGCGCAGGCTCATCACACCCGGGCTGCCACTGCCGCGCCAATTGCCACGCATCATCATGAAGCGCCAGATGTTCTTTTTCAGTGGCAAGCCGATAGGGCGTTTCTGCACCATCGTGCTGTGAACGCCACGCACAATACGCGCGTGCCTCATAGTAGTTGACGATGGCCGGCCAGTCCCACTGCATGGGTTCGACACTGAAGATGGTGCGCAGTTTGTACTGATGCGAACCTACCGGACCGTCCTGCACCCAGAATGCGGGCCAGCGTGTGTTCCGGAACCGGCGCCAGGCCCAGCCTTTTTCGCTCCAGTACTGTTCGTCGAGGTAGGCGCCGGAACTGACAAATTCATAGAACTCGCCATTGCTGATCAGACGTTTGCTGGCACGGAAAGCCTTGACCTCACGCGTGTCCGCGCCATACTCGTTGTCCCAGCCAAAGCTGGGCCAGTCCTTGGGTTTGCCCACGGCAACGGTCTGCGCTGCCACGTCGATCAGAGGGTTCTCTGCCGGATAATGCAGCCCGGCAACCGGCCGATCGAAATGCTCAGACGCATTCCTGGCCAGCGGCAATGGCGGCCACTGTTGCGGCGCACGCAGATATTTTACCGGCAGCTCCCGCATCAATACACTGGATGTTTCCAGGTGGATACGTTCATGCTCGAAACACATGACCAATGCCCAGCCCGGGCTGTCCATGGTGACAGGCTTGTCAAACTCGGGATGCAAGCTGATCAGCTGGTGCACAGTCTGGTATACCTGACGCCTATAATCACGGGCCTCAGCAACGCTGGGCCATATCTCCTGCCCACCTTCATGCAGATCGTCCCAGCTCATTTCGTCGACGCCGGTCTCAAACAATAACTCGTAATGCGGGTTCAGCGGTTTGTCGAGCAGCCCGGCAATCAGCAGTTTATTGATGTAAAAAGTCACCGGATGCACATAGTAGAAAATCAGGGGATGCCGGGTCTTGTGATACGGCCGGATAAAGTAGGCTTCCTCACTGACCAGCGCCGAAAACAGTGTCTCGGTCAGCTGCCAGGTGTTGGCAAAATAGTCCAGCAGCGCCTGACGCCCGGCCGTTATGTTCAGGCCCGGAAGACTGTGGGCTTGCTGGTCATGCCAGCGCGGTTCGATCTGTGGCGCCTGCTGCTGCGCGGCGTCTGCTTTGTCATCAGGTAAAGTCATGGCTGTATCGCTATCTGCGTCAGCTAAAGCTCGGGTCATTAGCGCTAATCCTGTATTCTGGGCCGGGCTCACGTTGCGGCCCGGTTTTCGGTATCAGCGGCAGATCGTGTAGACTCTGCCCAAAATATTTATTCAAGAGGTTATCACCTTGCGCAGCAAACTCCCCCAGGTGGGCACCACCATCTTTACCATCATGACGAGAATGGCACAGGCGCATAATGCCATCAACCTGTCACAGGGCTTCCCGGATTTCGATTGCCCGGAGGCGTTGCGTGAACGCGTGGCATTTTACCTTAATGACCGCCGCAATCAGTATGCTCCCATGACCGGGGTGGCCGAGCTGCGCGAGCAGATCGCGGCCAAAGTCGGGAGTTTATACGGCTGCCAAGTGGATGCAGATCAGGAAATAACCGTGACCTCGGGTGCCACCGAAGCCCTGTTTGATGCCATTCAGGCGACCGTGGGCGCGGGTGACCAGGTCATCATGTTTGACCCGGCCTACGACTCCTATGACCCGGCCGTGCGACTGGCGGGCGGCGAGCCGGTGCACATCCCGATGCTGCAGCCAGATACTGAGCGAGGCTGGGCAATCGACTGGGAACGGGTCGCCGGTCAGATTAACGCCCGCACGCGCCTGATCATCATCAACTCGCCGCACAACCCCAGTGGTTCGGTGCTGGCCCGGCAAGACCTGGACACCCTGGCAGAGCTGATCCGTGATCGCGATATCCTGGTGTTGTCCGACGAGGTATACGAACACATGGTGTTTGCGGGCGGACGACATGAAAGTGTGCTGTGTCATGCGGAGCTGAAAGAGAAGAGTTTTGCGGTGTTTTCGTTTGGCAAAACCTACCACGCCACCGGCTGGAAGGCCGCGTATTGTGTTGCGCCGCCGGCCCTGAGCACCGAATTTCGCAAGGTGCACCAGTTTGTCACCTTCACTTCAACCAGTTTTATCCAGTATGCGATAGCCGATTTTTTGCGCGACTGCCCCGACCATCACCTGCAATTGCCTGATTTTTATCAGCAAAAGCGCGACACCTTTTGCCGCCTTATTGCCGATTCGCGTTTCACTTTCACGCCCTCGGCAGGCACTTACTTTCAGTGCGTGGACTACAGCGCCATCAGCGACATGCCCGATATGGAGTTTGTCAGCTGGCTGTGCCGGGACAAAGGTGTTGCCGCCATCCCTTTGTCGCCATTCTATGAGCAGGCGCCGGACACACGGATCATTCGTTTCTGCTTCTGCAAGGACGACAGCACGCTGGAAGCCGCCGCCCACATATTACGGTCGCTTTGACATGACCACACCCGCGCGCTCACTGGATCCGGGGCAGGCCGCCACAATGCTGTCGCAGATCCGCGACCTGGCACTGACGCTGGGTTTTCAGCAACTGGCCGTCACCGACATTGATCTGAGCGCCTATCAGCCCCACCTGGATGCGTGGCTGGCACACAACTTTCATGGTGATATGGACTATATGGCCCGCCACCGGGACCTGCGCCTGCACCCCGAAGAGCTCCACCCGGGCACTGTCCGTGTCCTCAGCGTTCGCATGGATTATAGCCTTGAGTCGAAGCAATCACTTACTCCACTGAAAAACAAACACAAAGCCTATATCTCACGTTATGCCCGTGGCCGCGACTACCACAAACTGATACGCAAGCGCCTGCAGCAACTCGCGGATCGCATCACCGAGCTGGCCGGACCCATGGGCTACCGGGCCTTTGTCGACAGTGCACCGGTGCTGGAACGCGCCCTGGCAGAAAAAGCCGGGCTGGGCTGGATTGGCAAAAACACCATGCTGCTCAACAAAAAAGCCGGCTCCTGGTTCTTTCTGGGCGAGCTGTTCACGGATCTGCCACTGCCGGTTGATGCGCCAGTCAGTGGCCACTGCGGATCATGTACCGCATGCCTGGATATCTGCCCCACGCAGGCATTTGCCGGCCCCAATCAGCTCGACGCCAGGCGTTGTATTTCCTACCTGACCATTGAATTGAAAGGCAGCATCCCCGAGCATTTAAGGGCCGCCATTGGCAACCGTGTGTTTGGCTGTGACGACTGTCAGCTGATCTGCCCCTGGAACAAGTTCAGTCAGCTCAGTCAGGAGACCGACTTTGCCCCGCGTCATGGCCTGGACAATGCCGATCTCAGCGAGCTGTTTCTGTGGAGTGAGGAGACCTTTCTGCGTAATACCGAAGGCTCGGCAATACGGCGCACCGGCTACGAAGGCTGGCTGCGCAACCTGGCCGTTGGCCTGGGCAATGCACCGGGCACCATTGCGGTCATCAGTGCGCTGGAAAGCCGACAGCAGCATCCGTCAGCGGTGGTGCGTGAACATGTCGCCTGGGCCCTGCAGCAGCATGCACGGCGCCAGGGTCATGAAGCCTGAACCTATAGCCAGAACCTATAGCCTGAAAAAGTGCTCACGATAATACTGCAATTCACTGACCGAGTCCCTGATGTCATCCAGCGCCTTGTGATTTCCATTCTTGCTGAAACCGCCCGGCAGCTCCGGGCGCCAGCGCCGCGCCAGCTCCTTGACGGTGCTGACATCCAGGTTCCGGTAATGGAAAAATGCCTCCAGCGTGGGCATATACTTCACCAGAAAGCGCCGGTCCTGATGCACACTGTTGCCGCACATCGGTGAGCTGCCGGTTTCCGCATACTCGCGCAAAAAGTCCAGGGTCTGCTGCTCGGCATCGGCTTCATCAGACTGGCTTGCCCGTACACGGGCAACCAGACCGGAATCGCCGTGCGTGCGCTGGTTCCATTCATCCATGCCCGCCAGCACCGAGTCGGACTGGCGCACGGCCACTACCGGGCCCTCGGCCAAGATATTGAGATCAGCATCGGTGATCAACGTCGCTATTTCAATGACGCGGTCGGTGTCTGGCTCCAGGCCAGTCATTTCCATATCAATCCAGATCAGGGTTTTGCTTTTATCCACAACAGGCATGATGCTTCATCCAGTAGTTATTCATTCGGGCTGTCTCCATTCAGGCTTTATTTTAGCCAGGCGGGTCCCACGAGCCAGCCATTGTAATAGAATGCCGGGTTATGGCCAAACGACGACTTAACGAACATCAACTGCGGCGTATCAAAAGCCAGCAGAAAGCCCGTGGCAGGCAAGCCGATGCGGCTGACAGCCCGGCTGACGACCAAAGTGAATCCGCACTCGGGCCGGAACAGGAAGGCCTGATTGTCTGCCACTACGGTCAGCAGCTGGACGTGGAGTCACTGAGCCCGGAAACACGCGGGCAGCTTTTCCGTTGTCACCAGCGCAGCAACCTGCCGCCACTGGTCACTGGCGACAAAGTCATCTGGCAGGCAGAAGGCGACACCAGCGGCATCATCGTTGCGCTGGTGCCGCGACATTCTGCCATGAGCCGTCCCAATGCCCGTGGCGAGCAGCGCAGCATTGCCGCCAATATTGACCGCGTCGCCGTGGTATTTGCTCCTGTGCCGGAACCTTTCGGCAACTTGCTGGACCGTTATCTGGTCGCCATTGAGCACCTGCGCCTGAAGCCCCTGCTGGTGCTCAACAAATGCGACCTGATGCCGGCAGAGAGTAGCCAGGACGCGGCCGATGAAGCCGCGCTCAAAGTGTCGGACCTGTTGAAGCTGTATGCCGGTATTGGTTATGACACTATACGCGTTTCCTGCCATCAGCCGGAAAGCATTGACTCACTGCGACACATGCTCCGTGAAGAAACGGCCGTGTTTGTCGGTCAGTCCGGTGTGGGCAAGTCATCACTGATCAATACTCTGCGCGGCATCGACGATGATGACAATAAAGGCGGCGCCGCCGATGTCGGCGGCCTGTCCAAAGGCCGGGCGATCGGGCGCGAGAAAGGCACCCATACCACAACTGCCACCAAACTTTACCATTTGCCGGGTAGCGGCGATCTGGTTGATTCACCGGGTATTCGCGAGTTCGGTTTGTGGCATATCGAAGCCGAGCAGCTGATGTATGGCTTCGTGGAGTTCCGGCCTTACGCCGGGCAATGCCGTTTCCGCGACTGTCGCCATCAGCAGGAACCGGGCTGCGCGCTTCTGGCGGCAGTCAAAAAAGGCAAAATCCACACGTCCCGGCTGAACAGCTATCACCATATTCTGCAGGAACTCGGCAGAGGCTGAACCCCGGCGTCAGCGGCCAACCAGGGTTCGGGGCAGGTCAGGGAGAAGGGTCCGAGTGAGACTCAGAATATTTCCGGCATATCGTCGGGCAGGGCGTCTTCCGGCGGCGCGCCGCCGTCAAGCTCCGACTGCAGGGTGCCGTCCAGGATCCGACGTTCGGCCCGCTGGTTCAGGATCAGCAGTACAATGCGCCGGTTGGAGGCATCTTCAGGGGCGTCAGGCAATAACGGCAGTGACGAACCCATGCCAATAATCTGTGCGAACTGCGAAAACGACAGCCCCCCTTCCACCAACGCACGGCGCGCGGAATTGGCGCGATCGGCAGACAGCTCCCAGTTGGTATATTGCGCAAAATCGCTGCCAAACGGCACACTATCAGTGTGACCCAGGATACTGATTTTATTGGGTATGTCTTCCAGCACATTGGCCATCGCCCACAACACTTCCAGCGCATAAGGCTGCATCTGCTCGGAGCCGGACGCAAACAACGGGCGATTTTCGCGGTCAATAATCTGGATGCTGAGACCGTCCTCGGTCATTTCCATCGACAGACTGTCGGAGAACCACTCAAACTCCTGGTTGCCGGCAATCACCTCTTCCAGTTGCCCCTGCAGGCTTTGCAACAGTTCGGTCTCGCGCAAACGGGCAAGCTCAATGTATTCCTGGCTCTCCAGCTCGTCGGATGCCTCCACTGCCTGTTCCTGGTCCTCCTGCACCAGCGCCAGGTTCAGACCCTGGTTGGGCAGCGTCAGAGGCCGCCCCTGCAAGTCCAGCACATAGGGCGTACCGCCATCGCCCGCACTGGCCAGGCTGCGCGGATCCGAGAAATACCCGGCAATCACCATTTTTTCCAGCTCGGTGGTACTCTCGATCAGCCACAACACCAGGAAAAACGCCATCAGAGCCAGTGCGAAGTCGGCAAACGCAATTTTCCACGAGCCGCCATGATGGCCGGCCGCGTACTTTTTCACGCGTTTGATGACGATGGTCTGTTCAGACTTTTCCAAAACGATTCTCTTCCGCCAATGAATTCAGTGCCGCTTAGCGACTACGGATGTGTTCGTCCAGCTCTGTAAATGAGGGGCGCTCGCCGGAGTACAGGGTCTTGCGGGCAAACTCGACCGCCAGCTGTGGTGGCAGACCGTTCGCGGTTGCTACAATCGCAGCCTTCACGCATTCAAACATCTTGATCTCTTCTTCAGCAACCGATGCCAGACGATTACTCATGGGGCCGACAAAACCGTAGGCCGCAAAAATACCCACAAATGTCCCTACCAGCGCAGCCGCGACACTCTGCCCCAGCGCCTCGGGCGGACCACCCAGTTTTTGCATGGTGATCACGATACCTAACACGGCCGCCACGATACCAAAACCGGGCAGGGCATCGGCAACCCGGTGCACCGCGTGTGAGGGCTCGCTCAGTTCATGCATCTGGGTTTCAATTTCGGCATCGATCATGGATTCAATTTCATGCGGCGCCATATTGCTGGTCGTCATGATACGCAGGTTGTCGGTCAGAAATTCGATGATGCGTTTGTCTTTCAGCAGGGCCGGGTAGCGGGTAAAAATCCCACTTTCGGCGGGCACCTCGATATCGCCCTCAATTGACATCATGCCTTCACGACGCGCCTTGTTGAAAATATCGAACAGCAGTCCCAGCAGGTCGAGATACAGCTTTTCGCTGGTGGCAGAACCAAAGATTGCACGCGGCAGGCGTTTACCGGTTTCTTTTACCAGATGCATGCTGTTGGAAATCAGGAAAGCACCCAGCGCTGCGCCAAAGATGATGATAAATTCCGACGGTTGCCACAACACACCCAGCACACCGCCGTGCATGATATAGCCGCCGGCCACACTGAGCAGCACAACCAGAAATCCAATTATAAACAACATGACCTGCTCAACCTCCAGCCGGATAAAAGTGCGCCGCTTTCTTTACATCGGACAAATCCGGAAAATCATTAGCACCACCCGCGTTAATACGCCAAACTTGTAGGTCTGGACCGGCTTGATTAAGCTGATGCCTGACAAACCTGACAGCGTGGGAATTTAACGGGCAACTATTTAACGAACAACAATTTAATGGATAATTATGGCAGCCGACATGCTCGTCTGCCCGAACAGGATTTTCATGAAAGAATCGCTTTTCATTCTGATGCAGTACCTGGTTCCTCAGCACCTGCTGTCCCGGCTCGCCGGCACGCTGGCAGATTGCCAGTGGCCGACAATCAAGGCGCCGTTTATACGCTGGTTTATCCGTCGCTACAAGGTCGACATGACACAGGCGCAGGAACCGGACCCGGCTGCCTATGCAACGTTTAATGCTTTTTTCACGCGCGCCCTGCGGGCCGATGCACGCCCCCTGCACGGCGACGATACCAGTGTGCTCAGTCCCGCCGACGGTGTTATCAGCCAACTGGGCCCGGTTCGCGATGGCTTGCTGTTGCAGGCAAAAGGCCGCCGTTACAGTCTGCAAACACTGCTGGGCGGCGATGCCGCGCTGGCGTCGGAATTTGACGAAGGCTGTTTTGCCACCATCTATCTGTCGCCAAGTGACTATCACCGGGTGCATATGCCGATGCCCGGGATGCTCCGGGAAATGACCTACGTGCCGGGTAAACTGTTTTCAGTGAATCAGCTTACGGCTGATCGGGTGGACGACCTGTTTGCCCGCAATGAGCGCCTGGTCTGTATTTTCGACACCGATGTTGGCCCCATGGCACTGATCCTGGTCGGCGCCATGATTGTCGGCAGCGTCGAAACCGTATGGTCGGGCCAGGTATGCCCGGCACCACACAGTTTGCGCAAAACCGATTACCGGTCACAACGCCCTTCGGTGCAGATCGCCCGGGGCGGGGAGATGGGCCGTTTCAAGCTGGGATCCACAGTCATCGCCGTGTTCGCTGAGAACCGGGTGGAACTTGCCTCTGCGCTGGCGGCAGGCAGCCGTATCAATATGGGCGAAATCCTGGCCACTGTGATTGCAGAAGAAGACCTGAGCTAACGCTGCCGACACTGGTCGAACCGCACCGAAACCGATAAAATCCCCGGCCCCTATCTGTCGAGACACAATTATGAATAAATTTGAAAATGTGACCGTGGTCAAAGCGGCCAACATCTACTATGACGGCAAAGTCACCAGCCGCGTTGTTGAGTTCGACAACGGCGATGTCAAAACACTGGGCATCATGATGCCGGGCGAATACCGTTTTGGCACCGGTAAAAAGGAAATCATGGAAATCCTGTCCGGCCAGGTCGAGATACTGCTGCCGGGCGAAGATCTTTGGCGCAAGATCTCAGGCGGCGACACCTTTGAGGTACCAGCTGACTCGGCGTTCGACATCAAGGTTATGGCCGTGACCGATTACTGCTGTTCCTACATCGGCTGAGATCTGGCGCGGGTTAACTGCCTAGAGCGAACTGACTGCCCAGAGCGGGTTAACTGCCCAGAAAGGTCTGATACGCGATATTGTTGGTTTCCTCCTGAAACTGATAGGGGATTTCACGCACAAACGCATCAAAGGCTGCGATATCCTCAGGTGCCACCTGAAGCCCGACCAATACACGCCCGTAAGCGGCACCGTGATTGCGATAGTGGAACATGGAAATGTTCCACTGTTCGCCGAGCAAATCCAGAAAGGTCATCAGCGCACCAGGGCGCTGCGGAAACTCAAACCGGAACACCCGCTCGTTCAACGCTTTGTCACTGCGCCCGCCGACCATGTGACGTATGTGCAGTTTTGCCGCTTCGTTATGTGTCATGTCATGCACTTCGAAGCCTTTGCTGCGCAGCGTTGTGATCAGCTTGTCGCGGCCACCGTCAGGGTCATCAATTTCAACGCCGACAAATATTTTTGCCGCCGTTGAATCCCCATAACGGTAGTTGAATTCGGTCACACTGCGCTTGCCCAGCACTTGCGAAAAGCGGCGGAAACTGCCCGGTTTCTCATCCAGCGTCACCGCCAACACGGCTTCGCGACTTTCACCCAGCTCGGCCCGTTCGGAAATATGACGCAGGCGATCAAAATTGACATTCGCGCCAGTTACCATTGCCATCAGGCTCATGCCGCGTAGTGACTGCTCACGTACTGCTTTTTTGAGACCTGCAACGGCAACTGCACCGGCTGGTTCGGTCACTGCGCGGGTATCATCAAAAATGTCTTTGATGGCCGCGCAAATTTCATCCGTGGTCACGGTCACCACCTCATCAACGCAGTGTTTGAGTATCTTGAAGGTTTCCTTGCCCACCTGATTAACGGCCACACCGTCAGCGAACAGCCCGACCTGGGAAAGTTTGACCCTGCGCCCGGCTTCCAGGGCGGCTTTCAGACAGGCGGAATCTTCCGCTTCAACCGCCACCAGACGGATATCGGGGCGAATGTATTTGATGTAGGCCGCCATACCCGCCATCAGGCCGCCGCCACCCACGGGGACAAAAATGGCATCCAGCGGACCGCTGTGTTGCCGTATGATTTCCAGGCCCACAGTGCCCTGACCAGCGATCACATCGCGGTCGTCAAAAGCATGCACAAAGGTATAGCCTTTCTCGGCCACCAGTTTCATGGCAAATTCAGCGGCTTCATTATAGGTATCGCCGTGCAGGATCACCTTGCCGCCACGCGAGCGAACACCGTCTATCTTGATGGCAGGCGTTGTTACCGGCATGACAATGACGGTTTTTATGCCCAACTTGGTACCGGCCAGCGCCACACCCTGAGCATGATTGCCCGCGCTGGCGGCAATCACCCCGCGCCTGGCAGCCTCGGGCGACAGACGCGACATTTTGTTGTAGGCACCGCGCAGCTTGAAACTGAACACTGGCTGCAGGTCTTCGCGCTTGAGCCAGACATCATTGTCCAGACGCCGGCTCAGCGACGCGGCCTTGTGGATAGGACTCTCGATGGCGACATCGTAGACTTGCGCAGCGAGAATATCTTTAACGTACTTGTCCATACCTGTTGCCTTGTTCCGGATCCTCCCGTGTGGCATTAAAAGGGGACGGAGGATATTATGGCGACTCATAATATCCTCCGTCCCCTTTTAATGCCAGGAAACAACAGGAATACAGCATGGACCAGAATGAACTGAAAAAAGCCGTCGCCAAGGCTGCCGCCGATTACGTTAAAAGCCGCCTGGATGAGCGCACTGTTATCGGTGTCGGCACCGGTTCAACAGCCAACTATTTCATTGAATACCTGGGCGAGTTCAAACATGACATTCAGGCCACGGTGGCCAGCTCCGAAGAAACTGCCAGACGCCTGAAAGCGCTCGGCATCCAGGTTATCGACCTGAATTCGGCGTCAGAAATCAGCGTGTATGTCGACGGGGCTGATGAGGCAAACGAATATCTGCAGCTGATAAAGGGCGGCGGTGGCGCGCTCACGCGCGAAAAAATCATCGCTGCCGTAGCCAAAGAGTTCGTCTGTATCGCTGATGGTAGCAAACTGGTGGATGTGCTGGGTCGTTTTCCCCTGCCGGTAGAAGTGATTCCAATGGCGCGCAGCCACGTCGGACGGGAAATTGTAAAGCTGGGCGGTGATCCGGTTTACCGGGAGGGTTTTGTCACTGATAACGGGAACATTATCATCGACATCCATAATATGAGCATTGTCGATCCGCGAAAACTGGAACAACAGCTCAACCAGATTACCGGGGTAGTAACCAATGGATTGTTTGCAATGCGACCAGCCGACAAGCTGATTCTTGGGGCAAAAGATGGCCTCAGAACCATGAGCCTGTAACTCTAGCGTTGATCGTTGTTGGATTGAGGCAAAAAAACCCTGTCCACTGTTTTCAACGCAGTAGAATGCAGTCTGATATTCTGTCGTCAATGCACGGCAAATATAAAAAACGCAGGGTTTTAACGCCCTGCGTTTTTTGTATTACAGAGGATTTACGTTCTCTGCCTGTGGCCCTTTCTGGCCTTGAGTTACTTCCATCGTAACTTTCTGGCCTTCGTGCAGCGTCTTTCTTCCAGTACCGTTAATGGCACTAAAATGGACGAATACGTCCTTTCCACCTTCCTGCTCAATGAAACCGAAACCTTTCTCGTCATTGAACCACTTAACGGTACCTTCTACTTGCTGTGACATATTGCTCTCTTGCTATTTCCAAGGGACTGACCAGAATAACGTTCCCGGCGGATCCCGATATTTATTAACACAGTTGACAAATGTGTCATCTGCTGGATTCGACACTGAACCCTAAAAACAGTGTACCGCTATATTTTGTCGCTGGGAATACAGTTTTTGACGAAAAACCACGAAATATCGGCTTTTTCAGTAAATTTAACGCAAAAACTGTGATGCCGGTCTCATCAATCAGGTAAGCACCCGACTTTAATCAAAAATCTTCCCCGGATTCATCACCTTATTCGGGTCAAACACTTGCTTCAACGCCTTCATGCAGGAGATTTCGCCCTCGCTGCGACTGTACTGCAGATAGGGCTTTTTCAGCAGGCCGACACCGTGCTCGGCAGACACGCTGCCGCCGTAGGCTTTGACGGCATCAAAGATGTCGTAGCTGACCTCGCCGCACTGCCGGAAGAACTCGGCCTTGGGCAAGGCGTCAGGTTTCAGTATATTCAGATGCACATTGCCATCGCCGATATGGCCGAACCAGATAATCTCGAAATCCGGGTACTGACTGGTGACAATGGCATCCACTTCTTTCAGGAAAGCGGGCACCTTTGATACCTGTACCGAAATGTCGTTCTTGTACGGAGTGAACCTGGAGATGGTTTCCGAGATGTCTTCACGCAGCCGCCACAGACTGCGGGCCTGGGTGATGTTCTGGCTCATGGTGCCATCCAGCGCCCAGCCTTGCTCGACGCAGTGTTCGAATACCGACATCGCCGCATCCATCACCGCTTCGCTGGTATTCTCGAATTCGATCAGCGCGTAGAACGTACCCACGGTGTCGAAGGGGCGCTGCAGGCCTTTTTCCGCCATCACATGCAGCAGCGCTTTTTCCGAGAAAAACTCAAAGGCGCAGACATCAAGCGCCCCCTGGAACGCCTGCAACACATGCATGGTCGACTCCAGATCATCAACCGCCAGCACCAGCACGGTCGGATCCTTGGGCGGTGTGGCCAGCGCCATGGTCAGTTCGACAATAAAACCAAGGGTGCCTTCCGAGCCAATAAACAGATGCCGCAGGTCGTAGCCGGTAGCGTTTTTGACCAGGCCATGATTGAGTTCCAGCAACTCGCCAGTGCCGGTCACCACTTTCATGCCCATCACCCAGTCACGGGTCAGGCCGTAACGAATGACCTTGATACCACCTGCGTTGGTGGCAACATTGCCGCCAATCTGACTGGAACCCGAGGAAGCAAAATCCACCGGATAGAACAGCCCCTTGTCCTCGGCAAACTGCTGCAGCTGCTCGGTAATCACGCCCGGCTGGCACACCACCTGGCGATCCACGGCACTGAAATCCAGAATCTGGTTCATGCGGTCAAACGCCACCACCACCTCGCCATTGGCCGCCACCGCACCACCACTGAGCCCGGTGCGGCCACCTGATGGCACCAGCGCAAACTTCTGTTTATTGGCCAGACGTACCAATGCCTGCACTTCCCCGATGGAACCCGGAAACACAATGGCTGCCGGGTTTGGTTCATAGACCTTGGTCCAGTCCTTGCCAAAAACCTGAAGGGATTCATGATCAATACTGACTCGATCCGGTCCTACAATTTCAGCCAGGGAGGCCGCCAACGTCTGCTGCATCGCGCTCATTACCAGGATTACCTTTTATGTTACTGACAGTGTTTATGGTACCATAGCGCGCCTTGAACCTGAGAGCCTGTGACGATCAGTCCATCAATTGAGTCCTCCGACAGAAACCGCTGAGAGATACCGCATCGTATGAACCCTACGTCTCTGGATAAAAGCAAAATTCGCTTCCTGTTGCTTGAGGGCGTGCACCAAAGTGCCGTCAACACGCTGCATGAAGCCGGTTATACCAATATCGAGTACCTGAAAACCTCCTTGTCCGAAGACGATCTGGTCGAAAAGGTCAAAGATGTGCACTTTATTGGTATCCGTTCCCGCACCCAGCTGACCGAGCGCGTGTTTGAAGCAGCGTCCAAGCTGCAGGCGGTGGGCTGTTTTTGTATTGGTACCAACCAGGTCGACCTCAAGGCGGCACTGGTGCGCGGCGTGCCTGTATTCAATGCACCTTATTCCAATACCCGCAGTGTTGCCGAGCTTGTCATTGGCCAGACCATTTTGCTGTTACGCCGGGTTCCGGAGAAAAACGCAAAAGCGCACCTGGGTGTATGGCAGAAGGTCGCCACCGGCTCATTCGAAACCCGGGGCAAAAAACTGGGCCTGATCGGTTATGGCAATATCGGCTCGCAGCTCAGCGTGCTGGCCGAGTCCATGGGCATGAAGGTCTACCTGTATGACATCGTAACCAAACTGCCGCTGGGCAACGCGGTACAGGTGCCAACATTGAAGGAGCTGATGCAGACCTGTGACGTGGTCAGTCTGCATGTGCCGGAGACGCCACAGACGGCGAACATGATTGGCAAGGAAGAGCTAAGCTGGATGAAAAAAGGCAGCATCCTGATAAACGCCTCGCGTGGTACCGTGGTGGACATTGATGCACTGGTCGACGCACTGGAAACCAACCATCTCGCTGGCGCTGCGGTGGATGTGTTCCCGGTGGAGCCGCGCTCCAATGATGATGAGTTCATTTCGCCGTTGCGCAAGTTTGACAATTGCATCCTGACACCGCACGTGGGTGGCAGCACGATGGAGGCGCAGGAGAACATTGGCATGGAGGTGGCGGAGAAGCTGGTCCGTTACAGTGACAATGGTTCGTCAATTACATCGGTGAATTTCCCTGAAGTGGCGTTGCCGTCGCATCCGGGCATGCACCGTTTGCTGCATGTGCATGAAAACGTGCCGGGTGTCCTGTCACAGATCAACCGCATCTTTTCTGAGAGCGGCATCAATATCTGTTCGCAGTATCTGCAGACCAATGACAAAATCGGTTACGTGGTCATGGACATTGCCGAGGAAGACAGCGACATCGCGCTGGACAAGCTGCAGGAGATTACCGGCACCATCAGATGCCGGGTTCTTTGGTAGGTTGTTGGTTTTAATCGGGTAGCACTAGGGCAGGGTATCGGAGGGAGCACGGCGGACCAATCAGGCCACGTATTCTTCTTTGCCCGCCCACCCGATCAGCGGTAGGACTGTCTGAGTCCCGAGCGCACAGCGCGAGGTCGAGTTCCGCACCGCAGGGTGGGCGGGTGAAGAAGGTGGCCGGTCCGACGTCCTCCCTCCGATGGCCTGCCCGATCTCTAACAAATACGGAGTCTATTTCAACCCGTATTTGTCACTCATTTCTTCCAGCGTGTAGATCTTGCCGATGCGGCTCGCGTGCCCGGCCGTACCAAATGCTTCAAGACGGTCTTTGACAATGCCCTTCATGGCCTTGATGGTCGGAATCAGAAACTTCCTCGGATCAAATTCGGATTTATTCTCCGCCAGGAACTTCCGCGCCGCACCCGTAGACGCCAAACGCAAATCCGTATCGATATTGACCTTACGCACACCATGCTTGATGCCCTCCTGAATTTCCGACACCGGCACCCCATAGGTCTCCGGAATCTCGCCACCAAACTCATTGATGATCGCCAGCCACTCCTGCGGCACCGACGACGAACCATGCATCACCAGATGCGTATCCGGAATACGTGCATGAATCTGCTTGATACGCTCAATTGCAAGCGTGTCACCGGTTGGCGGACGACTGAATTTATAGGCACCATGACTGGTCCCCACCGCAATCGCCAGTGCATCAACGCCCGTGTCGGCAACAAACGACGCAGCTTCTTCCGGGTCCGTCAGCATCTGCTCATGGGTCAGCTTGCCCTCCGCACCAATACCATCCTCTTCACCTGCCATGCCGGTTTCCAATGACCCCAGACAACCGATTTCACCTTCAACCGATACACCACAAGCATGCGCCAGTTGCACAACATTACGCGTGACTTCAACGTTGTAGTCATAGTCCATCGGCGTTTTGCCATCCACACCCAGGGAACCGTCCATCATCACCGAGGAAAAGCCCAACTGGATAGATCGCTGACACACGGCAGGGGACACACCGTGATCCTGATGCATCACGATGGGGATATGCGGGAACTCTTCAATGGCAGCCAGGATCAGGTGGCGCAGAAAATTGGAACCAGCGTACTTGCGCGCCCCAGCAGAGGCCTGCAGTATCACCGGGCTGTTGACTTCGTTGGCAGCCTCCATGATTGCGCGCACCTGTTCCAGATTGTTCACATTGAATGCCGGTACGCCATAACCATTCTCGGCAGCGTGATCCAGTAATTGACGAAGACTGATAAGTGCCATGTTAAATTCCTCTTGTTAGTTCCAATTTCAATATCTTCAGGCGACCGGCGTTTCAGCTGCCAGGGTTTACCGCCGCTTACGCCTGGCCTTGAGCACGGGCTTCGAGAATAGCTACAGCTGGCAGCACATCGCCCTGGACAAACTCCAGGAAGGCTCCTCCACCTGTTGAAATATATGACACCTGATCCGTTATGCCGAATTTGTCGATGGCTGCAATGGTTTCGCCGCCACCCGCAATGGAGAACCCGGCATTGGCCGCAATGGCGGCGGCCACCGCTTTCGTGCCACCGGCAAATGCGTCATATTCAAACACGCCCAGCGGCCCATTCCAGATGATAGTTTTCACACCGGCGATGATCTCTGCAAGTTTGGCTGCCGTTTTCGGGCCTATATCAAGAATCATATCATCGTCAGCCACATCAGCGACGTCCTTGATCACCGCTTCCGCCTCGGCAGAAAATTCCTTTGCCACCACCACGTCCACCGGCAACGGTATATGTGTTGTTTTCATCAGCTCGCGCGCGGTGTCGACCAGGTCTTCTTCAACCAGTGATTTACCAACCGGATAGCCGGCAGCCAGCAGAAATGTATTGGCGATGCCACCACCCACAATCAGCTGATCGGTTTTTTCCGCCAGACTTTCCAGCACTTTCAGTTTACTGGAAACTTTGGCACCACCCACGATGGCGAGCATAGGGCGCTCAGGTTTTTGCAAGGCTTTCTCCAGCGCATCCAGCTCGCCCGCCAGCAAGGGTCCGGCACAGGCCACCGGTGCAAACTTCGCCACTCCATGCGTGCTGGCCTGGGCGCGGTGCGCCGTGCCGAATGCATCCATGACAAAGACGTCACACAGGGCTGCATACTTCTTTGCCAGGGCGTCGTCGTTGGAGCTTTCGCCTTTGTTGATACGAACATTTTCCAGCAATATCACTTCGCCGTTGCGGGGTCTGGCTGCGTCAGGATTGTCGAGATAATCTGCTACCACACGGACAGTCACACCCAGAAGATGAGCCAGATGCGCACCCACAGGCGCCAGCGACGATTCCGGCTGCTCACTGATGGCGACACCTTCTTCCGGGCGCCCCAGGTGAGACATGACAATAAGGCTGGCGCCTGCCGCCAGCGCCAGTTTCAACGCCGGCAAAGCGGCCACGATTCGGGTGTCATTGCCAACCTGCCCATTCTTTACCGAAACATTAAGATCTTCGCGAATCAGGACACGTTTTCCCTGCAAATCCAGATCCTGCATTCTTTTAATGGTATTGGATGGTGTTGTCATGAGTAACTGAGGTCCTCCCAGACCGGGTATCGTATATACATTCAAAGCTGCCGGATCAGGTTTGCGACATCCAGCATGCGATTGGCATAGGCCCATTCATTATCGAACCAGGCCAGTACTTTGACCAGATTGTGACCACTGACCCGGGTCTGGCTCAAATCCACAATCGCGGACCTGGGATCGTGATTAAAATCACAGGACGCCAGCGGTTCGTCCGTGCAGGCCAGCACTCCCGGCGCTGACTGCGCCGCAGCCTGCCGTATGGCGTTGTTGACACTCTCGACGTCAGCACTCTGCCTGACCGTTATGGTCAGGTCGATCGCTGAAACATTCAGTGTTGGCACACGCATGGCCTGCGCCGAAAACCGCCCGTCCAGATGCGGCAGTATGCGGCCGATGCCTTTGGCGATTTCGGTATCCACCGGAATAATGGATTGCACGGCGCTACGCGTCTTGCGCAGATCCTGATGGTGATATGCATCAATCACTGGCTGATCGTTCATTGCCGAGTGTATGGTGGTAATCACACCATACTCCAGACCAAACGCTTCATCCAGACACTGAATCACCGGCACCACACAGTTTGTGGTGCACGACGCCGCCGAAATCACCCGATGTGATGCCTGCAGCACGTCATGGTTGATACCATACACAACTGTTGCGTCGACATCGCTCTGCGCTGGCTGCGAGAACAACACCCGGCCCGCCCCGGAATTCAGATGTAGTTCGGCCGTTGCTCTATCATTGAACGTTCCGCTGCACTCCAGTACCAGGTCAATCCCCAGTTTTTGCCAGGGCAACTGTGTAATGTCCGGCTGCGAAAGAACCGCTACACGCTGGCCATTGATGACCATGTGTCCGGCATCTTCCAGTATCACCTCACCGTGAAAGCGACCATGGGTACTGTCATAACGTGTGAGGTGCGCCAGCGTGCGCGCATCGGTCAGATCATTGAGCGCAACAATCTGCAAATCGCTGTGCGTGGCGCTTTCATGCAACGCCCGCAACACACAACGCCCGATACGCCCATAGCCGTTAATTGCCAGCCTGAAAGGCATAGTGGTTTCCTGTCTTACTTCAGCAGTTGTTCTGCCTTGGCGATAATATTGTCTGCCGTGAAACCAAACTCTTTCATCAGCGCGCCGCCCGGTGCAGATTCACCGAAGCTGGTCATGCCAACCACGGCACCATCCAGCCCGACATATTTGAACCAGTAGTCCGCAACAGCGGCTTCTACCGCCAGACGTTTGCGCACCGCCGATGGCAATACAGATTCGCGGTAAGCAGCATCCTGTGCATCAAATACATCAGTTGACGGCATCGACACCAGGCGTGCTTTGACTGATTTTTTCTGCAGTGCTTTCACGGCATCACGCGCAATTGACACTTCTGAACCGGTTGCGATCACAATCAGGTCCGGCTGGCCCTGACAATCCTCCAGCACATAGGCGCCACGTTCAATACCACGCAACTGATCATCGTTACGTGCCTGGTGCGGCAGGCCCTGGCGCGAGAACACCAGCGAGGTCGGCCCGTTGCGGCGCAGCAAGGCGTGTTTCCAGGCCACGGCAGTTTCGACGGCGTCACAGGGGCGCCAGACTGACATATTCGGCGTGGTTCGCAGACTGGCCAGTTGCTCGATCGGCTGATGCGTAGGGCCGTCTTCGCCCTGGCCGATGGAATCATGGGTGTAAACATTGATGGCGTGCTGCTTCATCAGCGCCGCCATGCGCACTGCGTTACGTGCGTATTCCATAAAGATCAGGAAGGTACCACCGTAGGGAATGAAGCCGCCGTGCAGGGCAATGCCGTTCATGATGGCGGTCATGCCAAACTCACGCACACCGTAATAAATGTAATTGCCATCCGCGCTGTCAGAAATCGGCACACTGCCTTTCCAAAGTGTCAGATTTGACCCCGCCAGGTCGGCAGAACCGCCAATCAGTTCTGGCAGGATTTCAGCAAAAGCGGCGATACTGTTCTGCGATGCCTTGCGCGAAGCAATGCTTTCGCCTTTTTCCTGACAGGCAGCGATGTGCTCCGCAGCTCGTTCGGCAAAGTAACCCGGCAACTCACCTTTCAGGCGGCGTACCAGTTCCAGGGCCAGATCAGGATGCGCTTCTTCGTAACGGACCAGTTTTTCTTTCCACTGCGTTTCCGCCTGGAAACCACGCTCGCGTGCGTCCCAGTCTTTCTTTATATTTTCCGGCACATCAAAAGGCGGGTATTCCCAGCCCAGCTGCTTGCGGGTTGCGGCAACTTCGTCATCACCCAGCGGTGCGCCGTGTATGCCTGCGGTACCACTTTTGGCGGGCGAACCAAAACCGATGACGGTTTTGCAGCGGATAATTGTAGGACGTTTGGTCTCTTTTCGGGCGGCGTCAATGGCGCCTTTGATCTGTTCTGCATCATGGCCGTCTACGGCCAGCACATGCCAGCCGTAAGAGTCAAAACGCTTGCTGGTATCGTCGGTGAACCAGCCATCAACCTCACCGTCAATGGAAATGCCATTGTCATCGTAGAACATGATCAGTTTGCCCAGGCCCAGTGTACCGGCCAGTGAACAGACTTCGTGCGATACCCCTTCCATCAGGCAGCCGTCGCCGGCAAACACATACGTGAAGTGATCAATGATGTCATGGCCCGGGCGGTTGAACTGCGCTGCCAGGGTTTTTTCGGCAATTGCCATACCAACGGCATTGGCCACGCCCTGGCCCAGCGGACCGGTGGTGGTTTCCACGCCGGGGGTGTAACCGAACTCAGGGTGCCCCGGGGTTTTTGAGTGTAGCTGGCGGAAGTTCTGCAGCTCTGACATGGGCAGGTCATAACCGCTCAAATGCAGCAGCGAATAGATCAGCATGGAGCCATGGCCGTTCGACAGTACAAAACGATCCCTGTTCATCCACTGCGGATTGACCGGGTTGTGCGACAGGAAGTCATTCCACAGCACTTCGGCGATATCTGCCATGCCCATCGGTGCGCCGGGATGGCCGGAATTGGCTTTCTGGACAGCGTCCATGGCGAGAGCACGGATGGCATTGGCGCATTCTCTGCGCGAGGTCAGTCGGGTGGACATACGAGTGGAGCTCCTGTAAGCGGGGTTCGGGTCGTAAAAAAAGCGTATTTTCCCGCAGTTGGGCCTTATTTTCCAGACATATCCGGCCCGGGAGCGCAGATACCGGATATGGCACCCCCGCCTCGATCAGAATCTCTCTATCAAAATATTTTGATATAGATCCCAGAGCTGTTATAGTTCGCGCCCTATGAGCGCTAATCTACAGACAATCGATATTGCCACACGGCTCCCGGCCGGCGGCACCACCAACGAACTGGCCCGCGTATTCAAGGCGCTGGCTGATCCGCTGCGGCTGGATATCCTGCACCTGTTGCGCGCAGAATCTTTTGGCGTGCTGGAGCTATGTCGAATCGTTGATGTGCGCCAATCTGCTCTGAGCCACCATCTCAAGATTCTGGCGCAGGCAACGCTGGTCTCTACCCGACGCGAAGGCAACAGTATTTTCTACCGCCGCGCGCTGCTGCAGACAGATGATCCGCTGCTGGCCGTGAAACAATCAGCCTTTGCGGCCCTTGACCGGCTTGCGCTGCGCGGCGAACTGGCAGACGGCATACAACAGATTCATGATGAACGCTCGGAGCAGTCGCTGCTGTTTTTTGAGCGCCACGCTGAACGCTTCCTGGCGAAGCAGGAGCTGGTCGCAGAATATGCACACTACCGCGACACCCTGCACGACCTGCTCGATGGCCTGACATTGCCGGCGCAGCCCCGGGTGCTGGAAGTCGGCCCCGGCGAAAGCCCCCTGCTCAGTGAGCTGGCCGCCCGCTTTCAGCAATTGACCGCGCTGGACAATTCCATGGAAATGCTCAACCGCGCGCGCAGTTCACTGGCACAGCGACTGGGCCAGCGTGGCACTGACCATCAGGTCGCGTTTATTCACGGTGATACCCGGGCGGCCCTGTCTCAAGGCCTGGGCTTTGACCTGATGATCTACAACATGGTGTTGCACCATATTCCATCGCCACGCGAGACCTTTCAGGACTGCGCACAGCTATTGCACAACAACGGCACGTTGCTGTTGATTGATCTGAGCCACCATGATCAGGATTGGGTGCGCGAATCCTGCGGCGATCTGTGGCTGGGTTTTACCGAACAGGATCTTGATGCCTGGGCGGATGAGGCCGGACTTGAAAGCGGGCAACGTGTCTATCTGGGACTGCGAAACGGTTTTCAGGTCCAGATGCGAGTTTTTACCCGGGCACATTAACTAACTGACTTTAATTACAGACTGAAATAACTGACTTTAATAACCGAATTTTATTGAAACAACTGACATACAAAAAAGGACCTTAAGCATGACAACCAGCTTATTCACCTCCGAATCCGTATCCGAAGGGCATCCGGACAAAATAGCCGACCAGATCTCCGACGCCGTGCTGGACAACCTGCTGCAGCAGGATCCACGTGCACGCGTCGCCTGTGAAACATTGGTCAAAACCGGCATGATCATTGTTGCTGGCGAAGTGACCACCGAGGCTTACGTTGACCTGGAAGAGATCGCGCGCAAAGTGGTCATCGACATCGGCTACGATCACTCAGACAAAGGTTTCGACGGGCACTCCTGCGCCGTGCTCAACGCCATCGGCAAACAGTCCCCCGATATTGCCATGGGAGTGGACGAAACCCAGGATCACGAGCAGGGCGCGGGCGATCAGGGCCTGATGTTTGGTTACGCCAGCAATGAAACCGATGTACTGATGCCGGCACCGATTACCTATTCTCACCGACTGGTCAAACGTCAGGCGGAAGTGCGTAAAAACGGCACACTGCCCTGGCTGCGCCCGGACGCCAAGAGTCAGATCACCTTCCGCTACCAGGACGGTAAACCCGTTGGCGTAGACGCCGTTGTGCTGTCTACCCAGCACGATGACCACATCGAACAAAAAGCGCTGCAGGAAGCGGTGATGGAAGAAATCATCAAACCGGTACTGCCTGCAGAATGGTTGGATGCCAACACCAAGTATTTCATCAACCCGACCGGTCGATTTGTGATAGGTGGCCCCTTCGGTGACTGTGGCCTGACCGGCCGCAAAATTATTGTTGATACCTACGGCGGTATGGCACGTCACGGTGGCGGTGCATTCTCCGGCAAGGACCCGTCAAAAGTCGACCGTTCCGCCGCCTATGCTGCGCGCTATGTTGCCAAGAACATTGTGGCGGCAGGCATTGCTGATCGTTGTGAGATCCAGGTGTCTTATGCCATTGGTGTGGCTGAACCGACATCAATCAGCGTAGAAACCTTTGGCACCGGCCGAATCAGTCACGAACGAATCGTTGAACTCATTCGCGAGCACTTCGAACTGCGCCCCAAGGGTCTGATCAAAATGCTGGACCTGATTCGCCCGATCTATTTCCCGACGGCCGCCTATGGTCATTTTGGCCGGGAAGAGGCCGCGTTCACCTGGGAAAAAACTGACAAGGCTGACGCCCTGCGTGACGCTGCAGGCCTGTAACAGCCAGACCAACCAATTCATTAGTAAAAGGTATATTTATGAGCACCACCGATTTTAAAGTAGCCGACATCAATCTGGCTGAATATGGCCGCAAGGAAGTTGTACTGGCACAGTCTGAAATGCCGGCCCTGATGGCGCTGCGTGAACGCTACAAAAACGAGCAGCCACTGGCAGGCGCAAAAATCATCGGCTGTATCCACATGACCATTCAGACGGCGGTACTGATTGAGACGCTGATTGAACTTGGCGCGGAAGTGCGCTGGTCATCGTGCAACATTTTCTCCACCCAGGATCACGCTGCGGCATACATCGCAGCCAAAGGCATCGCAGTCTATGCCTGGAAAGGTCAGACGGTAGAAGAAGGCGACTGGTGTATTGAACAGACCATTCTGAAAGATGGCAAGCCCTGGGATGCCAATATGCTGCTGGACGATGGTGGCGACCTGACCGGCATGGTACACAACAAGTACCCAGCCATGCTGGAGAAGATCCACGGCATTACCGAAGAAACCACCACGGGTGTGCACCGTCTGCTGGAAATGCTGGAAGAAGGTTCACTGAAAGTGCCGGCCATCAATGTCAATGATTCGGTGACCAAGTCCAAGAACGACAACAAGTACGGCTGCCGTCACAGCCTCAATGATGCCATCAAGCGTGGTACCGACATGCTGTTGTCCGGCAAAAAAGCGCTGGTCGTAGGCTACGGCGACGTGGGTAAGGGGTCGGCGCAGAGCCTGCGTCAGGAAGGCATGATCGTAAAGATCAGCGAGATCGATCCGATCTGCGCGATGCAGGCCTGCATGGATGGTTTTGAAGTTGTCTCCCCGTACAAAGGTGGAAACAACACCGGTCGCCTGGAAGACATCGACACTGTGCTGCTGGGCAACACGGATCTGATCGTAACCACAACAGGCAATATCGATGTGTGTGACAAGAATATGTTACAGGCAGTCAAGAACGGCGCGGTCATCTGCAATATCGGCCACTTCGACAATGAAATTGACACCGCGTATATGCGCAAGAACTGGCACTGGGTTGAAGTCAAACCCCAGGTTCACCAGGTGTTCCGCGGCGATGCCGACAAGAACCCGGAGAACTACCTGATTCTGTTGTCTGAAGGCCGGCTGGTCAATCTGGGCAACGCGACAGGGCACCCGTCACGCATTATGGATGGATCGTTTGCTAATCAGGTGATCGCTCAGATTCACATGTTCAAGCAAGCCTTCGCAACACGCTCGGCTGACGAAAAGCAGCAGATGCTGCGTGTTGAAGTACTGCCCAAGAAGCTGGACGAGGAAGTAGCCGCACTGATGGTGGGTGGATTCGGCGGCGTCATCACCAAAATGACACCGACCCAGGCCAAGTACATTGGCGTCAAGACCGAAGGTCCGTTCAAACCAGAGTCATACAAGTACTGATCTTGTCTGGCCCATTGCCACAGGCTGTCACCATGGCGGCCTGTGGTTTTTGTAGAGAGAACAGCATATGGATATCGTGAATACAGACGCACGCTTCAGCTTCGAGTTTTTCCCTCCCCGTACAGATGTCGGTGTAGAGAAGCTTCAGCTTGTGCACGAAGAGCTTGCCGCTCTTAAACCGGATTTCTTTTCTGTGACGTATGGCGCTGGCGGCTCGACCAAAGATGGCACGCGACAGACCGTGACGCGCATCAAGCAGGCGGGCTCGGATGTTGCACCACACTTGTCATTCGGTGGCTCAAGCCGCGAAGAAATCGCAGCGCTGCTGACGAGTTATCAGGCCATGGGCATCAATCGGCTGGTGGCTCTGCGCGGCGACATTCCATCGGGCACGGGGACTGCCTCACAGTATTACTACGCCAACGAACTGATCGAGTTTGTCCGAGAGACCACCGGCGACCACTTCCATATTGAAGTGGCCTGTTACCCGGAGATTCATCCGCAGTCGGACAGTTACGATTCCGACATTGCGTTTTTCAAGCGTAAAATTGATGCGGGCGCCAACAGTGCGATCACACAATACTTTTACAACCAGGATGCGTACTTCTATTTCCTGGACAGCTGCGAGAAGGCAGGCATTGATATTCCGATTGTGCCTGGCATCATGCCCATCACCAATTTCACCAACCTGCAGCGTTTCAGCAACAGTTGTGGCGCTGAAATACCGCGCTGGATTCGTCAGCGTCTGCAGTCCTATGGTGACGACAGTGTCAGTACTCGTGAATTCGGCATCGAGGTGGTACAGAGCCTGTGTGAGGACCTGCTCGCCGGCGGCGCGCCGGGCCTGCATTTTTACAGCATGAACCAGACCGAGCCGGTTCGTCAGATCTGGCAGCAACTTAATCTGCGCTAAGCGATCATTATGCGTTTATCCCGACTTTACACAGAACAGCCTCTGCTTCCCGGCGCGATAATTGAGCTGGACGGCGACCAGGCGCATTATCTGGGCAAGGTGCTGCGCGCAAAACCAGGCCAGCAATTTGCCTTGTTTAATGCCAACAGCGGGGAATATATCGCGGAAGTGATGGGTGTCAGTAAACGCAGTGTTCAACTGCAACTGGCGGACGCGCAGGAGCGGGTCGCTGAAACACTGCTGCCAACACACATCGGTCTGGGCCTGTCACGTGGCGAACGTATGGACTACGCCATACAAAAGGCAACCGAGCTGGGTGTTAGTGTGCTCAGCCCACTGTTTACCGAGCACAGCGAGGTCAAACTCAGCCATGAGCGTGCCGACAAGCGCGTTGCTCACTGGCACAAAGTGGCGATCAGTGCGGCGGAACAATGCGGCCGCTGCACGGTGCCCGTCATCAACAACCCACTCAGCATCAGCGACTGGCTGGCGCAGGTGCCCCCCGGCCAGGGATTTCTGCTGGACCACACCGGCGAGGCTGGCTTCACCGGCGCCTGTCCCGAGCAGATCCATCTGCTAATCGGCCCGGAAGGCGGTATCAGCCCGGAAGAAAAATCAGCGGCGCTGCGCCAGGGATTTACCCCCGTGCGCCTTGGCCCGCGCATTCTGCGTACCGAAACCGCGCCCGTCGTAGCACTAACAGCGATCCAGCTACAGTGGGGCGACCTTTAAAGAATGGGGACGGAGGGAATACTTTTTGATAAAGAATGGGGACGGAGGGAATACTTTTTAACCACCTGTGGTTAAAAAGTATTCCCTCCGTCCCCATTCTTTATCCGTCCCCATTCTTTATCCGTCCCCATTCTTTTTCATTCTAAAAAAAAAGCCGGGTTCAGATGAACCCGGCTTTTTTGTTGAGAGCGAACTCTCGGGGGGGATATTACTTGGTGAATTCCGGGTAAGCCTCCAGGCCACACTCGGAGATGTCCACACCTTGGTCTTCCTCTTCTTCAGAGACCCGGATACCCAGCACTGCTTTCAGTACCATCCAGACGATGAAGCTGGTCACGAATACCCAGATGAAGATGGTCAGGGCGCCGATGATCTGGCCAGAGAAGCTTGATGCATCGTTGGTGATCGGCACCAGCAACAGACCCAGCAGACCACAAGTACCGTGCACGGAGATGGCACCGACCGGATCGTCGATCTTGATCTTGTCAAAGAAGAGAATGCTGAACACCACCAGGATACCGCCCAGGGCACCGAAGATGGTTGCCATCAGTGCAGTCGGTGTAGAAGGCTCAGCAGTAATAGCTACCAGGCCAGCCAGCGCACCGTTCAGTGCCATGGTCAGGTCAGCTTTGCCGAACAGCAGTCGCGCTGTGATCAGTGCAGCGATCAGGCCGCCGGAGGCTGCTGCGTTAGTGTTCAGGAACACCATCGCCACTGCATTGGAGTTGGCAACATCAGCCAGCTTCAGAACAGAACCACCGTTGAAACCGAACCAGCCCATCCACAGGATGAACATGCCCAGTGTCGCCAGCGGCAGGTTGGCACCCGGAATTGCGCGGGTTGTGCCATCAGCAGCGTATTTACCTTTACGGGCACCCAGCAGAATCACACCTGCCAGTGCTGCAGCAGCACCTGCCATGTGCACGATACCGGAACCTGCAAAGTCAGAGAAACCAAGGTCACCCAGTGTGTACAGACCAAAGACAGACGCGCCGCCCCAGGTCCATGAACCTTCCATCGGGTAGATGAAGCCGGTCATGACCACTGCGAATGCCAGGAAGGCCCACAGCTTCATGCGCTCAGCAACCGCACCAGAGACGATGGACATTGCTGTCGCCACGAATACCACCTGGAAGAAGAAGTCAGACGCGCCTGAATAGACAGATCCGCCGTCGAAGCCTTCTTCGGCTTTGGATGCCAGTGCATCAGCCACCAGTGTTTCGCCACCGGCGATGCCGGACAGGAAGTAGCCGCCGCCGTACATAATGGCGTAGCCACAAACCAGATACATGGTGCAGGAGACCGCGAACAGAGCTACGTTCTTGGTCAGAATTTCAGTTGTGTTCTTGGCTCGTACCAGGCCTGCTTCCAACATCGAGAAGCCGGCTGCCATCCACATTACCAGCGCGCCGCACACCAGAAAGTAGAAGGTGTCCATTGCATACTGCAGTTCAAAAATTTGGTTTTCCACCGTTATTTCCTCCGCTTGAGAGCTTAGTCAGCTTTAAACAGCTGCTTCTCCAGTTTCACCAGTTCGGATACGGATTACCTGAGTCAGGTCCGCAACAAAGATTTTTCCGTCACCGATCTTGCCAGTATTGGCAGCCTTGGTGATGGCCTCGAGTGTCTGATCCAGCAGATCGTCACCGATGGCTACTTCAATCTTTACTTTGGGAAGGAAATCCACCACGTATTCTGCGCCACGATACAGCTCGGTGTGGCCTTTCTGACGGCCGAACCCCTTAACTTCGGTCACCGTAATGCCCTGCACGCCAATCTCGGACAGTGCCTCACGGGCATCGTCCAGCTTGAAAGGCTTGATAATCGCCGTTACTAACTTCATATGTCGCTCCTTACTTGTTAATACCTGCGCCGCCTATTCAGTGCAGATACACCTGCGAGACACTATGCATGGCCCGTGCCATATTGAATATCCACTTTTATATCAATTACATACGTATTTAAGCGGAGTGCAATACGCTGTATGGCGGTGATAACAAACGATTGACGCACCATATTAGTGCGTGATGATTTTTGATCGCACCATGTTGGCACTTACCGCTTAATGGGGACGGAGGGAATAAAAAGTATTCCCTCCGTCCCCATTAACGACTGTAGAATGCGTATCGAGGAGAAAAACCATGACCAAACGCTCAATCATTGATGAAATCAGCGAACAGATCAGCCGGGTGTTGCCACAGGTCAGCGCGGCGGGGGAGGAAGTCAGGGAAACCGTGAGAGGGGCGGTGAAGCAGTCACTGGCCAAGATGGATCTGCTGACGCGGGAAGAGTTTGACGCTCAGACCCGTGCCCTGAAGCGGGCCGAAGACCGCATCGCCGAGCTTGAAGAGGCCGTCAAAGCGCTGGAGACACACTTAAAGCACTGATGCCACGGTAGCTGGCGGCCTCTGCCAGGTGCCCGGGATTGATGTCTTTACTCGCTTCCAGATCCGCAATGGTCCGTGCCAGCTTGATCAGGCGGTGACAGGCACGCGCGGACAAGCGCAGGCGCTCCACTATCTGCTGCAACAGCACATCGCTGTCTTTGCTCAGTAAACACACCGAATCCAGTTGCGCCGCCGTCAGCCCGCTGTTCAGCACGCCGGCACGCGCCAGCTGCAAGTCACGGGCCACCACCACGTTGGCGCGCAAGGCAGCGCTGCTGGCCGCCGAACCCTTCTGCTGAGCATCCCCCATCAATTCCCGGTAATCCAGCCTCGGCACTTCCACTTGCAGGTCAATCCGGTCCAGCAACGGCCCGGAGATCTTCTCCAGGTATCGCGCGATGCGCTCAGGTGTGCAGCGGCACTGGCCCTGACTGTCGCCATGATAACCACACGGGCACGGGTTCAACGCCGCAATCAACTGGAACCGCGCCGGCAGTGTCACCCGATAGTCTGCGCGCGCAATGGTCACCATGCCCGACTCCAGCGGTTCGCGCAGACACTCCAGCACATGGCGCTTGAATTCGGTCAACTCATCCAGAAACAGCACACCGGCATGCGCCAGTGTTACCTCTCCCGGGGACAGATGACGACCACCACCGACCATGGCAACACTGCTGGCACTGTGATGGGGAGCGCGGAACGGCGGCAACGCCCACTGCATCGGCTGCAGCGGCTGCCCGGCGACCGAGCGGATTGATGCTGCCTCCAGCGCGTGCGCCTCACTCAGCGTCGGCAACAAACCGGGCAGGGTATTGGCCAGCAGGGTTTTGCCGGTGCCCGGCGGCCCAACCATCAGCATGTTATGGTTTCCGGCTGCGGCAATCAGCAGCGCCCGTTTGGCCAGATGCTGACCACGGATATCGGCAATGTCGGGGTGCTGCTGGCCAGCGGCCACCCCGGCTTCACCACGCGTGTGCGCCAGCGCCGACAGCGGCTTATCAACAAAGTGCTGACAGGCCTCCTGCAGCGTACTGGCGGCAAAGGTATTGGCACCGGCTACCAGCGTCGCCTCGGCGGTATTGGCCGCGGGCACCAGCAAACTGCGCCCGGCATCGCGCGCAGCAATCACAGCCGGCAATACCCCCTGCACGCCGCGAACATCACCTGCCAGCGCCAGTTCACCCAGGATTTCAGTGGTTGCCAGCTTCTCAGACGGCAGCTGACCCGATGCCGACAGAATGCTCAGGGCAATCGCCAGATCGTAACGACCTCCGCTTTTAGGCACACCAGCCGGTGCCATGTTGATGGTGATGCGCCGCGCCGGAAACTCCAGCCCCGCATTCAGGATGGCACTGCGCACCCGCTCGCGGCTCTCACGCACCGCGGTCTCCGGCAAGCCCACCATGGACAGGCTGGGCAATCCGTTGGATAAATGCGTTTCCACCGTCACCAACGGCGACTCAACGCCCTGATTGGCCCGGGTATACACCACTGCCAGCGACACACGCATCCTCCCTGATGAAAGCTGTATCAGTGTTTTAGTTCAAGTATTCTAATTTTGCAAATGTGATTGTCTGAATAGCATGGAAAGCCCAATGCTATTCTTCAAATTAATTGCGTACTCATCGCGTTCGCTTCGAATTTTTGTGCAGCAGAATAGTGACTTTTCAAAAAATGGAGCGGAAAGGATATCGTAATCTGGTGCTGCGCTGGAGGTTGTCCTTCCGAGCCAACTCTCGCTTATCCGATAACTTATTCCGAGTTATTATCAGGGGAAAGTCCAGTATTTGTGATTGCTTCTATGAGCTGACGTCCATCATTGACTAGTTGAGAGTCTTCAGGCAGAAGGATCAATACTAGATACGATATTAGCAGCGTTACGAATAATGTGGCACAAGCATTCCATAAAAACCGGAAGCACTTGCGGGCCAATCGCTTGGCGTTACTAATGATCACACCGATTTCCTGGTAATCTTCTAAGAGTATATCCCCTAATTCGAGAGCATCAGCAAGGATTGATCGCAATTCGTCAACTACAGGTTCCCCCGCAGACTCCCTTCTAAAAATATCCTTTCTTTTCGTCTCTATAGCCCGCAATTTAGTTTTTATGGCTCGCCTTAGGGTACCTTCGGTCAATTCAATCCGATAGATGGAACTCACTAGCTGCTCACGTTTATGAATTATACTGAGCTTTAAACAGTCCCTTTTGGCACGCTGCAGATGTTTCTTCGCATCTTCTATTTCTTGTTGAGGATCAGGTATATCGGGAATCAGCGCACGAGCAAGATGAGTAAGGGCATTTCGTACTTCATTATTAACTTGTTCTGGATGCTTTTCCGCGATAGAAATAGTGACCCCATATATATCGAGGAAGTCATTTAGGTAGTCATCGTGAATAATGGATGTGATCTGATCCTGAATGGTTTGAGTCATACAGAGCCGCTCTCAAGATCGCTTAACTATTTGATAATATTTGTTTTTATTAAATCTATATATAGTTCAGCGAAATGAAGCAAATCGGAACCGGAGGTTTGTTAGAAACCTAGATGTAATTCGGCCGGCCGCTATATGAGCGCTACCTGAAATTTTTATCAATTCAGGCCTGACCATAGCCACCGGAAGGTCATTCCTAGGATTAGTAGGCTCGATTTTATGCTTTTCCAGGTACTTTTTAATACGTATTTGGGAATCGGTCATAACAATATTATGCTGCTTGCTTAATAGCATTGGATCGTCTTTCGATGACTGGCGCATATAGATCCTGTAGACAAAGATAATGATGCCTGTGTAATCAGGCATTTACCTTATTTAATTCCTTTTCCCACATTCGCACGAAAACTGCTGGGCTCCCGACTGCATATCTCGGCAAATACTAGATATTATGAAGCTCATACAACGCAATTTATAAAAAGTCAATAGTACTTTTTTAAGGAGCCGATATTATATTGACTTTTGTACTTGATTTCAAATTCAAACTAAACATACCGACGCATCTCTTAGTATATCTAGTACATCAGCGAGCTGTTTGTGCAAAATATCATTTTTAACTCGCCCTCCAGCCAATATACTATATCTAACGTAGATTCAAGTACTAAATTAGCATATGCAAGGTTTATATACTCAAGCAAGTGATCAAACGACTGGCGGCACCACCAGCAAGCTACACTCGACACCACTGCCAGCGACACACGCATCCTCCCTGATGAAAGCTGTATCAGTGTTTTAGTTCAAGCAGGGAGGGATTGCACAAGAAAGTTGAACGTACGGACTACCGGAAAACGAAAATCTCAGTTCAGCGCCTCGGACAGCACCGATTCAAACCCACGTTCGCGCTCCAGCGCCAGCAACACGATAAAGTCGTCATAACTGATGGGGCGGCTGAAATAGTAACCCTGCACCTGATCGCATTTGTGTTCACGCAGGAAATCCACCTGTTCCATGGTCTCCGCACCCTCAGCAATCACCTCCATGTTAAGGCTGTGCGCCAGGTTGATGATGGCTTTGACGATGGTGGCATCGTCCAGATTTGTCTGCACATTATTGACAAAAGAGCGGTCGATTTTCAGGGCCGAAATCGGCAGCCGCTGAATATGCGCAAACGAAGAATACCCGGTACCAAAATCATCCAGTGATATCGCGATGCCCAGTTCGCTGAGCTGCCGCAGACTCTGATCAACCGCACTGCCCTCGATCATCATGGTGGTTTCAGTCAGTTCGAACTCCAGACGCCCCGGCGAAATATCATGCTTGCGAATGATGTTGGCAACCGTGCGCACAAAGTTGCTGTCCTGAAACTGCTTGAACGCCACGTTCACCGCTATCTGAATATGATCATGGCCCTTGGCGGAGAGTTCATTCAGGTATTTGCAGGCCGCATGAATAACCCAATACCCCAGCGGCACAATCAGACCGCTTTCTTCCGCGACCCGAATGAACGCCCCCGGCGGCAACAGGCCACGGACCGGATGCTGCCAACGCACCAGCGCCTCCACGCCCACAATACGGTTGCGACTGATATCGACACGCGGCTGAAAGTGCAGCACAAAATCTTCTTTGCGCAGACTGCGCCGGATTTCCGACTCCAGCTTCAGCTCCTTTTGTGCCGAATCAGTCATATCCCGGGTATACAGTTTACGGGTGCTGCCCTTGTCCAGCTTGGCTACCCGCATCGCCATGTCCGCGTGCGCAAACAACGTGTCTACCGTCATGATGCCCGCGTCCTTTATCGCCAGGCCCAGGCTCACATGCATTTTCACGGCGTGACGTGCCAGCGGAAACGGTTTATTCATGCATTGCAGAATGGCATCGGTACGTAACGTTGCTTCCTCTTCCACCGAGCCGCCCGCACTCTGGAAAACCACCGCAAACTCATTGCCGCCGATTCGCGCCAGGCGCTGCGTCGGCGCCAGACAAGACTGTATACGCTCGGCAATAAGCTGAATCAGTGCGTCACCGGCGCCCTGCCCATAGGACACATTGACCTTTTTAAACTGATCCACATCAATCAGCAGCAGCGCCACGCTGGCAGCCTCTGCTTTATCTGTCAACACCGCGGCCAGCTGTTCACGCAGGTGCTGCCTGTTATTCAGCCCGGTCAGCGGATCAGGCACACGCGCAGGCATTGACGTGGCCGCCTGTCGGCGGGCGCCAAAATGCATCAGTGCGCTGCGCATCAACGGCACGCTCAGGGTGTCGCGCGACAACACTTCAAAATCTTTGGGGGAGGCCTGGTGCCTGGTGCTGCCGTTTGCCGGTTTGTCTGTCAATACGACCAGCGGCAGGGATATATGCTGGCGGCTGAGCTCCATCAGCAGGCGCGCGGCAATGTGCACATCGGACACGGTACCCCACAGCATCAGGTGAAAACGGCCCAGATCCCGCGCCGCCAAAGCCTTGGGGTCGGCCGGACAACTGACCAGTTCGCTGGGGATATCGGCAATACCGTGCAGCAGCCGCTCCACCAGACTATGGTCACTGTCCTGCTCAGAAATCAACAATATGCGCACTGCGCAACTCCCGGCTTGTGCGTAAAATCAGGGTCCGTGCTGCCCCATAAGGGACTACTCCAAGTTCAGGTATCGGCCAGTTATCCATAAACTTTCATTTTTTTGGGTGATGCAGCTCACATTTCTCACATTTTTCTTTGAAATCATCAGCTTCAAGCCTGTTTTTGGCTATTTCCCTGCGCCCTGCCATTCCGCGCCAAATGCAGATCAGATGATGGCCGGATGATGAGTAGTCACCTTTGGCATAGGGTATACTACGCGGCCATGGGCCCATGCCAGATGCTCACCTTGTCAGCAGGAAACGCTCCCGTTCGTGAACAAACTTAATGCCAGACAAAAAGAAGCCGTCCGCTACATCGGCTCCCCGCTGCTGGTGCTGGCCGGGGCGGGCAGCGGCAAAACCAGCGTTATAACACAAAAAATCTCCTACCTGATTAACCAGTGCGGCATTCCGGCACACAAAATTGTCGCCGTGACCTTTACCAACAAAGCCGCGCGGGAAATGAAAGAAAGGGTAGGCCGACTGCTGCGTTCCAACAGCGAAGGTGCCAGTTCGCGCGGATTAACCATCGCCACGTTTCACCATCTGGGACTCACCATTATACGGCATGAACTCAAGCATTTGGGCCTAAAAAGCGGCTTCTCCATTTTTGACAGTCAGGACGCCCTGGCGCTGCTGAAAAGCCTGATGCTCAAGGAACAGGACGTCGACGAAGCCAGCCTGCGCACGATTCAGAACCAGATCTCGGACTGGAAAAACGACCTGCTGCTGCCACCCCAGGCGCTTGCCTCGGCGCAGGATGCCGACACGGTGTTTGCGGCCCGCGTGTATGAACAATACCAGCGCCATTTGAGGGCATTCAACGCCGTGGATTTTGATGACCTGATCCTGATGCCTGCCGTGCTGTTTCAGGACAAACCTGCCGTGCTCGAGCGCTGGCAAAACCGCGTGCACTATTTACTGGTCGATGAATACCAGGACACCAACACCAGTCAGTACCTGCTGGTCAAACTGTTGGTGGGCCCGCGCAACGGGCTGACGGTGGTGGGCGATGACGATCAGTCCATCTACGCCTGGCGCGGCGCCCGACCGGAGAACATGCTGGAGCTGCAAAGCGACTACCCCAATCTCAAAGTCATCAAGCTGGAGCAGAATTACCGCTCCAGCAACATCATCCTGCAGGCGGCCAACACGCTGATCGCCAACAACCCGCACATCTACGACAAAAGCCTGTGGAGTGAACTGGGGCTGGGCGAACCCATGCGCGTGCTGGCAGTGCCCGACCAGGACGCGGAGGCCGAGCGCATCTGCATCGAAATTCTGAACCTGTGTGTGCACAAACAGCTCAAGTTCGGCGACTTTGCCGTGCTGTACCGTGGCAACCACCAGGCCCGCTTGCTGGAGATCAAACTGCAGGCCCACCAGATTCCCTACCAGCTCAGCGGCGGCACCTCGTTCTTCAGCCGAGCCGAGATCAAGGACATCATGGCCTACCTGCGGCTGCTGATTAATCCGGATGACGACAACGCATTCTTGCGCATCATCAACACGCCGCGGCGCAAAATCGGCCCCTCGATTCTGGAGAACCTGGGCACCTACGCCAATGATCGCGGTGTCAGCCTGATGGCCGCCTGCGACGAGATGGGCCTGGAACAACTGATGCCCGCGCCCCAGATAGACAAGCTGCGCCGTTTCAGCCACTGGCTGCGAGGCGTGGCGCGCCACTGCCAGCAGGATGACCCGATCAGGGCCATCCGCGAGATGATCAGCGACATCGACTACGACGGCTGGCTGCATCAGAACAGCACCACGCCCAACGCCGCCGAGCGTGCCATCGGTAATGTCCAGCTACTGGTGGAGTCGCTGGCCAAAAGCCTGCGTAACGCCGAGGATGACGACAACGACGAGGCCCAGCACATCGAAGCAGCCATTAACAAACTCATCCTGCGCGACCTGCTGGAACGCCAGGAAGACGACGCGGTGGAAAACCAGGTGCAACTGATGACGCTGCACGCCGCCAAAGGCCTGGAGTTTCCCTGGGTGTTCATCATGGGCATGGAAGAAGAGCTGCTGCCGCACCGCAACAGCATCGAGAACGATGATATCGAAGAGGAGCGCCGCCTGGCCTATGTCGGCATTACCCGCGCTCAACGTGGACTGGTGTTTACCCTGACCAAAAAACGCAAACTGTTTGGTGAGGTGATCAGTTGCACCCCCAGCCGCTTCCTGGACGAACTGCCGCAGGACAACCTGCAATGGGAAGGACGCGGCGACAGCACGCCGGAGCAGAAGAAGCAGAAGGGGCTGGATGCGCTGGCGGGGTTGCGGGAATTGCTGGGGGGGTAAATTCCTGTACAATTGTACATATGAACATTATCGCAGACACAAATATCTTTCTTACTGTCTCGCTGAATGAGCCAGAGAAAGCCCGTATCATCAGTCTTACCATGGACTCATCAATCATTGCCCCTGAGATTTTGCCCTACGAAATAGGCAATGCATTATCCGCAATGATCAAGCGCAAGAAGCTATCCAAAAAGGAAGCCCTCGAGGTTGAGATAGTCACTAATTTGATACCTGTACGACTGGTATCGGTTGATATCCATGAGGCGTTGAGAATTGCAGCAGAACAGAATATTTACGCCTATGACGCATACTTCCTACAATGCGCCAGGGCCCATTCGCTGCCATTGCTCACTCTGGACAAACGTATGAAGCTGGTAGCCGAAATGCTCGGTGTTCAAGTATTGGAGTAACATCATGAAAGTATTTACATACTCAGAAGCCAGACAAAATCTCTCTAAGCTTTTGTCGCTGGCACAAGACGAGGAGATAGAAATTCGGCGTAAAGATGGAAGCGTTTTTATCTTGAGGTCCAAGCGTACGACAGATGGTTCGCCATTCGATTTGCCGGGCGTAACTACGAAGGCCAAGACAGACGATGTCCTTGAAGCCATCAGCGAATCGCGAAGCCGTTAAAGGTATAGGGGGAAGACTTTATGGTGATCAGCGCCGAGGATTGGGAGCGCGAACGGGAAGCGTATGAGCCCCTCCGACCTCTTTAAATCAACAAAAAGGGCGCCTAAGCGCCCTTTTCTTTAACCAATCGCGTCCATTACTCGACGCTTTCAGCCAGGATGTAATCAACCACCGCTTTCAGCTCGTCGTCAGAGCAGGTAAAGCACATGCCTTTGGGCGGCATGATGTTGTTGTAGCCATTAATGGTGTTCTCGTACAGCGTTTCAGTGCCTTTTTCGGCACGCGCTGACCAATCCTCAGAATTGCCAAACACCGGGGCACCGGCAGCACCACTGTTGTGGCAAGCGGAGCAGCTTTGCTGGTAGGTGCGCTCAGCGCTGAAGTCTTCGGAAATCTGCGCCAGTGTCAGGGGCTGCTGTGCGGATGCACCACCCACAGTCAGAACAGACGCCAGGACCATACCTGACAGTGCAACACCGGTCTTTACAAAGTTGTTCAATTTCACGTTTATACCCCTCACTTCACGCATTAAATTAGTACTGCGGTTTTGCAGCCATTATCTGCGCCCAATACTGAACAACAGATGAATGGATAGCATTTGCTATTCGTTGCCGGACAGATAATCAACCAGCTCAGCGATATTGTCATCGGAACAAGTGCTGCACATACCGCGCGGCGGCATGGCGTTCACGCCATTGATGGCATTGGTCACGATGGTGTCAATCCCTACATCCGCGATACGTGCTTCCCAATGGGCAGCGTTGCTGCGCTCAGGGGCACCGGCCATGCCCGTGTTGTGGCACATTGCGCAGTACTGGTCGTAGGTCGCTTCCGCGCTGAACACGGCGCTGGCGGCACTCGCAGCGATAGTCGCGCCACCGGAGTCACAATCTTCACCGGCCAGGCACACATTACCCACCGGCTGAAGGCGCTCAGCGATCTGCTGATCGCGGGTGGACTGAGCCCAGACAGAGCCGGCAATGCCGATGCTCAGAATCAACAGGCCGAGCTTTACTACACGGGACTTAAGACCGTTGCGCAACATACTTTAACTCCTGGCTTGAAAAACGATAGACACCCTGACTTGCAGAATACGTCCGAGCAGGGTGTGTCAGACCAATAACATCGGCATTATACACCGTCAGCGCGTTTATGGGGACGGAGGGAATACTTTTTATTCCCTCCGTCCCCATAAACGCGCGCCAACCGGTTGTGCTAAAACATACGTGACAACCCACTTGAACAGGAGACAGCCATTGAAAGCCCGCATGGAGGCGCCTATAATTCTGACTAGAATAGTCAGAAAACCGGAGTTCATGATGCAATCCTGGCAATTACAGGACGCCAAAGCGCGGCTGTCCAAACTGGTCAAGTGTGCCCAAAGCCACCCCCAGGACATCACTGTGCACGGCCAGTCGGTGGCAGTTGTGTTGTCACGAGAAGCGTTTGACCGCCTTTCCAGTCAACAACAATCGCTGGTGGAATTTATGCGCAGCTCACCTCTGTATGACACTGATGACATCCATTTTGACCGGGAGCCGGGCCTGACCCGGGATATTGACCTTTGAGCTACCTGGTCGATACCAATGTGCTTTCTGAACTGAGACGCAAAGCACCTGCCAAAACCGTGGTGGACTGGTTCAGTCAGCGACCGGCAGGCGTTCTCTACATAAGTGTCTTGACGCTCGGTGAGATCCGCAAAGGTGTTGAATCCCTGGCAGTGGGCGAGTGCAAAGCTGCCTTACAGGATTGGTTGGAGATCGATTTACCCGCTTTCTTTGCCGGTCGTATATTAAACATAGACACTGCTGTAGCGCAGCGCTGGGGAGTTCTGATTGCCGATGCCAGGCGCCCGTTGCCAGTCATTGACAGCCTGCTGGCCGCCACAGCACTTGCGCATAACCTGACCGTTGTCACCCGCAATACCGCGGATTTTGACGGCCTGCCGGTACCGATCGTTAATCCCTGGGCTTAGTCAGGTGGCATTTTCTCAGCGCATCAACGTGCCACTGGACACAATCCGTAACTGGGAACAAGGCAAACGCACACCCACAGTTCCGGCCAAAACACTGCTGCGCGTGTTCGATCAGGACCCCGAACACGCATTGCGTGCGCTGCATGGGTAGAACATGGGCCCATGCAGAGGCTAATGCGGCCGGAGGGAATATTTCTTGCCACTGCCGCCCTCGGCAGGCGGTTCAATCCAGGGCAGTTCCAGCGGCAGATGCCATTGGGCCTGCTGGCACTTGTCTATCAATAGCTCGATTAGCTGATGCACGTTATCCACTTCCAGCGGAATGGCAAAAATGGGCTGATACCGGCTGGGCTTAACCATCGCCTCAGGCATGGGCAGGCCCTTGAATGCCAGGGTCATGCGCTCCTCGCCTGACCGCACCATCAGCTCGGTGGCCAGGAAAACATGTTGAGGGGCTGCATCCTCGGTCACGGACGAGTCGAGCGCCGTCTCCCCGGAGGCCTCAGCCGATGGCGGCTCTGCTTTTTCCGCCGCCTGGCGCTCGGCAATCTCCTTATCCGCCGCCGCCTTGGCCTCCATCGCCTCCTGATGCGCCATCTGCAACACCTCCTGCCAATACACCGCCGGTGTTTTCTCGAGCCCGGTCAGCTCCGGCAGCTTGTTCAGCAACTGCTGCAGCACCAGCATCACCATGCGCCGGGTCAGCAGCATGTGCACCTCCGTGGCGCCCACGCGCTGCGCGCGCACAATCAGGCGGTCCTCATAGGGACTGAAATGTATGTTGAACTGTTTGCTGATGGGGTAGGTGGTGTCTTTGCGTTTGTCAGTCATTTGCTGTCCGTGTCGTCATTCGATGACTCAAATGCGTCGAAGTTGAGTGAGCCGGAGTCTTCGTTGCTGAACAAATTGTCCATCCCGGATGTAGGAGTATTATTTAACTTTTCTTTGGCCAGGTGATCGGCTCGATGTGTCAATTGTTCTAATTGCGACATCGAGAATATCTGGGCATATGCTAGCGGCAAAGCACCTACGTCACGCAATGCGGCCATTCTTTCGGGGCTCTGCGAGTTCATTTTTTTTTCGTTGACTCGGTACATGCCGTTAATCGTCAGCGACTCCTGCCCTTCACCGCTGCTAATGGAAATCGGCCATGGCTCTAATAAGTCCGCATCGACCAATGCTGACGTGGCTTTTAACGTCAACAGGCGATTCCGTTCACAATGGCTGATAAAATCGAGAGTGTCAGCTGCAGTTTTTTCAAGTTCACCATCTTCCTGAAACAATCGCGGATGCATATCGTCGTCACTAATGTAGTCTTCATCTAAGCAAAAGATCTTATTGCCTTTCGGATCATTTAACACGGCAAACGGGTAAGCTCTCAGACTGGCGGGCACATAGCTACACAGCCATTGAGAATCACCAGTAACATAAAGGTTTCTTTCGCCGCCCATGCCGACCAGAGCAACAAACTGAAAGGCGCCATCGTCGGCTTCTACAAAACCTGTTGCATAGTGCGGCATCACCTTGGCGAGCTCAGCGAGAATAATTGAAACTACCTGCTGAGTAGCGGCAAATTCATATCCTTTCCTGGGTCGCCAGTGTTTATCGGCGTGATCCGTTCGCGATAGTGGTATCCATGAAATCATGATTACTCCCAGCATTGGCTAACATATTCAGCGGCAGACTGCATTTTTTATCTGCCACAAGTGGTATTTAGCTGACGACAGCCACCGACATGTCATGCAATCAGAAGCGCCTTCATTGATGGTAATTTTTTTCGAGCGAACTGCTCAGCCTGGTCATTTAGCTCAGCTAGGTTTTCTTCTGGTGTCTCGAGCGTTTTTCCCTCCTTCACCAGCCTTTGACCTTGAATATTCAGTATCTGCCAAGCGGTTGCCGCCCAATCGGATGGTTGCTTATGGCCATGTCCGATCGACAGCAAAAATAGTTGCTGGAATCGGGAAACCTGGATACCGCCCCCTGTAACTGGGCTTGCGAGATAGTCTATATCGTTACTACCACGTGACCGCATACATAATTTAGCGTTCAGTTTTTCGGTTTGTTTTTTTGCTTTCTGAATAACAGTGTCATCCTGAACTGTGGCGATATGCCCAGAGGCGGCAAGTATGAGTGTGGCCTCAACAATCTTAGCCATAGTGACACCATAGGCTGGCATGGCCTGTTCGAGCTGCGCCAGTGTTTTCGGTTTATGGTCTGCCAGATAGTCGAGGATAGGGCTGTAAATCTGCTCGCTCATGGTGGCCTCACCTAAACTTCCGTTAGTTTTCAACGAAATATCTGGGCGGGAGCTAACCAAGACTATTTTTATCGACCGCACCTCCTCATTTTGTTCTAGCACTGTCATTCTACGCTCACCCTTAACCCAATAGTCTCTTCGGAATTGCTGGTTTACCATAAAATCCCTGACAGACTCACGGAACATATCGTCTGAGATATCACGGAGAAACTTCTGTTGATCCTCTGTCAAGTTGATTGAATCTATACTTTCAAGATAATTCGCCGAGCACGCGTAACTTAGCTTGGCCGGCTCCAACCAATCAACCATCGTAGCAAAATGCATGGGATGCCAATCTCGATTAAAGTACTCATGCGCCAGATACTGTCTATTCTGTTCTCTCAATTTTGCAACTCTGTCACTTATATTTGGATTCGCTCGTAAATATATGGGGTTTGTTGCGAGTAATGCATCTGCGAATTCAATCGCATCCTCGATCCTGGAAACGATTCCACGGCCTTGTGCCCCAATGACTTCAGCGTGTTCGGTCATTAAGTGTCTCATTGGAGCAAAATTGGACCAGCCTGGCAGTGTGTTGTAGCTGATGTAAAGCACTCCGCCAACCTTAAGTTTACGCCTAATAAAATCAACGATGACTGCTCTGTTTTCATCGGAAATCCAGCTCCATATACCGTGCAGGCCGATATAGTCAAAATCTGGTAAATCATCACGCGCGGCGAAGTCAGAGAATGCTTCGTCATACAGACGTGCGCCGCACCCTGATATCTCAGCGAGCTCCTGAGCAAAGCCAGCTTGAGCGGGGTTGAAATCAGTACCATACCAGTGAGTGGAAGACGCAGCCGCGTGCAGGTTCGCACTGACCCCCTGGCCAAAGCCTAGTTCGCAGGCATTACCTACCTCGGGAAATTTGAGCCCTTTGTTTAAAAATGCAAGCTTCACTCGCAAAGGATTCAATTCAGGATAGTAACCAAAAGTGTAGCCGATGTCCGCTATGTATCCTGCGCTCCAGTTATTCACACGCAACCCTCCAGAATATCTCAGTTCATGCTTTATTAGTAAATAGAGCTTACCTGATATTCAATGCAAAATCCGTAGACAAAAAAACCCCCTGTCCTATCGGAGAGGGGGTTTTTTATTGATGCCCTAACTATAAGAGCACGTACAACTACATTACGCCAGAGTCAGGTAATCAGTAGTTGTGTCGAGAGTTGCGTTTGTCAGGTCGACCGTACCAGTCAACTTAACAACCAAGTCACCGGCTGCAAAACCAGCAGTGCCATCATTAGCAACGATGTATGTGTCACTTCCGTACTGGAACCACGACACTTCATTGGCGGTGTCTGTCAGTGATGCAGCTGCCAGTGCCAAATCAATGTTAGTAACAGTCGCACCAAGAGTGGTTTTCGCACCCAGAGTTGTACCGACCAGCACGTTGCCCGTCAACAGCTTTACGCTATCACCGACAGCGAAGTCTGTGATCGTGGTCAGTGCCGCAGTAGCTTCAGTTGTGCCTGTAGCTACTGACGCTGCAACATCAAACTTATCGTTACCAGCACCGCCCGTCAGCTTGCCACCAAAAGTAGCTGCAGTAACAATCGTATCGTTACCTGCACCAGCTTCCACGGTTGCTTTGTGAGCAACCAATGTAATGGTGTCATTCGCAGAACCACCCTTCACAGTCAGGCCAGCAGCTGCACTATCAGCAGTAACGTTGGTAGTGTTGATGTTCAAACGGCCTGTCGCAGCAGAGCCGTCAATTGAACTAACTGCACCGCCAGCGGCTGTTGGGTTAGTACCATTAGTGCCGGCAAACGCCACATCCAGATTCTTGTCGCCAGTCAAAGTCAGCACTTTCAGTTTATCGTCGGTAAGTGTGATGCTGTTCCAGGTGTTCGCGCCACCAGCGGAATTCACAGTCACGTTCTCAACGCCATTGAGCAGCACAGTACCTGCTTTGATAGTAGCTGCAGTTGGTGTTGATGCTGACGCTGCTCCTGCAAAAGTTACAGTGAATGCGTCAGAAGTACCGGTAGCAGCGCTTTTTACGCCAATGTCGGTAGTGCGAACAGCGTTGTCACCTTTTACAGTCAAGCCAACACCAGACGCGACATTCAGTACTTTAGCCGTACCAGCTGTTGTGCTGCCGTTCAGATTCAAAGACTGAATAGTTGAGCCGGTTACCAGTTCAACGTCCAAGCCAGTAGCAACGGTATCACTGCTCAGATCCAAAGCCTGAAAATTCTTGATATTTGCCGCGTTAGCCGCATTGATTAAAGAGGCTGCAATAGTGTTAGTACCTGTGCCACCATCCACTACTACTGTTGACCCAATGCCAGCACCAGCGCCCGCAAGAACTGTGTCGTTGCCTGCGCCCAACGTGATAGCGGCCGTGCCAGCCAATGCGGCTGCTACTGTGACAGTATCGTTACCTGAACCAGTAGTAACCTTGGCTGCTGTGGAGTTGATCGCAGTGGTCAGGTTACCGGTCAGGTCGCCTGCAGCGATCGTTGTAAATACAGCTGGGTTGCTAACGAACGTAACATTACCAGCGCCTTTGACGTTCAGCGTAGAAGTTGCTGCGTAGTCGGCAGCAACCAAAGAGGCTACCAAAGAAGACTGCGCATCAATGCTCAAGCTAGTAATTGTATTAGTACCACCGCTGAGTGTCACTGCGCCCAGGACGTTTGTACCACCAGTTGAAGTCAGGCTAGCAGTTGTTGCTGTGCCCGCTGTAGCAGTCACAGTTGGCGCTGTAGCAGTTGAGGCGCCTTTCACGCCACCTGCAGCTACAATGCTGATAGCACCGGTCGCGCTAGCCATATTGAACGAGACATTGCCAATATTTGTAGAGCCATTGCCCTGCAAACCTACTACAGCGCCAGCTCCAAGGTTATCAAAGTCGACAGCCTGAGTTGACCGGTCGCTCCATACCTGAGCTTCGCCGGTTACGTTGGCGAAGTCATAAGTAGAAGCACCGCCAGTGTTCACATCGCGTATGAAGAAATTCTCAACGCTAGTGATATCAGCAGCGGGCAGGGAGCCTGCAGCTGCACCAGACACTGTGAGCTGCATCTTGTCTGTGCCTGAACCGCCAGCAACTACGTCAGTCACATTCAACGTACTGTTAGCAGGAGTTGCATTGTCGATTGAACCAACAAATGTGTCGTTGCCAGTTGTACCATCAAACACGTTAACGCCAGTAGTCAGGGAGAAGGTTGTACCTTCTGTCACTGTACCATCGATTTCATTCTTGGCCGTGGTAACACTAGCTTCAGTATTGTCTACATTCGCCAGAATTCCCTGAAGAGCCGACAAAGAAGTAGTAGGTTCCTGTTGTTCTACTGTGTGGTACGTAGCAACTTCAACCTTGTTAGCGAAGGCAGCAGAAGCGTTGCCCCACACAGCATCATCAGTCGGGATTGCTTTCAGGGCAGCTACAGCAGTGAGAACCACATCAACGCGGGTTGCGCCAGCGTTCATTTCTGCAGTCAGGGCAGTTTTGACAGTTGTCTTTTCTGCTTCTGAAACCAGAGTGCCAACCATTTGATCGACAAAGTCGCTGACGAATTCAGCGTTGGTCATGAATGTTGGGAAAATGCTTTTGAATTCAGCGCTGTTGGCCAGGCTTACAGCGATTAATGCATTGCTGTTGCCAAGATCGGAAGCGGCTGTCAGGTCAGACAGAACTGCAACACCGGGAGCAGCGTCAAACATTGCTACTACGATTTCGATGAGTTCTGCACGAGTTTCTTGTGTCGCCATCTGTTGTAACTCCTTAAGGATTAATTCCAAATTGTTTTATCCGATTGTGACATGCCTAAACAGCAAATGACCTCATATCGGCTGTGCCAAGGATAAACGAGGCAAGCGTTCCTGCTTGTGACCTCAGTCACATGAACGAACATTACCCTGAAAAGCCTGGCAGACTATCACTTGGGCCACTCAGGAAACGCACTTAATTAGTGTGCCACAAGCGGACAAGCTTCGAGATCATACGCCGCCAGCCCTGTAAAGACAAGTCTGGTAACAACAAAACTGTGAAGTTTGCCGTGTAAGCAACTCTAATTATTAGACTAATGGCTAGGTTTGGGCTGATTGCCGAGGCACTGTATGGCGAAATAGCCATACATAATCTATACTCTAAATTATGCTGGATACTCTGTTTGAGTGGGATCACACAAAAAACCTCGATAATCAAAAGAAGCATGGTGTGTCTTTTGAAGATGCGCAATATGCCTTTCTTGATAGAAATCGTCTAATTGCCGAGGACCTGGACCACAGCCAGAATGAGAAACGTTATTACTGTTTTGGGCAAAATAAGGAGGCTTCCGGTGTGCTGACCGTCCGCTTCACTTACCGGAACGGTAAAATTCGAATTTACGGCGCTGGCTACTGGCGCAAGGGCAGGAGGATTTATGACCAGAGGACCTATGAAAAGTCAAATTAAATATACTGATGAGCCCATTGGCCGCGTGAAGATTGTGGCTGACTTTCTGCCATCCCCTGAAGAGCTTGCTGTCAGGAACAACAACACCAAAGTGACGATGTCGTTAAGCTCTGAAAGTGTTGAGTATTTTAAGGAGGCTGCGAAGAAAAATGATATGCCGTACCAAAAGATGATCAGAGAGCTGCTGGATGAATATGTGGCCCACCAGAAGGATCGTTGAGGCCAGGGGTGGCCCCTGTGCGCTCTACCTTAGGAGAGTCTGACCATGATCACCCGAAAAAACCAAGTATGTGCATGAAGGCCATTATGTCGCGGAGATTAACGTACAGCTAATTGAAACGGACGACGCCTGGTGTCCGCATCTCAGCCTGGAAGATGCCTATAAATTGGACGATGTTCGAGAGGCGCTTCGGCAGGGCAATGTAGAGGCCGACGCCCGTTACGGAAAAGTCTTCGAACTTCGCCCAGTGGCTCATGGGTGAATCCCGGGGCCATTCATGACGTCCGTCTTGACGTACGTACTTGGTGGCGTACAATTGGCGGAAGACCAACCACACGAGAGGTGCGTCATGACTGGAATAACGGCTACGGAGGCGCGCAGCAACCTTTATCGGTTGATTGATGAAGCTGCCGAATCCCATCAACCAATTGTCATCATGGGCAAGCGGAACAAAGCTGTTCTGGTTTCCGAGGAAGATTGGTCTGCCATCCAGGAGACCCTTTACCTGCTATCAATACCCGGTATGCGCGAGTCGATTCGCGAGGGGATGGATACCCCTGTGGACAAATGCGATGAGGAGTTGAGCTGGTGACATGGAAGTTGGTTTACACCACGCAAGCCCAGAAAGATGCAAAGAAGCTGGCCTCCAGTGGCCTGAAACCAAAAGCCAAAAAGTTATTGGCGTTGATTGCAGAGGATCCTTTCCAGAAGCCGCCCCCGTTTGAGAAGCTTATTGGTGACCTTGCCGGGGCCTATTCACGCCGCATCAATATCCAACATCGTCTGGTATACCAAGTGCTCCATGACGATCGGGTGGTTAAAATTCTGCGCCTTTGGAGTCACTACGAGTAGTCCATCGTATCTCATGATGCTGAATTGCTTGAGGACTACGCGGACTATCCGAAAGGCCCCTGTGTGCTATAAGCACATCACCCCTGCTATCCTTCAGCAGGTTCCTCCAGACCCAGACTTGCGGCGGAGCCCTTGCCATTCACTAGTCGTTATCGTCTAATCACAACTTAACCATCGGGTAAGGACGGATGTTTACCCCGAGACCCCTAAAGTGAAAACCCATCAAAACCGGTGACTGATACCAATTTCCACAGTGCTGTCAGTGCTGCGGAACAGTTCCAGGTTGCTGCGCTGCTTCTGGTGGTAGACATTAAACAGCAGGGTGGTATCGGGCCTGCCGGGCAGCAGGGGCTGGCGGTATTGCAGCAATACATAACTGCGCTTGATCTCGCGCTGCGCGCCGTTGGCCAGGATGGGGCTGTAACCGCGCTTGTCATCGGTTTCGGTGTGGTTGAGCTGGGTCAGCAGCACACCGCGCGCCAGCTGCCATTGCCAGTCAACATTGAACTGCCAGCCCTGGCGGCTGCCACCGGGGCGGCCACTGCGAATGGGGCTGTTATTGAGGGCGCTGAGTTCGGCAACTATTTGCTGCCGACCAAGCTGAGTTGACAACGGACAGGAGACACCGGCGCCGACTTTGCTTTCCACCGCGTTCAGGCGGCTCTGGTCGTGAAACAGCTGGTGCTGGGCAATAGCGCTGGTGTGCGGCCTGCACACCCCCAGCCTGGCATCGGGCATGTACCGGCCGCCTGCCTCGGTGGCGGTATACAGCGGGCTGCCACCGAAAAACAGATGGCTCATGCCGGCATTAAGCTGCCAGCTGCGCTGGTCGCCGGGTTTGACAAAGGCATAACGGGTGTCGAGCTGCAGCAAGTCGGAGGCCTGGTCCTCGCTGACCCGGCCGCGCAGCTCGACCAGCACATTGTGCTGATGCTCGGGCGCCAGCTGGCGGTAGCGGCCACCTAAACGCAGGTTCATATACGGGCCGCTTTTGGGCCGGAACTCGGGGTTCAGTGGCAGCAATACTGGTTCGCCAGACAGGGTCAGGGTGATCTGCCCGGGCTCAGGCCCGCCGTTCAGGTTATTGTCATAACCCACCAACACATCGGCCTGCAGACTGGTTTGCCGGGTCATGCCGCGCCAGCTCTGCTGACGATCCTGCAATACGCTCTGCAGCCCGGCGGGCAGATCATCGCGCGCCAACAGCTGGCGGTTCAGATCAATCGCCGAGAATAGCTGGCCTTGCAGGTACAAAGCCTGCGCGTAATCAACCTGAGCGCCGCCGTTGTCAGGGTTCAACAGCAGGGCGCGTTCCAGCGACTCCAGGGCCTGACCCAGACGGCCGGTGTTCAATTGCGCGGCGCCTCGTAAGGCGAAATATTCGGTGTTTTGCAGACAGCGCGGCAGCAGCGGGTCCAGTTGCTGCTCTATTTGTGCCCAGTCGGCGGGTACTTGCGGGTTTTGCTGCAGCAGTGGGGTCAGGTCAGGGCAGCTTTGCGCCGCGGATTGCGACTGGCCGTGCGCGGGGGCGATGATTGCCAAACACAGCGCCAGGCATAACACCGCCGCTGTAAGGACAGATGGCAGGATACGCCCGCGGCCAGCGCCTTTCCGGGGCCTGTTCCGGTAGCTGGTAGGTGCTGCGTTATTGTTATGGGGCAGGGCGCTGAATGGCATGCGGGCAATTATCTTGAATCGCCTGCTGGTAAGCAATAGCGGTGCTGTGAAAGGTGATGTCCGTATCACGTTTGGGCTTCCTTGTTGTGGTTTTGGCCTTTTAGCTGCGCGGGCAGGTCAATAGTGATGAGGCCCTGGCGTCGTTGACGGCAAAGCGCTTAATTCAACTGACCTTGTTTGTCCGGCTTTGTTTGTCCGGCTTTGCGTGACTGGTAATGGGCCATGGATTTTCTCAGATGCTCTGAATTTGCTGGCGATCGCAATAAATGGACGGTTTCCATCAAGCTGTTGTAATGCCCAAGCGACATAACCACCGCATCTTCGGCATTGCCACGTTGGATGATAGCAATATCTGCATCATTAACAACGCCATCAAGTATAGTCTTCAATCCTCTCTGCGCTTCACTTAACGGCACAATTTTCATCGCCTTGCTTCCTTTGAACTACTGTTTGATAACTTTGGCCACGTCAGGAAAAATTTTAGCAGGCTTGGTAGTTGGCGACTATGCTCTATATATCATTTGCGCAATTCCTTAAGGAGGTCCGATGCCGATTGTCACATGCCACGGTGACGCTATATACTCTAGCTCTAGAGTTACGCTGAAATATGTTGACGATCAAGGGAGCAGTGCAATGGCCTCACCATTAGGAACCGTTTTCAAGAACAATCGCACCCAATCAGTCAGATTGCCCGCAGAAACGCGCTTTCCCGATTCTGTGAAAAAGGTTTCCGTGCGGGTGCTGGGCAAAGAAAGAATACTGGCGCCGGCAGAGTCGTCTTGGGACAGTTTTTTTCTGGGCGATACCACGGTGAGCGATGATTTTATGCCGGAGCGTGCTGATCAGTACCAGACTCCCCGGGAACCATTGTAATGATCAAGTTCATGCTGGACACCAACATCGTCATTTACGTGCTGAAACAACGCCCGGTATCAGCACTCAGCACCTTCAATAAACACCGAAACCAGATGTGCATCAGCGCAATCACCCTGGCGGAACTGATACACGGCGCAGAGAAGAGCCAGAAGACAGAGCAGAACCTGGCAGCGATCGAGGATTTTGTATCCAGACTCGAAGTGTTGAATTATGGCCCGGAAGCCGCCGCGCATTATGGCGATATCCGCGCCGAGCTGGAGAAGGCGGGGTCGGTTATAGGCGTCAATGATCTGCATATCGCAGGCCACGCTCGCGCAAACGGGTTGGTTGTGGTCACAAATAATGAACGAGAGTTTGCGCGCGTAGCGGGGCTCAGGACTGAGAACTGGGTTTGACCTCAATAACCTGACGCTTAAGCGCCCTTGCCACCCGACAGAATCTTCAGGTTGAGCTGCTCGGCGCGGGCATTGCGGCGGGGGGTGTCACTTTTCGTGGTATCCACAGCCGGCGCAAACAGCGTATGGGGAATACGCAGGCCGGTGAGCAGGTAACTGCCCTGGGACTCGGGTTTCAGGTCGCTGAGCTGGCGGGCGACACATTCGCCCAGCAGAATCGGCTGCGCCAGTTCGGCGGTCATTTCCTGAATACGCAGGGTGATGGTGACGGTGTCGCCGAGCAGGGTATGGGTACGGCGATTGGCCGGACCGATGGAACCGACCAGCGCCGGACCCTGTTCAATGCCAATACCCAAAGCCAGTGGCTCCAGGCCAGCGGGCGGGTTCTGCGGCATGTCCCGATCAACAATATCATGCATATCCTGGCCGGCGGCCAGCGCCCGGCGGGCGGATTCGGCGTTCTGGCCATCCCATACCGCCAGCAGGCTGTCGCCCTTGAATTCCTGGATGCGGCCACCGTGCTGCTCAACAATGGCGGCGGCTTTGACAAAAAAGAAGTGCAGCAGGGCGGCGGATTCTTCCGGCGGCCGCGCTTCACCAAAGGCCGAGAAGTTGCGCAGATCAGCGCTGAGCAGGGTGACATCGCAGCGTTTGGCGTTGATGGCCGAGCTGGGCAGGCTGAAGGCGATTTCGCGGGCAATGTCGCTGGGCAGGTAGCTGTTCAGGTTGCCAAACACGCGGCTGCGTTCAGCGCGCACGCGGCTTTGTTCCAGCAACAGCAACAGGCTGGCGGCCAGCAGGCCAAACACGGCCGGGAACAACCAGCCCAGCCAGATTTCATAAGCTGCCAGCAACTGCCAGTGCAGACCGAGCGTGATAACCGGCATCACGATGGCAGCAACCGGCAGCCCGTAGGCGGCAATGCGTTCGCGGGCGCTGGCCAGCAATAAAGTGATACCGGCAAACACCAGCGCCAGCAAGGCCAGCAGCCACTCGGCGCTGCGCGGGGTATAAGGCATGGTGGTATCGAGCAGGCTGCCCAGCAGACGGGCCTGCAATTCAACACCCGGGGTGGCGCCATTGTAAGGGGTCGGTACGATGTCACCCATGCCGAAAGCGGTACCGCCCACCAGTACCCAGGCATTTTCCAGCATGCCGGGTTCGATATTGCCGTTGATAACATCGGCAGCTGATACGGCCCGGAAATTTTGCGGCAGGTCTTTGTAAGAGATGCGCAGGTTGCCCTCGGCATCCAGCGGAATGGTCAGGCCAGGGTAAGCATCCAGACGCAATACCTGTTCGGGTGCAAACAGACCGCTGCCCTCGCTCAGGCTGGCAGACCAGCTGGGGGCATTGGTGGCCTGCAGCAAGGCACTGAGTGCCAGCGCCGGATAGGCTTGGCCGTCAACACAGACAAAGGCCGGGACTTTGCGGATACCGCCGTCGCTGGCCACAATGGGTGCGATATGACCCTTGGGGATGGCGCTAAAACCGGCGTGCGGGGCTATAAAACTGTTGGTGCTGTTAGCTGCAGCGGCACAGTCCAGTCCGCTCAGCGGGAAACTCATGACACCGGTACGCACGTTCTGCTCCTGCTGACCGTTGGCCGACATCACCGGCACCTGCGCCAGCACCGCACCACGGGAGGCGCCTAATGCGGCGATCAGTTGTTCATCGCCTTCACGCACTTCCGGGTAGGTAATATCGTGTAATTGCAGTTGCACACCGGCCTCGTTCAACGCGCTGACCAGGCGGGCCATGTCGCTGCGCGACCAGGGCCAGGCACCGATTTCTGCCAGACTGGCTTCGTCGATGGCGACAATGGTGATGCGTTCTTCGGGCGCGTCATCGGCCGACATCAACCAACCCTGGGCACCAAGACGTTCTTCCAGTGTTTGCAGCGGGCCGGCAAACACGCTCATCAAGACCACACTCACAACGGCAGCCAGCGCCAGCATCAACAGCCGCCCGCGTGCGGGCAGCAGACGCAGGGCGAGTGCTACCGGGTTGATGAACTGAGTGAGTCGGGACAACTGCTGCATGTTAACGGGCGTCCCACAATGTCAGGCCTTGAATACCACCGTTTTCAAGCTGTTTTTCGAAGAAATAACCGGCTTCCTTACCATCCAGGCTGACGGCACCGGCCATACGCTCGGTTTCCGAGCGAGTGTGAAAAAAGCCGCCGTCATACAACCGACCACTGGCGTCAAAACTGACATCACCGGTCAGGCTGTGATTCATCTGTAATGAGGTCGCAAACTGGCTGCTGTCAAAATTGATATCCAACGATCCACCATTGACGGTCATCGCTGCAACACCACTGTCGGAATGGTAGAAGGCCTGAGCACTGACCAGATCAAAACTGACCGGACCCAGACCGCGTTCGACGCGGCTGGCACCGTTGCCATCGCGGAACAGGATGTATTCACCATTACCCACTGCGGTATCACGACCCATTTGGGCATCGGCTCTCGCCAGCGTAATACGTTCCTGTTCTGCCTGACCCTCGCCCCAGCGGCCCCAGATCAGATTGCGCTCGGTCAACTCAGCACTGGCAACCGCGGTTTTCGGCGTAAAATCAACCAGCTGCGGGGTCGGCGGGGTCGGCTCCTGCGGTGTTGCTACATCGGCGAGCTTGTCCTTGACGAGCTGGGAGGCGGCGCTTTCCTGGTAGCTGTCGGTATCGGCATTTTTACCATCGGTGCTGCCCTGCACATCGTTCATGGCGACCTGCACTTCCTCTTCCATCATGCCGGGTCCACGTTCAACAACGGCAGGCAGGAGTTGGGGAGCGGCGCTGTTACTCTCCATCTCTATCACCTGCAGCGAACTGTCAGACAGTTCCACGGCGTTGATCAGGCACGGACCAAAACTGTCAACACTGCAATCATTGGAAAACGGTGCCATCACAATGATGCCTTCGTTAACCAGCGCGCGCACGGCACGGGGAGTGGCGCTGACCACAAAATCGGTACCGCGCACACCAATGGCGGCAATCGGCGTATTCAGGCGGAAGCGGTCACGCGCCGAACTGGCACCGTGGCCGGAAATGGAGCGGGTAATGCCTTCTTCCAGGTTCAGCTTGATAGTGGACTGTTCGGGTTTATCGGCATTGTAGTCGTACTGCACGATTTCCAGGCGGCTGTCCGGGCGCACACTGACCAGCGCCTGGTCAACAAACCGGATGTGCACGTGGCCGTTGGCCTCGGTGAGGATGCGGTCGGTGGCCCGGATTTCGGTACCCGGCGCCACGGTCTGCCGGCCGCTTTCAGAGATCAGCCAGGCTTTGCCCAGCACCAGGCTGACTTCGCCAACCGCGGGCTGCGCAGTTTCGATAGTCAACGGCGCAGATTCCTGGGCGAAAGCCACAGACTGGCCAACCGCCAGCATCAGCAGTGTCATAAAAGCGTTGCAAAAGCCTGATTTAATCGATTTCTGTATCATCGGGTCAGTCCTGTTCGAGCGTGATGGTAAGCCTACCCCAATAGACCGGCAAAGCGAGTGATTGCGGTCACACCGACCTCATGTTTCAGCGCCAACGCCGCGCGTTTGCTATTCAGCATTAACTTACTATAATGAGCCTGCTGCTATAAAACGCCCGTGATATAACGGTTTGCGCCAATTTATCGAGATAACTACATGCAGGTCACGCCGGAGCTTCTGGGTACATTCCCTGGTCTGAAGCCCCTCCCACAAACCACGCTTGTACAACTTGCGCAGCAATCCAGCGTGCGCAAGTTCGCCCGTCGCGCGGTGGTGCTGAATGCCGGTGTGCGCGAGGAATGTGTGTGTTTTTTATTCGAAGGTCGTTTGCAGGGCGTTGATTTTACTATAGATGGCCGCGAAGTGGGACTGTATTTTGTTGAGCCTGGGGACTTCTGTGGCGAACTGGGCATGTTTGACCGTGGCCCGCAGCCGGAATTTGTCATCGCGCTGACGGCGGCGGTGGCCGTGTTTGTGCCCATGGACAGTCTGCGCGAGATATCCATGCAGGCCCCGGTATTGCTGAGCATGCTGGGTGAGAGACTGGCCGCGCGGGTCCGGCAGATGACGCGGCAGCGCTCTTTGCTGGGGCTGCCCAACATCAGCCAGCGGGTGTGTTGCCAGTTGTGGATGCTGGTGCCGGAAAAAGCACAGGAATCGCTGCAGGACACCGTGATCATGAACCCGCCCACGCACATGGAAATTGCCATCATGCTGAGCCTGAGCCGGGAATCAGTGAGCCGGGTATTCCAGATTCTGCAGACCCGGCAGATTGTCAAACGCGACGGGCCGGGCATGTTGCTGATCACCGACACCGGCGCATTAAAACAACTCGCCGAAGGCGCTGAAGAACTGTGACCCGCCAGGCGGGCGCCCCGGTTAGTAAATCACCGCCATCACGGTTATAATCCGCCGGATCACGCACCGGACGTGCCCGCCGGGGTTGAAACCCGCTGGCTTACCCCAACATACTGGTGCTAGCACTGGGCGCCTTTGAGGTGGCACGTCGACACCGGCCCTTACCATTTCAACAGATTTGCCACACGCACGGATGAATGATTAAAACACAATGAATAAACCCAAAAGCTCTGTCACCTACCCTGAATTGTATGACGCCATGAAGTCCGTGCGCCGCTACTTCCTGTATGCCGGCCTGTTCAGCGCGGCGGTCAATATCCTGATGCTGACGCCCATCATCTACATGCTGCAGGTGTATGACCGCGTGATCTCCAGTGGCAGTTACTCAACACTGGGCATGCTGACCCTGCTGATGGTTTTCCTGGTAATGGCAATGGGCGGTTTCGAGTGGGTGCGCTCGATGATCCTGACCAGTGCCAGTAACCGCATTGAGCTGCAGCTGCGTGAGCGCGTTTTTAACGCAACTTTCAAAAATGCCCTGTTATCCGGCAACAGCAACTCACAACCATTGAACGACCTTTCCAGTTTGCGCCAGTTCATGACCGGCAACGGACTGTTTGCCTTTTTTGATGCGCCCTGGTTTCCTATCTACGTTGCCATCATGTTTTTATTCCACTTCTGGTTCGGTGTGGTCGCCATTATTGCCGGCATCGTTATGGTGTTGCTGGCCTGGGCCAACGACAAGGTCACCACCAAACGCCTGAAAGATGCCAACACCAAGGCCAACCGCGTCAACGCGCAGGTCGCCGGCAGCATTCGTAATGCCGAAGTGATTGCCGCCATGGGCATGACTGCTGATATTCGCCGCGAGCAGGAAAAAAGCTCGGACGAAGTGCTAGGTCTGCAGACCGAGGCCAGCCGCGCCGCCGGTATACTAACCAGTATTTCCAAAACCTTCCGCATCACTGTCCAGTCGCTGATTCTGGGCCTGGGTGCACTGCTGGCGCTGCAGCAGGAAATTTCCCCGGGCATGATGATTGCCGGTTCCCTGTTGCTGGGTCGGGCGCTGGCGCCCATCGACCTGCTGGTCGGCACCTGGAAAGGTTTCTCGGTGGCACGTGCGCAATACGAGCGCCTGGGTCAGCTGCTGGAGACAATTCCTGCGGACCGAGAACACATGAGCCTGCCGGTTCCGCAGGGTCACCTGCAACTGGAGCAGGTGATGGTGGCGCCGCCCGGCACCCGCACTGCGGTGGTCAAGGGTGTCTCGCTGGAACTGCCGGCCGGTGAAGCGCTGGGTATTGTCGGGCCGAGTGCGTCCGGCAAGTCGACACTGGCACGCGCTATTCTGGGCATCTGGCCAACGCTGGCTGGCAAGGTTCGCCTGGACGGCGCTGACATTGCTTCCTGGGATCGTGGCAACCTGGGCCCCTTTGTGGGATACCTGCCCCAGGACATCGAACTGTTTGACGGTACCATCTCTGACAATATCTGTCGTTTTGGTGACCCGGACGCCGAGCAGATCGTGGCGGCGGCCAAAATGGCAGGCGTGCATGACATGATTCTGCGCCTGCCTGACGGTTACGACACCGTCATCGGCGGCGCCGGTGGCACCCTGTCCGGCGGTCAGCGACAGCGCATCGGCCTGGCCCGCGCGGTTTACGGCAACCCAAGGTTGCTGGTGCTGGATGAGCCCAACTCCAATCTGGATGACGCCGGTGAACGCGAACTGGTATCGGCGCTGCAGCGCGTCAAGGACGAGGGCGCCACCATTATCGTGATTACCCACCGCACCATGGTGCTGCACGGCATGGACAAACTGCTGGTGATGAAGGACGGTCAGGCCATGAGCTTTGGCCCTAAAGATGAGGTACTGGCCAGCCTGACCGGGCAGAGTCCGGCCGCGCGCGGCTGAGCAGACACGCATTTATTATTTAATTGACTGACTGAACGGACATCGATTGTGGCAGAGAACAGCAAACAGAATATGGCAGCCCCGACAGTGGAAACCAGCATGGAATCGCCAAAACGCATTGGCCTGCTGATTTTTTTCCTGGTGTTTGGTGTTTTTGGTATATGGGCCGCAGTGGCGCCTATCGACGGCGCCGCGAATGCGCCGGGCACGGTCATCGTGCGTTCCAATCGCCAGGTGGTGCAACATCTTGAAGGCGGCATTGTGCAGGAAATCCTGGCGAATAATGGCGACGCCGTGGCAGCTGGCGATCCCTTGCTGGTGCTGGATAACACACAGTCCATGGCACAACTGGAAATGGCCAATGCCCAGTTTGTTGCCTTGCGCGCACATGAAGCACGCCTGATCGCAGAACGCGATGGTATGGACAAGGTGGAGTTCCCGCTGGAACTGTCCACGCTGGAAAGTGACGCGCTGGTCGAGATGGCCTCGCAGGAACAGATATTCCGCACCCGCAAGAGTCAACTGGAAGGCAGTATTGATGTGCTGAATCAGCGCATCGAGCAGCTGCAGTCGCGTCTGCAGGGCATGCGTGCACTACGCGAGAGCAAAGAAGAGCTGGCATTGTCCTATAGCCAGGAGCTGGATGATGTTCGCGCCTTGCTGGAGGAGGGGTTTTCTGACAAGAACCGGTTGCGTGAACTGGAACGCAATGCCTCGGTTTTACGTGGTGAAGCGGCCGAATTGACTGCCAGCATTTCATCAACGGAAATGGAGATCGGTGAAACCCGCCTGCAGATCATTCAGCAGGAACGTGAGTTTCAGAATGAAGTCGCCACTCAGCTCAGCGAAGTGCAAACCAATATCCGGGACGTGTCCGAGCGCCGCAATGCGCTGCGCGATATTGTCAGCCGCACTGTGGTGACCGCGCCGGTCGCCGGTGTGGTGAATGGCCTGCAGGTCCATACCGAAGGTGGTGTCATCAGTCCGGGCAGCCGCATTGCCGATATCGTTCCGCAGTCCGACGAGCTGGTTGTTGAAGCACGTGTGGCGCCGATGGACATCGATCGGGTTGCTGTCGGTCAGGAAGCCAACATTCGCTTCTCCGCATTCAGTAGCTCTGTCCCCAATATTTTTGGCACTGTGATTCACGTTTCTGCGGACGCTTTCACTGATGAGAGCACCGGTGCGACTTATTACACGGCGCGCGTTGAAGTAACACCAGAAGGCCGTGCCAATCTGGGCAACCTGGCACTGGTACCGGGGATGCCGGCCGAAGTTTTTATTACCACCGGCTCGCGCACCTTCCTGCAATACCTGATGAAACCCATCACCAACGCGCTTGCGCGTAGTTTCCGGGAAGATTGATGCGTATGACTGAGCTTTACCCAATCCGCATATTCTCCATGTTACCTGCCCGACTGTTAGGTTGTGCGGCACTGACGGCGATTTTTGCATTACCGGCCACTCTGCTTGCCGCCGAACCGGTGGCGGAGACTGAGGCCCTGGCCGCCGAAGCCGCAGCGGAAGCAGCCATGGAGCAAAGCGGATCAGGGCAGACACTGGAAGATTTTTTCATCGCCGCGATGGAGTACAGCCCCCGAATTCAAGTCGCCGAAGCCCGGCGTAGTATTGGCAGTGCGCGCAAACGCGCCGCCACCGGGCAACTGCTGCCACAGGTCAGCGCCAGCGCCAATGTTTCCGAGAACCGACAGGAAGTAGCAATGGAGCCTGTTACACGTGGCCAGGGCGAGCGTTATGGCCTGCAGCTGCGCCAGGTACTGTTTGACTGGCAGGCCTTCGCCCGGCGCCGATCAGCATCCATGGAAGAGGAACAGTTTGAGGCTGAATATTTCGCCGAGCTGTCAGCATTGTTGACCGAGGTTGCGGAGATGTATTTTGAGGTACTGCAAGCTGAAGATGCGCTGCGCTCCATAGATTCCGAACTGGAAGCCACCCAGACCCAGCTGCAGCAGATTGAGCGCATGCACGGCCTGCAGATGGTGCAGATTACCGATCTGTATGACGCACAGGCACGCCTGGCGGCAGTGGAGGCCGAACGCCTGAACCTGTCAACAGAAGTGACGCTGGCGCGCGAATCGCTGCGCTCGGTGTCCGGTCTGGGTGTCGGCGACCTGTATACGCTGGGCGACGAGGCACAGCTACCGCAAATTGACGGCAGCGTGGGTGAATGGGTGGCAAGGGCGCGCGAAGACAACCACATGATTCTGGCGCGCGAGTACGCAGTCAAAGCCGCCGAGCGTCGGGTATCTGAGCGACGTGGTGCTTACATGCCTCGAGTCAGTATCATTGCGCAACAGCAACAGTCCAACACGGGTTTTGATAACCAGTTACTCGACAAGCGCATTGATACCAGTTACGTGGCCCTGGATGTGACCATTCCACTGTTCGCCGGTGGCAGCAGCCGCGCCGCCGTCAGTGAAGCACGCAGCCAGCAGACCATTGCACAGAACGAGCTGCGACAGTTACATCTGGATGTCAGTGAGCGCACCCGTCTGGCGTACCTGCGTCTGCAGTCAACCGAACAGCAGATTGCCGCGGCGGAAAAACTGCTGGAAGCACGACGCGTGGCAAGCAGAGCACGACAGCGCGGATTCGAGCTGGGCACGGTCACCAGCGTGGATGTGCTGGACGCGGTGCGCGATGAGTTTGTTGCCGAACGTGATCTGCAGGCCATCCGCTACGAACATATCAAGATGGGTCTGTACCTGCGCCGTGATTCAGGCACCCTGACGGCCCATGACCTGGTCGACATCAGTGTCAGCCTGGAAGCACCGGCCGAAAGCCAGTAACCCCCTGCTCCACCGACATCCTACTCCACCAACACATTGATGGGCTGGCCATTAAAGTAGAGCTCGCCCGGATTGCTGTCGACGCCATAGCCGATATAAAAATCCACATCGATTTCGCTGATGCCGCTCTCCGACGCCCGGAACTGCGTCAGCACGTCCATCTCCTCTACCGCGCCGAGTACCTTGCGCTCACTGACCGGTACCAGTTGTACCTCGGGCTGATAGGCCACCAGCTCGCCATTGGTATTCTTCACCAGGATCTCACCTTGCGGCGTGATCAGGGCGGCAGCCAGAAATCCCGGCTGGCCCTGGTGCGCCGGGTCAATTTCGATACGGCCTTTTACATCAAACGCCTGAGTCGCTGAAACCCGGTTGGTATAGTTCTGGCCGCCATTGGTGGTCACGCCACCATAGAACCTGGCGTTGGCGGTGCCACCCTGAAAACTCTGCTGGCCGCTTAATGTCAGCAGATCACCGGTTTGCAGCACCACTGACAAACGGTAATTGCCGGTGTTGGTGACACCACAGGGTGGATCGATGTTGTTGCTGTAGGTGTTGACCAGCACCGTGTGCCGACCCGCTGGCAGGGTGGTGGTCAGGCGCGGATTACAGTTACCGGCGCTGTCTTCGTCGACACGCAATTGACCCAGGTTGGCGTTACCAACAAAGAGGACGCTGTCCAGTTGTCCGTCGGTGATCATGTCAAAGGTCACGAACAGTTCCTGTGTCAGGTCGAGCGTAAAGACGTCGATAAAGCTGTCATCGGAACCGCCACTGAGCAGTTGCTGCACACGGCAGTCACCGTCTTCCAGGCTGCCAAACATCCAGCCAAAACGTGCCGACCGGTAGTCACAGTTTTCAATGCCCGCGTACAGAGTGTCAGCACCGGCGATGTCGTCCGCCTGCAAACGAAACAGGTTGCCGATGGTTGAGGACATGATGGCAGGCTGCGTGTCATCGTGACCCAGGCCAATAACATGCCCGAGTTCGTGCAGGGCAATGCGCTGAAAATCATATTCACGCGAGCTGTTGCTGCCCGGACGCTGCGGCCCGTCATACACATCAAAATTGAGGTTCTGGTTAAAAATGATATCGGTCTCAACCAGATCGGCGGTGCCCAGAATATTGAACTCGGTGAAAAAAACTGTCACTGCCAGGGTGGATGCATTAAAACTGTTGCCACACACAGTGGAACGGAAATCGATGCCATTCAGGTTGTCCGGTGGACTGCCGGGTCCGGCACCGGCACAGGGGTCCCGGTATTGTGGGCTGCTGACAAACGTGAAGCGGGTATTGTCGGTCCATTCCAGCGCCGCGCGCTGCAAGGCAAACGCCCAAGGGGTACCGCTGCGCGAAGTGCCGGGCACGCCAGTGTAGATGATGGTCTGCGCGCCCGGCCATTTATTGGCGTTGGCGCTGATGTCAAAAGCCTGCGCACCTGTGCTGAGTAAGGCTGTGGACAACAGCAGCGGCGACAAGACTAAGGCAATACGTTTGTTCCTCATGGTGTCAGCTCCTGTACCCGTTCGCGCACCAGTGCCTTGAACCCGGTGGCGCTCATGGCTGAGGTCTCGTCAGCGATGGCCTGAATCTGAACGCCATTGGCGATACCGTCAGCATTGAGGGTCTGTGCAGCGGCAAACGGCGCGATCGTGACTCCGCGGATGGGCTGTTGGCCTGCGCTCTGCACGTGGGCACGGCCATTGCTGTCCTGCACAATCAGATAGTGCCCCTGTGACCAGCCCACCAGCGGGTGCAACTGGCCGGCACTCAAGGATTCAACAAAATACACACCGGTTTCGCCCGCTGCAGGCACCTGCATCTCACTGACCTCCAGTTGACGGTTGCCAACGCGACCGCCCAGGTAGCTGAGTTCGATGGTGGCATCGGTGTATTCACCCTTGAGCACGTCCAGTACCTCAAATTCAACAAAGGTATGAATACTGCGCGGCCCGGTCTCGCGTGCCTCAACGGCAAGCACCCGGCCTTCAAATACCAACTCGGCGGTGGCGACCACGTCGTCAAACGACAACTGCGCCACGGTGGTGGCGGTCAATACCGGTGGCATACCCAGCAAACAGATGATCAGAGCGCAGCGGCGAATGGCTTTCATACGGTAACTCCAAAGATGACACTGAGTAATGGACCCGTCGCGGCGCCTGATTATTCTCGGCCGCAGGGACTATGTTGGTGTTTTTTTGTTTATTTGTTTCATAACGTGAACCAGCTCACGCCGCCAGTGCTGGGGATGGCAGTCCAGGGCGGCAATTGTTTCGGCCTTATCCAGCACGCTGAACGATGGCCGCCTGGCCGGTGTCGGGTAGGCCGTGGTCGGAATCGGGTTTATCGGTATTGCCCTGCTCAACAGACCCTGGCTGATGGCCTCATCCTGTATTGCCACTGCAAAATCATACCAGCTGGCCACCCCGGCATCGGTCCAGTGCAGAATACCCACCGGGCGTTTATCCACCGCGGCCGCAATACAGCGCGCCAGACCTTGCGTTGATGATGGTGTGCCAATCTGATCATCCACGACATTGAGGCTGTCTTTTTCTGCCATCAGACGCAGCATGGTTTTCAGAAAATTACGCCCGTATTGCGAGTACACCCATGACGTTCTCAGGACCAGGCTGTTATCGCGCGCCAGATAACGCACGTGCAGCTCGCCTTCAAGTTTGGTGCGGCCATAAATGCTTAACGGGTCGGTCTGGTCGTCGGGGGTGTAGGGGCGGTGGCTGCGGCCACTGAACACAAAGTCGGTGGAGATGTGCAGCAGCCAGCTGTTGCGCTCTTTTGCCCATCGGGCCAGATGCTTGGGGCCGGTGGCATTGGCCAGGCGTGCATCCAGGTCGTCAGTTTCGGCCTGGTCAACGGCGGTGTAGGCGGCGGCATTGATAACAACATCCGGTGCCAGGTCGTCGAGTATTCTGCGCAGCGCAGTTTCGTCGCTGATATCCAGCGCGTCACGGCCCAGCGCGACCAGATCATGGTCCAGGGTTTTGAAGTGGCGCGTCAGGGTCTGGCCCAGCTGTCCGTTGGCACCCAGCAATACAATTTTTTGACTCATGCGGAAGGCCTTGTTGAAGCAGCGTTAAAAACCGGCGCGTCACGCAACAGCAGACCGTTGCGATCTTTGTCAGACAATACCGGTTCAGCTGCACCGGCCACCAGCGGCCAGTCAATCTTTAACGCGGGGTCGTTCCATAACAGACTGTATTCATCGCCGGGCGCGTAATAATCGGAACATTTGTAAACCATTTCCGCACTGTCGCTGATCACATAAAAACCATGCGCAAAACCCGGTGGAACCCACAACTGCCGGTGGTTATCGGCCGATATCAATTCACCGACGCTTTGGCCAAAAGTGGGTGACCCGTCACGCATGTCGACGGCAACATCATAGATTTCGCCCGCCACTACGCGCACCAGTTTTCCCTGCGGCTGCTTCAGCTGGTAATGCAGGCCGCGCAGAATACCCTGCGCCGACTTGCTGTGATTGTCCTGCACAAAACGAATGCCCGGCACCTGTTCATCAAACAGGGACTGACGGAAGGTTTCCATGAAAAAGCCGCGATGGTCGCCATGGACGGTGGGCTCCAGCAACAACACATCAGGGATCGCGGTAGGGGTGATTTTCATTTTTGGGCAATTACTCCGGATTTCAGCTATAACTCGTCAGACTATACAGACACTCAGCAAAAGGAAATTGCCAGTGCCAACAATTTGTGTATTTTACGGCATTACCATCCGGATGTATTACGATGATCACAATCCACCCCATTTTCATGTAATATATGGAAACTTTGCCGCCAAACTTAACATAGATACCGGCAATGTTATTGCCGGAAATTTACCCGGCCGTGTCTTGTCAATGACACAAGAGTGGTCAAAAATACATAGGACCGGCTTAATAGAGAACTGGCGCCGCTGCCAGCTTCATGAGCCTTTGCAAGCGCTTGCACCTCTGGAGTGACCTATGCACAAAATTATCAAAGCCACTGCATTCCCCGATTTCACCCTTGAGCTGACATTTGACGATGGCGCCTGTGGTCGCGTTGATGTCAGCTCTCGCTTGCACGGACCCATGTTTGAACCATTGCGTGATCCGGCGTTCTTCCAACAGGTATCTGTGGATCCGTTCGGTGCCGTCTGCTGGCCTAATGATGCCGATTTATCTCCTGATACGTTATACGCCGACCTGCACCAGCTTAATGTTTGAGCAGGCGCAACAGGTATTGCCCGTAGCCGTTCTTAGACAGCGGCGCTGCCAGCGCGCGTAACTGATCGGCGTTGATGTAGCCGTTGCTGAACGCAATCTCTTCCGGGCAGGCTATTTTCAGGCCCTGCCGTTCTTCCAGTACACGAATGAAATTGGCGGCGTCCAGCAATGACTGCACGGTGCCGGTGTCCAGCCAGGCGGTACCGCGGCTGAACAGCTCAACCTGCAGGGTGCCACGGGCAAGATAGGTTTTGTTGACGTCGGTGATTTCCAGCTCACCCCGCGGTGACGGTTTAATCGATTTGGCAATCTCGATGACGTCGTTGTCATACAGATACAGGCCGGTGACGGCGTAATTGGATTTCGGCTGCGCCGGTTTCTCTTCCAGGTCAATGGCGGTGTTGTTTTCGTCCAGCGCCACCACCCCGTAACGCTCCGGGTCATTGACGTAGTAGGCAAATACCGTGGCACCGCTTTCCTGCAGCATGGCGCTCTGCAGTTTTTCCTCCAATGAATTGCCGTAAAAAATATTGTCGCCCAGAATCAGGCACACGCTGTCGTTGCCGATAAAGTCCTCACCGATCAAAAACGCCTGGGCCAGGCCATCGGGACTGGGCTGTTCGGCATATTGCAGATTGATGCCCCACTTGCTGCCATCCCCCAGCAGGTGTTGATATAGCGGCAGGTCAGCGGGCGTGGTGATAATCAGAATGTCACGGATACCGGCCTGCATCAGCGTGCTCAGCGGGTAATAGATCATCGGTTTGTCGTACACCGGCATCAGTTGCTTGCTGACAGAAATGGTCATGGGGTGCAGGCGGGTGCCGGTGCCACCGGCCAGAATAATGCCTTTGGTGGTTTTGTTACTGGTTTGCTGCGTTGGTGTCTGACTCATAACTCCCGTGTCCTTCCACATCCATTTACTGTGTTTTACGCGCTGCGGGCTCGTCGCCAATCATACCCGCAGCTATTCATGTCCGCGGCCATTCATATCCGCAATAATGGCGGGCAGTTCGCGGTAAAAATCAGATTGCGGATTATAGCCCAGATCGCGCTGGCTTGCCTTGCTGTCCACTGTGTAGTTGCGGGCCAGCGCATGATAGCTGCGCAGCCCGGGCGCATTGTTTATGGGCAGCAAGCGCCCCAGCAGTTCCAGGGCGAGCGCAGCCAGGTAAAACACGGCCCTGGGTGTCGCCCAGGCCGGTTGCGTTTTGCCCAGCGCCTGCCGCATGGCCTGCTCCAGCGCCCTGATCTGGTAGACCTCGCCGTCGGTCAGTAGATATACCGGCGCACTGCTGCCGACAGGGCAAGAGGCTGCCAACAGCAGCGCCTGGCACAGATCTTCCACCCCGATCAGCGAAAATGTCTGCGTAAACCGTGGCAGTGGCGGCATCAGACCCTTGCGGATCAACCGCAACAGGGTCATCAGGTTGCCTTTCATACCCGGCCCGTAAACATTGACCGGTCGCAGAATGACTACCTCGATGTGACCGGCAGCGTGGGTCGCCTGCAGCAGGGTTTCGGCGCGTTGTTTGGCATCACCGTAGGCCGTTCGCGGCTGGTCGTAGGCCGGATCGGCCAGAATACTGCTGACATACACAAACCGTCTGACACCCGCCGCGATCGCCGCTTGCAGCAGATTCGCGGTGCCATCGACATTGGTGGCATACAGGGATTTGACCTGTGCCTGATTGACGTGGGCATAAGCAGCAAGATGGTAGACGGTATCAATGCCCTGGCAGGGGGCCGTCAGCGTTGCTGCCTGCAACAAATCATGTTGTGGCCGCTGCAGGGTGCGCACGGTCACCGGTTCGCCCTGCAGCCTTTTTTGCAAAAACCGGCCGACAAAACCGCTGGCGCCGGTAAGCAGAACAACGGGCTGTTTGTCTGCGTGGGCGCTCATATCCAGCGCCAGCCATGGCTGGAGAAGAAACGCCAGGCGGAGCGGCCAAACATGATGATATGCCGCAGGCCTTTGCGGGCGCTGTTGCCGCCCAGATGGGTGATACACATTTGCGGCAGATAACTCAATTTGCCCAGGGTACGGGCACGGATGGACAGATCAAAATCTTCAAAATACAGGAAGTAACGCGGGTCGAAACCGCCCAGCTGACGCAGGGCATCATGCCGGAACAACATGAAACAACCACTGATAATGGGAACATCATCGTGAATCTGGTCGCCTGGCATGTCGCGCATCTCGTAGTGTGCCAGGCGCTTGCGGAAGCGCTGCTTCAACCAGGCCGGGGCGAAGCCGCGTAGTAGAAAATCGAGCACGCCAGGGTAGCGCTTGCATCCGGACTCCGGATGCCCGTTGCCATCCAGGATGGCCGGAGTCACGGCCACTGCCTGTGGTGCCTGCTGCAGATAGCGGATGCCGGCACTGAGTGCCTGCCTGTCGACAATGACATCCGGGTTCAGAATCAGGTAATACTCGCTGTCGCAGCGATGAATGATCAGGTTGTGTGCCTGCCCGAAACCGATGTTGCCATGACCGGTGATCACATCAACGTTAATAGAGTTATTTGTTGATTTAAAGCAGCGGCTTAACAGCACTTCCAACTCATCGACGTGGTCAGCGTTGTCGACCAAAGTGATATTCACCCGACCGAGCACACCTTCACTTTGGGCGATACCGACGGCTTTGTGCAGAGACATCAGGGTGTCGCTGAGCACGGCCTGGTCAAAATCATAAACAACCAGCGATACAGTGAGTTGCACGGACATTTATTCAGGGACCACCCGATCTCCGAATGGGGTGCGGACCAGACGATAACCTTCGGGCACATCTGCCGGATCGATACGTCGCGGACGGAAGCGCTGTGCCTCGGCCCGGGTCGCGGCCGCATCAGGTTCACCGCGTTCGCGCGCAGCTTGTAACGCAGCAGCAAACGGGTTTTGCGGGCGATCATCGCCTTCCTGCTCGCTGGCGTCTGCGTCCTGGCTATCTCGATCCTCATTACTGCGGTCACGACGTCGTTCTGGCTCTGGTGGCGGCGCAATGGCCTCAGCCGTGGCCAGCGCCAGGCGAGTCATATTGTCGCTTTCGCAGGTGACACCCTGATCGCGGAACTCAAAGCAGGGGCTGTTGGCCGGTTGCTCCAGTAAAACATGACGCGACTCAACCCGGGTAACTCTGAAGCCGGGGTGGCCGGGAATTGCTGCGCTGCCCCCGTCACCGGCATCAACGGTGATGACCTCGCCACTGCTGTCGCGCACACTGACGCGGTAACGTTCGCCGAAGCGGGAAGTGCCTATCAGGGCAAATTGCGGGCCGCCATTCGCCGATGCGGTCGGATTGCGTGGCCCGGATGGCTGGGCTTCCCCGGTACCTGATGTTTGTTCGATGGGTTCAAACAGCGACAGTGACGGGGCTTGATCCTGCTCTTGGGTCTGTTCTTGGGCCTGCTCTTGAGCGTGAGCCGACATTGCCACGCACAGTGCCAGCGCGGTGGTCGCAATAAGCGTGCGGTGTTTGCTGGAGATCATGTTCATGGTTATTGTCCTGCTCAGGGCTTTCTGTTTATCAGGCGCTCAGGGCTTTGATTATGCGCTCAGGGCTGTTTGTTCGCTCAGGGCTGTCCGTGTACTACGTTAGACGTACCATCTTAAACTTAAGTTTCCTGCACAGCAAAGTAACGCGCCAGTGCGGCCTCGGCGGCTGCTCGCAGACTGCCGGCGGCCTCATCGTCACTGAACTGATAAAACGCTTCGGCGTGGCTGACCGCAGCGGGCAGCGAAAACGTGCGGGCCTTGTTCAACGCCATGATCAGTTCGGGATAGTTGTTCTGTGAATTCTGGCTGGCGTACACCGCCATCGCTTGCTGCTTGATCGCCGTGACCGAGGTGATATCCAGCAGACGATTGACCGGACTCTGCACACTGATCTCGTAGGACCAGAGCTGGGGCAATGCACCTCGCCAGGCCCGGCGCCGCAGCACCTGGGCAGCCTGCCAGACCAGCAGCGCCGTCATCCGGTGATCCGGGTGCAGCTCCAGTGGTCCGGGGAAGAATACGGTACCGGCACGGACGTCCGCGATCTGGCTGGCAATACGCTCGATCAACGCGGGCGCCAGCACCAGGCCTCGGTCAGGCTGATCCCAGGTGTCGATGTCGCTGACCCCGAGCAGGGCGCAGGCTGCGTTAAGTTCCTGTTGCCGCGTCTGCACCAACGCTGCTGCCTGTGCCGCGTCAACCGACTCGCCGCCCAGTGCCCCGTCGGTGATGACAATAACATGCGTCGCAATGCCCTGATCGGCGGCCAGCCGCAGGGCGCCGCCCATGCCAAAGGTTTCGTCGTCAGCGTGCGGTGCAAAGATCAGCCACGGACCGGGTGGCAAACCGGCGCATTGGTATGGCACAAGCATGTGTTCTGGATTCATGTGGCGAATTGTAGGCGGTTTTACCGGTTTTTTTTAGCGTTTTCTGGCGATTGGGCGCCTATTTATGCTTAAATTCGCGATCTTGCCGGGCAGGTTTTCGCCTGTACCCGGATTTGCCAGGGATTTTATGTTTTTTATTTTAATGCGTCAGTGGGTGTTGTCTCCGGTTCGTCATTTCCGGCTGTTCCACCAATTTGTCCGACAGGAGTTCAGCGGCCAGTTCGCCGGGTCGCTAGGCGGTTTCCTGTGGCTGTTTGTCACGCCCATCGTCAACATCAGTATTTACTCCTTTGTCTTCAGTGTTGTGTTCCGGGCACCCATGCCGGAGAACTTCGGTGACGTCCCTTTTGTGATCTTCCTGATGATCGGCTATCTGCCCTGGTTTGCCTTCGCCGACGCCATGGGCCGGGCCAGCGGACTGTTGCTGGAAAAGGCGCCACTGATTACCAAGGTCATGTTCCCTGTCCAGTTGATTCCGATGGTAGGCACGCTGGTGCCTTACCTGGTGCACGGCATCGCGTTTTTTGTGTTCCTGTTGTACCTGGCTACGCAGGGCTATTTTGATCTGATGTGGCTGTGGTTGCCGTTGGCACTGGCGTTACAGTTCCTGTTTACCATGGGTCTGGTTGCCATCCTGTCTGCATTTTGTGTGTTCCTGCGGGACATTCAACAGATGGTCACCCTGATGCTGACGGCCTGGTTTTTCCTGACCCCCATCATTTATCCGCTAACGCTGTTGCCGGAACACCTGCGGCCGTTGATGATGTTTAACCCCATGCACAGTTTTGTGCAGTTCTACCGGGAGATCATTCTGCTGGGTGATTTCTCGATGCCGCATTTTCAGGTCATGGTGCTGGCATCGGTCATCAGTTTCCTGCTCGGTGGCTGGCTGTTCATGCGCATCAAGCACGCGTTCGGGGATGTGTTGTAATGCATAGTATTTCAGTGGAAAACGTGTACAAGGATTTTCGCATCTACGGGCGGCCCCAGGATCGTCTGGTAGAACTGTTGCTGCGCAAACCGCGACATCGCATGTTCCACGTGCTGCAGGACATATCCTTTAATGTGCCGGAAGGCAAAAGTCTGGGCATTGTCGGTGACAACGGCGCGGGCAAATCCACCTTGATGAAACTGCTGGTGGGCACGCTGGAACCCAGCGGCGGCCGCATCGATATTCGCGGCCAGGTAGCGGCTTTGCTGGAACTGGGCGCGGGCTTTCATCCCGAGTTCAGCGGGCGCCGCAATATTCACCTCAACGCCAGCCTGCTGGGTGTGCCCGATGATGACATTGACGCCCTGGAGAACGACATCATTGAGTTTTCCGAGCTGCGGGATTTTATCGACCGGCCGGTGAAAACCTATTCGTCGGGCATGTACGTGCGGCTGGCATTTTCCATTGCCACCATGGTGCGTCCGGACGTGCTGGTGATTGATGAAGCATTATCAGTTGGCGACATCGCGTTCCAGAAAAAATGCGTGCAACGCATGAATGAGTTCCGCGAACAAAACAAAACCATGGTGTTCTGCAGTCATTCCATGTATCACGTGCAGGAGTTATGCGACACCGCAATCTGGCTGGAAAACGGCAAGATCCGCGAAATGGGCAAAAGCGCCGAAGTTGTTGCGCACTATGAAGACTACAGCAACAGCCGCCGGGTTTACACCCAGGGTGAAGCGCAGGCCAACAACCATCAACAGGAAACGCCGGATGCGGTCAAGGACTGCCGCATACTGCACACACGGGTGCGCAATGTCGATGGTGAGCTGATTGAGAACATCGATCCGCTGCAGGATTTTGTCATGGAGCTGGAAGCGGAAATACTGAATGACAACGTGACCTGTTATTTCGGTTTTGCCCTGATGAAAGACCTGGAAGAGGTCATGTCATCCTACCTGGCTATTGACCGCCCGGAAGTCGAGCATGGTCCGTTCAAAAAAGGCGAGCGCATAACCGTGCAGGTCAGGGTGCAGGCCATGGCCATGCGGGTTGGGAAGTTTCATGTGCTCAGTGGCGTCGCCGACGAAAGCGGTTTGTTGTGGTATGAGACACGCCTGAGCAAGGAAATCAGTATCAACCCGGGCAAGGGCTGGGGCACGCTGGTGATGCGCTCTTCCTGGAGCATGGCGCGCGACTAGTCCAGCGTTGCTGGCGCCGTATCAGGCAGTCGCGCATAAGGATTGACCTGGTATATTCGTGCCCTGTTATTGAATGACCGCACCTCCATCATCTGCATGTAGGCTTGTTGCACCGGATCATGCCCCGACGTTTCTCGCGCCGGATAGGCATAAACCGAATAGAAGCTTGAGGTATTAAAGCCCAGCCAGGGCGACAGCTCTACCATTATTTCCAGCGGTACTATTTCACCGACCTCGCGAATCGCACGAAAATCCGTTTGCTCGCGGTGCGCAATAATCTCTTCCACCAGTTCTTCGTCCAGCCCCGGCAGCAGCATCAAGGCTTCGCGGGTGGCCAGATTCGGATTGACCGCGGAGCCGGTACCATAAATGGTAAACGCCGCATCCAGGTTCATGTCACCAAACAATTCATCAAACCCGCGTATCAGACGCAGCTCTTCCACTGAATCCATTTCCGCGACATTCCGCGCCGTGTAGGGTATCTCCAGCGATTGATAGTAGTCGTCTTCAGCACCGCCCGGTGTCATCAGGGTATTCAGGTCTGTCCAGTCCGTCCAGGCCGCCAGCAATTCCTGAACCTGAAGCGGGTCATAACCCTCGCCCAGTTGTTTCTCGATGATCTGCTGCATGCGCTCGCGCTCCAGGCGGTTGAGATTGATCTTGCCCGCGTGGTCATAAATGCGAACCACCATGTTGTCGTCAGCGGCATAGTTCAGGGTCAGCGACTGGCCATTAAAACGGTAGGCTGGAATGCGAAATTCACCGTCTTCGTTCAGGGTCAGTTCCTGGCCGACAGGCACCGGCATGCGCTCCATCATCAACTCCATTTCCGCCCTGTGCATGGTGGCCGTGATGGCGGCGTAGTCCTGATTACCAGCCTTATTGTGGAACGCGGTAGTCGCTGACATTCGGACATTGGCAGCCAGCACGGTCACCAGAATGGTCATCACCACGGCCGTCCACAGCACCATGATCATGACTGCGCCGCGCTGCCGGGCCTTCATCGCAACAACCCCGTCGTCGGTGTGAGGTTTCGATGTTCGGTGGTTCTGACGGGCGCGATGATATTCAGCTCCCCGGTGCGGGGCGCGTCTCCCGTGGGGCGCAGCAGTATGTGCACGGCCAGGGGCAGGGCTGTGAGTTCTTCGCCTTCCCAGCTATCGCGCCAGCGTCGTTCAAGTGCCAGATCCTCAAACAGGTAGCTGAATTCAAGCGTGTAGTTGGCCAGCAGCAGTCGTGGTTCGGCTGCTGCCAGCCGCTGCTGCGGATTGTCGCTCAACGCCGGGGCAAGCTGCAGATACACGCCTTCTCCCGGTTCATCGTACAAGCGCCAGGCTGTGAGACCCGGATTTCGCTGCGGTGACACCGTGGAAACCCAACTCAATGCGTCGCGCTCGCCGACAAAAAAAACATGGCGCGCCTGAGTGTCCGGGTCCCGGTAACTGTGAGGAAAGGCACCTTGCAGGGCCCGCTCCAGTTGCAACACGGCAACGGTTTCATCCAGTGAACGCTCCAGTCCTTCGGCGTTGTTGTCCCAATCACGAATCACGCCATACATACCTGCCGTCAACATGGTGAGCAGCATCGCTGTCAATGACAGGGCGATGATGATCTCAAGCAGCGTGAAGCCCCGCTGTGATGTGCGCAAGCTGCCGGGCATGGATGTCATCAGACCCGGTTTCATTGCGGCAGCTCCAGGCGCACCCAGCGCACCCCGTCGATAACTTCGTCGGTATCACGGTCTATGATCTGATACGACTGCAGCAGGTCATTCATGGGTGCGGTGCGGCGCAGCACGTCCGGCAGGATGTCCAGAGCCTCGACCTGGTAGCGGGCGTCGTCGTCGATAATGGGTTCCAGATCGCGGTATTCGTTTTCCAGCAAGGCAAAATTAATGTGCGCCCTTGCTGCCATGGTGTCCTGCAAGGTCGTTTGCGTGCGCACGGCCAGCTGCTTGCTGCCCGCAGCCAGGCTGAACAGTCCGCCCAGTACCAGGCTGGTGATGGTCAGGGCAACCATGACTTCCAGCAAGGTAAAACCCTTGTTGGCCCGGTTGTTGTCTGGGGGGCTTGTGGCACTCAGGCTAGTCTTCATCAAGCACCTGTACCCGGCCCGAGAACGGATCCACGGCGATGATGAGTGAACGATTGTCCTGTTGCAGGATGAGTTCCCCACCCGTGCTTCCGCCTTCGGGATAAAATGTGACATGGAGACGTTCTTCAACAGATTCGGCCCGACCAGCACTGTCACGGTAACTGAGTTCGATAGTGTCGCCGACCCAGCGCCCGACGATATCAGTCGGCTGCTGGCCGGGTTCATCGTCATTGTCTTGCAAGGCTTCTTCCGGCACTGTCAGGAATTCAATAGTGGCAGGTGTCCCTTGCACGACAGCGATGCGCCGGGCATAGTTCAGCAGCCCGGTGGCCTCGCGGGCCTGGGCATTGAAGCCGGGCGTTTCCAGCGTCGCCAACCCCGGCCCCAACAACATGGCGGCCATGCCAAGAATGCCCAGCACCAGCAACAGCTCCAGCAGCGTGAATCCGCGTTGACGGATCGGGAGACGGGCCGGAAGACGGACCGGGAGTAGCCTCACATTCGGGCTGAGTGTGGTAACCGCATCAGATGCTGATATCAGCGTCATTGCCTTCGCCACCTTCACGGCCGTCGGCGCCATAGGACATCAAATCATAGTCACGGCCATCAGATTCGTATTGATAGTCATTGCCCCAGGGATCTACCGGCAGCTCGCCACGAATATAGGGACCATTCCAGGTTGAGCGACTGCTGTTGTCTCGCACCAGGCCTTCCAACGAGTCCGGGTATTGCCCGATGTCCAGTCGATAGGCATCCAGCGCGCTCCCCAACGATGAGATCTGTGACAGCACAGCGTCACGACGTGCACCATCTGCCTGATTAAACAGATTGGGCGCCACCATGACAGCCAGCATGCCCAGAATCGCCATCACGATCAGCAGTTCTATAATGGTGAAACCGCGCGCACGCGCGGATGTTCTTGTGTTGTTCATGTGTGATTCCTCTTCATTGTTTGCAATACCCGCCTGCCCATTCGCTTTGGCAAAACCTGTTTCATTCGGACAGCATTTCCGCAGCCATCTCGAAGCGACTCAGGATCTCACGATAGCTGGCATCGCTCTGCTCATTGACGTTGACTATTTCCGGGCGGATAACAATAAATAATTCGCGCCTTTCATTGTTGTCCTGCTGATAGCTGAACAGGCGCCCCAGTCCGGGCACTCGATTGAGTATCGGTACACCCGTGTTTAGTGCATCATTGTTGGTCTGGATCAGACCACCCAGCACGACGTTCTCGCCATCGCGCACCACCACAGTGGTTTCAATTTCCTGATTCTCAAAGATTGGGTTACCGCTGACGCCCGAACTTTCAGACACCGATGACAGTTCCTGACGAATCACCAGATTCACCACACCCTCACCATTGATTCGGGGCGTAATATTCAGTTCGATACCGGTGTCACGGTACTGAATATTTTCTGTGGTGCCAACCGTTGTTGTGGTCTCACCGAGCCGGACCGGCACTTGAGCGCCTATGCGAATCTGGCCTTCCATGTTGTTCACCACGGTCAGCGACGGACGTGCCAACAGGCGCACATCGTTGTTGATGGCAATCGCCTCCAGCGTGGCTTCGACGCGCGCTGCGCCATCCAGAAAGGCGCGATTGAACAGCAGGCCGCCGAGACCGCCCCGGTCTTCTGTACCCGTTGGCAGAAAACTGGTACCGATGCGTGAAGAGCCACTGGCGGTTTCCAGTATCCGCGACCAGTCCACACCAAACGATGTATCGTCGGTCAGCACAATCTGCGCAATGACTGCATTGAGCATGACCTGCAGCGGCGCGCTGTCCAGTTGATTGATAATAGCGAGCAAGTACCGGTAGTCACGCGGATTGCTGCGAATCAGCAGGGTATTGGTCGCCTCGTCGGCGACAATAGTGACCCGCAGGTCGGCCGATACCGCGACTGTGGTCACGGTGGTGCCGGCACCGGGCTGGCTGCGCATGACAGGTTCGCCCTGCTCATTCAGCTCAACCACCGTTTCGCGCTCGCTGTCCTGATCCTGCTCGTCGTTGCCACGGATGTCTTCGTTTTCGTCTTCCACGCGAAACACTTCGGTCAGCGTTGTCGCCAGTTCAGTGGCGTTCAGATTCTTCACCCGATACTGAAACAGTTGCTCGGCCTGCTCTTGTCGGTCGGCATCCAGAATCCGGATCCAGCGGCTGATCTCATCGAAGCCACGGGCCGCCGGCGCTGTCACCAGCAACGAGTTGATGCGCTCCAGTGCCTGTACCTGGAAGGCCGGTGAACCACCTTCGATCAATACCAGAATATCCTGCAGCTCCTGTGCGACATCACCGGCACTGGCATTGTTCAGCGGGTATAGTTGAATGCCCTGGTTACGAAACGGATCATCATCAATCAGGTCCAGCAATTCGTTAACCCGTGACAGTTGCCCCCGGCTGGCCGATACCGCCAGTGTGTTGCTGTTGGTGATGCGCATGACCGTGCCGTCAGGCTCGACCAGCGGGGTCAGCAATTCCAGCGCTGATTCCACGGAAATATAGGTCAGCGGTGTGATCTGCATGATATAACTCGCAGTTCCCTGCTGCAGACCGCCGGGTGTGGATATTTCCACCGGCAGATTCGATTCACCCTGACGCGCATAATAAATGTCGCCTTCGCGCTCCAGCAGCACACCATTCTGTCGCGTCAGCAGTCGAACAAGGGGCCAGATATCATCGTAAGACAAAGGTCGATTGACGGCGGTGCGGATGCTGACCACATCGGCAATGGTCGGATCGATGATCATGGTGATATCCAGTGCATCCGCCAGCTCAGTCAAGATATCGCGCAAATCCGCCTGTTCATAGTTAAGCTCCACGACATCCTGCTCGGGCGCTTGCGTTGGCAGCGGTACTGTCTCGCGGTAACCGTTGCTATCGATGGGGACACCGTCACGATTGATTTCATCAATCAGCGCCTGGCGCTCCGCCGAGTCAGTTGCTTCCGCCATTTGTCGGGCGGACGCCTGCGATGATACGCCGGTACTGCCTGCTACAGCCGAGGTTGTGGCGCCGGCGCTCGATGGCGGGGCTGCGCGGTTGTTTTCGCTGCCAGAGCCTGTCTGCATGGAAGCGCAGGACGATAGCGCTGCTACCAGGCCCAGCAAGGCGAATGGTCTAATGTTTCCTCTCACGTTCCGTACTCCCCGTCTGTGTCGTCAGGTCAGTGACGACGGATACTTGCCTGACATTAAAATTCCACTGCGTTCATGCTGAACACCGCCGACAGCATGGTGATGGTAATGCCGCCCACCGCAATACCCAGCAACAGAATCAACGCTGGCTGCAAGGCAGATACCAGACTGGCCATTTGATTCTTCACATTCTGATCAAAAGTTTCCGCCGTTTTCAGCAGAATGCTGCCGGTCCTGCCTGATTCTTCGCCCACGGCAACCAGCTGATGCAACAACGTGGGAAACACACCGGCCTTTTCCAATGAAATTCCCAGACCAGCGCCACCTCGCACATCTTCTTCAACACGGGCCAGCAGACGTACCAGCTCGGTATTGCTGACCACTTCGCGCGCTACCCGTAACGCCCGGATCAGCGGAATACCGGCGCCCAGCAGGGCGCCCAGGGTGCGGGCAAACACGGCACAATCGCGATACAGCAGGAGCTGCCCGAGCATTGGTGTGCGCAACAGGAACGCATCTTTTCGCAACTTGCTGGCCGCATCGCGATCCTGCCAGCGCCACCAGAACACTAGCGCGACGATCAACAATACCAACAAGTAGCCATACTGCGTGACGCCATCGCTCAGCGCCAGCAGGAATGCGGCAGACGCGGGCACATCGGTACCGGCGTCCTGAAACATGACAGCAAACTGCGGAATGACAAAAACCAGCAACAGGAACACTGATATCACGCCAGTGACCAACAATACAATCGGGTAAACCATGGCAGAGATAATCGCCTGCCGGTTTTTGGCGCTGGTTTCCAGAAAATCGGCCAGGTCTGGCAGCAACTGGTGCAGGATGCCGCCTTCTTCGCCGGCCCGCACGATGTTGATGTACATTCTGGAAAACACATCGGGCCGGTTCTCCATGGCTTCAGCCAGACTTTTACCTTCCTTGACGTCCCGGCGCATGGTGACCACCAGTTCTCGCATGGCATTGGACTCGGTAATGCCTTCGAGCAGCCGCAAGGCTTTGTCCAGTGGTACCCGGGCATCCACCAGGGTGCGCAACCCGGTCGTGAAATCAAGCAGATCGCTTTGCCGGATTTTTTTGCCGGTACGCACCCGTTTTTCACTTTTGCTGGCGCGACTGATCTTGACCGGCACCAGTTGGCGGCCCTGCAGCAGTTTGACCGCCTCACGTTCCGAATCGGCGGCAATATGGCCGCTCTGCACCTTGCCGGCCGCATCGTAGGCCTGATAATTGAACTGATTGACGCTCATGACGCGGCTCCGGCACGTGTCACCCTGACGACTTCCTCAGGAGTGGTCATGCCTGCTGCCAGTTTTTCCAGCGCATCTTCACGCAGCGTTTTCATGCCTTCCCGGATAGCCTGATTGCGGATGATGTTGGCATCCGAACCGGTGGCAATTTCATGGCGAATAGCATCGGACATGACCAGCAGCTCGTACAGACCAATACGGCCACGATAACCAGTTTCACCACAGCGTTCGCAGCCTTTACCACGACGCACATTCGGGTAATCCTGCGCACGGATCTGCAATACCTGCTCTTCATCCGGCGTGATGGTGTGAGGCTCACCACAGTCGGTGCAGATTCGGCGCACCAGGCGCTGGGCCTGCACACACAACAGACTTGAACTGATCAGGTAACCTTCGACGCCCATGTCCTGCAAACGGGTAATGGCGCCGGCAGCGTCATTGGTATGCAGCGTGGAAAACACCAGGTGGCCGGTGAGGGCGGACTCAATCGCGATCTCTGCGGTTTCATGGTCGCGGATTTCGCCCACCATGATGACGTCAGGGTCCTGGCGCACAATTGAACGCAGACCGGCAGCAAATGTCAGGCCGATGGCCGCATTCGCCTGAATCTGGGTGATACCTTCAAGCTGGTACTCCACCGGGTCCTCAACGGTAATGATCTTGCTTTTCTGATTGTTGATTTTTTCCAGCGTGGCATACAGCGTTGTGGTTTTGCCGCTGCCGGTCGGGCCGGTGATCAGGATCATGCCGTGGGGCTGGTTGATCAGGCTTTGGTAACTACCCAGAATATTCTCCGGCATACCCAATTGCTGCAGACTGACGGCGGTATCGCCGCGGTCCAGAATACGCAGCACAATGGACTCACCGTGGACACCGGGCAGCGTGGAAACCCGCATGTCCAGTTGTTTGCCGCCGGTGCGGAAATCAATGCGGCCATCCTGGGGCAGACGCTTTTCACCGATGTCCATGCGTGCCATCAGTTTCAGGCGCGAGGCCACTGCGGTGGTGATACGTACCGGCAGACGTTCGATGCGATGCATGATGCCATCAACACGGCAGCGCACATCCAGGTGTTCTTCATTCGGTTCAAAATGTATGTCACTGGCATTCAGGTCAAGTGCGCGGGCAAACAGGTGATTCACCAGCCGGATGATCGGCGCTTCTGACGCCAGATCTTTCAGCTCTTCGTCATCTTCAAAGCCGGAGACAAACAGATCGTCGGTACTGGCGGTATCAATGGTGGGTGATAACTCGGCACGCCAGTGCTTGATCAGGCGCCTGACTTCATCGGGTTTTGCCGCCCGGAAGCGTACCGGCCCGGCGGCCACACCTGTTTGTGAATTATTCAGTACAAAACGAATACGTGCCCGGAGCTGGCTGTCGGGCAGGCTGTCACATACAAGTTCATTGCTGTCGACAAAGTCCTGCGCCGGTGCGATGCCGGCTGGCTCCAGTAGTTGTGTAAACACGGGCAGCGTGATGACATTTGACATGGCTCAGTCTCCCGCCGCAGCAATCGTAGTGTCACGACTGAAACCGACCACGGTTATTTCACCGCTATACTGGTTCCGATTACGGCGCATCGTGAAGTAGCTTACCGCGAGCCAGGGTTCAGATGCATCAAGGCGAGCCAGGAAGTCCAGAGTGTTGCCCTGATTATCAAGATTGAATGACAGGGTTTGTTCAACCAGCAGCCAGCCCCGGGTTTCGCGGGACTCAGCCAGGCTGGTTGAGGTAATGGTGACACCTGTCTCTTGTGCATATTGCCTTGTCAGCCGCTGAATATTGGCTGCCAGCACGGGCACTGTCGGCATTGCGCCCTGAGCGTTTCCGGTGAACAGGCGCGCGTCGAGTGTCTGCAATTGTTGATCGATATCGCGTCGGCGTTGCTGCCACAGTTCTGCGTTTTCCAGCAGTCTTTGCTCGCGCGCGATGTCAGTGCGCAATTGTTCGATTGCCTGCGCACGTTCACTGTAAGTATTACGAAGCATCGGAATGCCATTGGCCAGACCGATCACCAGTGCCAGCACAATGGCGAGGCGCAGAATATTTTTTTCCCGTGATGTCAGCGAACGTATTCCCATTAACATTATTGTGACTCCGGGAAGTACCATTCATGGTAGGCAGGAAAGTTTACCGTGGTGAGTCGCAGATCAATATAGTAACGGTTGTTGCTGGTAGCACGCGCAAAGTCTACCTCGGTGAACATGTCGTTTTGCTCAAGCTGTTGCAGCAATGCCTGCGGGTCCTCACTCTCACCCTCAATACTGATATAACCTTCTTCCAGTTCCAGGAACGTTAATACACTGGGGCTGATCACAGCCTGCAGCGCCAGCAGCATGGCCGGCACATCCTGTTGCGGGTATTCGGTCAATACACCCCAGCGCGACTCAAAATCCCGTACGGCGAGCTGGTCGGCCCGCGCCGGAGCAGCCAGCGCTTCCTGTTCAGCCAGGGTGTTGGTCAGGCTGCGTAGTTGAATGGCCTGCACAATAAACGGCAGGGTGCCGACAAGCATCAATGCGGCGAGCACTGCGGCCCCCAGCCACAAGCGTTTGCCTTTATCGAATTGATGCCGGGCAGCAAGGGCAGCGGCCGGGCAGATAGCATAGGATGACCCGGCCTGCCGGACAACATCACCGCCGTGCTGGCGAATCTGATCAAGGTAGTCCTCGGCGCTGCGCAGGGTAACCCTGGTTGGCGCGGAGGCCATCAGCGCTGTCGTTTCTGCCTGCCATTGCTCATCAAACGCAGGGGTATCCAGATCGATGAGCCTGGTTTGCAGACACTGACGCACCACCCCGTCACGGGCTTGAATCACCGACAGGTTGTCGCCGTCCTGATCATCCACGACGATCTCACCGTGCTGCGCGCTGATCAGGGCAGGGCGTGGCATAACAGCAGTGAGAAACAGCGACTCCGCAGCAAAAGCGTCAAACAACGTGTCAATATCAGCCGTCGGCAGCCAGAATGCCATGTGGGGTTCAGTATTGCCGACGTCGCCCTGATCAGCGGTGGTTTTCACCGCCGGGCTCAGTGGCTCGTCAAAGCCGGGCAGCAGACTGTCGGCCTGCAATTGCAGTGCTGGCCTGACAGCGGCAGGCGCAACGCCAGGCAATTTTACCGGTGTCACCAGAAAATCAGCGGGCGGCAGCAATAACAGAACGTTGTGCGGATCTTTGCGCGAGCCATCATCGGCATCAGCCAGCAGGGTTGCTGCTGCGCGCGCGATACGAACGGCAGTCGTGCCCGCTTCCGCGCGCTCCTGCCTGCTATCGTTGTGGTCGTCGCTCAGGTTGGCCCAGCGCCCGTTGCCGAGCTGGTAGAGTCTGTTGTCGAATACCATCAGAACCACAGTAATGCGGCTGACAAGGGCGGCGCCTGGTTCACTCGTGTTCAATGAGCGCCCTGCGGTCGACAGCAGCTGGCGGACCTGATCGCCGATATCGCTCAAACCCATTCTGTGAATCCCTGTTGTTGTTTCTTGCTGCGTGAGCTTCCTGTGACGTATGTCACCGTGAAAAAGTTTGTCCGGTTTACCCTATCAGTGTGTCAGTGCTCCTGCCGGTGCCGGTGCACGCGGTTCTTGCCATCCGCCTTGGCCTTATAAAGCACACTGTCGGCGCGTTCAAATAACGATTCCGGGCTGTCCCCGTGGTTCGCATCCGCAACGCCGAAGGACACGGTAATTTTCAGCTGCCTTTCTTTAAAATGGAACGGAATATTCGCGATCGCCTCGCGCACTTTATTCAAGGTATGTTCGGCATCGGCGGGACGTGTATGCGGCATGATGATAACAAACTCTTCACCACCATACCGTGCTACAAAGTCCGAGTCACGTAGTCGCGACACCAGTTCCTTGCTGATGATTTTCAGAACCTTGTCACCTGCCAGGTGGCCATAGGTATCATTTATCTGTTTGAAGTTGTCGACATCAGCCACCGCCAGGCAAAGTGCACGATCATCATCGCGGCGTTCGTGACTGGCGCCATCGCGCCACTCGGTCAGAATCAGGCGCAAGCGCTGGTTATACGCGTCCCGGTTCGGCAGATCGGTCAAGGTGTCAGTTTGTGCTTTTTCCTTTTGCTGGGCCAGGTGCAGGCGAAGCTCTCTGGACTCGGTTTCAAGGGCACTGATGCGCTCAATCAGTTCGCGCATCTCCCCAGACATACCGTCCTCTTGTTGCTCGCGCTGAGACTTGAAACTGTCTAGTGAACTGATGATTGCCCCTATTTGCGATTGCACACTGATTTTGAGCGAATCCAGGTCGGCATCACCATCCGCGACAGCGTCACTGATGCTGCTGATTTGTTCACGCACCTTGGCATCCATGGCGGCGTCGGTGGCAGCGCTTTGGTCAGCGTATTTACGTGAGTTATCAACAAAGGCCTGCACCTGCGCCAGGCTCTCATTCACTTCGGTCAGGAAATCCTGAAACTCGACACGCTGTTCATCGGCGGCATTGCGCAGAATCTGCAGTATTTCTTCCAGCACCGCGACAAAATCGTACCAGTTAAGTCCTTTGAGAATGTGACGCCGAATCGTTTCCGCGAGCTTGACCGATTCGCCAGTGATGTGGATTGACTCAAGTATTCTGAGCAGCAAAGGTTCAACATGGCCAGCAATGAAAGAAAACGCGGGTTCGGCGAGTCCGGAGCGGTCGCGGATCAGTTCGCCTTCAATGCTGATACCGTCGTCAGGGTCAAGCCTGGCCTGCTGGTGGCGGAGAGCCGCTTCTTGTGCGAACTGTGTTTCCTGACTAAGTTTGCTGGCAGTCAGCGACGCGCCGAGGTCATCGTTTTCGGCTGCCTGGTACTGCTCTTCTTCGGCCTCGGTTTCCGGTTCGAGCTGAACTTTAGTTTCCGTTGTTGATCCGGATCGGCTGGCAACCTGCGGTGAGGGGATATCATCCCGATCAAGGAGCTCGCCGGTGATGGCAGTGTCGTGGTGGTGGGGGGCTGAGGGCTTTTCCTCATCCACCGGGGGCGCTTTACCCGCTGAAGGCTCTTTTCCCGCTGAAGGCTCTCTATCCGCTGAAGGCTCTTTACTGGCTGAGGGCTCCTGGCCAGTGCCGAACAGGCGTTGCCACAGGCCACCGCTGTTGGCCGTTGGCTGGCTCGCGGTCAGGTGTTGCTGTTCCTGTGCCTTCAGGGCCTGCACCGCTTCGCTGAGCATCTCGATGAAATGACGAATCAGGCCTGCGTGTTGCTGCGGATCTTCCAGGCGTGCGGACAGGCTGCGGGAGAATTTTTTCAATTGGCGACGCGATGGGCCAGGCAGAGGAACCTGCTCGAGCTCCTTGAGACTGCTTTCAAACGCCTGCTTCAGCGCCCAGGTGCTGGCGTTCTTCTCGTTGTCCAGACGGATGATGGACTTTTCGATTTGTTCCAGCAGAATTTCGAGGCCGGTTTCACGGTCGTCGTTGCGCAGGGTGCTGCGCAACTGGGTAAGCTGTTTATCAAGAACGGGGTCGTTGCCGTCACCCGCCAGGCTGACGCCAAGCAAGCCCCGGCGAAGCAACCGTATACGATTGCTGAGAGTTTTTTCGCGTTGTTCGTGATCTTCCAACGCATCAAGAAACTTGCGCTTCCAGCGCAACGCTTCTTCGCCATCTTGCAGCCGGTGAACCATAGGCTCGTTTCCTGACGCTTGTCTCAACGTCTTGTTGTTAGCCGCCGCATTGCCACCGGCGCAGTGTTGGCGGATTAGAGGGCGGCGCGCTCCTGTGCAACGAGGAAGTCAACAATTGCCAGCATGTCCTGCTGGGTTCGCACCGCTTCATTTGTTGTTACCAGATATTTGCCGTTGACGATGACATTGGGCGTGCTACGGATCTGATAATCCTGCATTCGGCTTTCGGCCTGATTGACCTTGGTGCGCACCGGGAACGAATTGAATGCGCTGGAAAAAGCCTCTGCATCCACGCCGTGTTCGGTAAACAGGGCAGCCAGCTGGCGTTCGTTTTGCAGACGATTGCCCTGCAGGTTAATCGCCTCAAAAATCGGCTCATGCACGGCGCCTACAACGTCCAGGCTTTCAGCGGTGTAGTAGGCCTGCGCATGAATCTTCATCAGTTCGTTCCAGATGGCAGGGTAGCGCACGTAGTCAACATCGGCCGGGGCATTTTGCGCCCAGTCTTCGATCAGCGGCTGGAAGCGGAAACAATGACCACAGCCATACCAGAACACGTCAAGTACTTCGATTTTTTCCGCATCATTGGTGCGCACCGGTGCCGGCAGCTCTTCATAATGGGTGCCTGCCACATACAGCGAGGGCTGAGCCCAGGCGGAGAAGGCCAGCGCGCTTAACAGCGCCACGGCGCCCAGTTTGATTGCTTGCTTGATCATGTTGCTACTCCACTTTGGTTCTTTTGTTAGGTCAGGACGACGCTTAAGTAGACCGCAAGACGGCTGAATAATTGCTTAACAGGTCTGGCAGGGGCCACCGTTTTGTCCCCTGCCGCCGGCGCCGGACTAGTTCAGGCCGGAGACGTAACTGGCCAGCGCTTCGATTTCAGCATCTGTCAGGCGTTCTGCAACAATACGCATGGGCGCGGAATCACCGTCGTTGTCACGCGCACCGGAACGAAACGCCTTCATCTGGGTTTCAATGTATTCGGCATGCTGGCCACCGAGCGATGGGAACCCGGCCTGCGCCATGCCATTACCTGTCGGCGCATGGCAGGCGGAACAGGCAGCAACACCCAGATCCGTAATACCGGCGCGGTAAATCTGTTGACCCAGGGGCACCAGGTCGGGATCAGCGCCTTCCAGGGTAATTTCCTGTTCTGCGTAAAACGCAGCAATGTCCATCAGGTCCTGATCATCCATGTTGTCGAGCAAGCCAGTCATCAGCGGCACTTCACGAGCACCCGATTTGATGTCGCGCAGCTGCTTGAGCGTATACCGCTCACCCTGGCCGGCCAGTTTGGGGTTGCTGCCCAGGTCGCTGTTGCCGTCAGCGCCGTGGCAAGCAGCACAGACCGCCACTTTACCTTCACCCGCGGCGGCATCACCTTGGGCATACGCAGTTAAGCTGGTCACAGCCATGAGAATTGTCGCCAGGGAGAAAACTAGTCTTTTCATGGATAATCGAAGTTCCTGAACAGTTGTGAAAGCGGTAGTGTGTATTCGTTTGCTGCCATTACCCGGACTGCCGGGGGGAACGAAACGCAGCGACCGAGGAGTATACCACAGCTGCCCGTTATGTGTAGGCGCCCTCAGCCCTAAAATGGCCGCGGTCGTCAGCCACTACCGCTACCGTATTGTTGTTGAAAATCCCGCTATTGCTGGCTTAAGGTCGTCACGCTCCGGTAGAATGCCAGCCCATGAACTATCAAGCCGCCAAATTTGTGATCAGCGCCGCCAAACTGCGCGATTGCCCCCCCGACAGCCTCAGCGAGGTTGCCTTTGCCGGCCGCTCCAACGCGGGCAAATCCAGCGCCATTAATACGCTGACCCGCAACGGTCAACTGGCACGTACCAGTAAAACACCGGGCCGCACCCAGCTGATCAACTATTTTGCGATTGACGAAGGTCGTTATCTGGTCGATCTGCCCGGCTACGGTTATGCCAAAGTGCCGTTGTCGGTAAAAAACGACTGGCAGGTGCATCTGGAGCAATACCTGAACAAGCGCGATGCGCTCAGTGGCCTGGTACTGGTGACTGACATCCGGCATGTGTTCAAGGATTTTGACCTGATGATGATCGACTGGGCACGCAAACGGCAGCTGCCCCTGCATATCCTGCTGACCAAGGCCGACAAGCTCAAGCGCGGTGGTGTGCAGGATGCGTTGACCAAGGCCAGGCAGGCGCTGGAAGGCATGCCCGATGCCAGCGCCCAGGCGTTTTCGTCACTCAAGCGACAGGGTGTCGATATTCTGGCCCAGCGTCTGGATGGCTGGCTGAGCGAGCCCCCGGCAACGGCCTAGCCGTCAGTGGGCTTCGTCCCAATTGTCACCGACCCCAACGTCGACAACTAAAGGTACATCCAGTGCCGCGGCACTGGCCATGCGGAAACGCACACCGTCGCTGAGCAGGGCGACATCGGCCTCAGCCACCTCAAACACGAGTTCATCGTGTACCTGCAACACCAGGCGCGCATCCAGTACCCCGGTGCCTAGCCAGTGGTCGATATCCACCATCGCCTGCTTGATGATATCTGCCGCCGTACCCTGCATCGGCGCGTTGATGGCCGTGCGCTGAGCGGCCTTGCGCAACATGCCATTGCCAGCCTTGATGTCCGGCAGATACAGTCGGCGCCCGAACAGGGTTTCGATATAACCCTGTGTTTCCGCCAACTCCCGGGTGCGCTCCATGTATTCAAGCACGCCCGGGTATTTTTCGAAGTAACGGTCAACATACTGCTGGGCATCGTGACGCTCGATGCCCAGTTGTTTGGCCAGACCAAACGCCGACATGCCATAAATCAGCCCGAAATTGATGGCTTTGGCTCGGCGGCGCTGTTCGCCGGTGACCTCTTCCAGCGCCACGCCAAACACTTCTGCCGCGGTGGCTTTGTGCACGTCCAGCGCATTGGCGAAAGCATGCAGCAATCCTTTGTCCTGCGACAGATGCGCCATGATGCGCAGCTCGACCTGCGAGTAATCGGCTGCGACCAGTTTATAACCTTTTGCGGCCACGAAAGCCTGCCTGATCTTGCGGCCCTCGGCACTGCGGATGGGGATGTTCTGCAGATTGGGCTCGGTTGAAGACAACCGACCGGTGGCGGCGACGGCTTGCTGAAAGCTCGAATGGATACGCTGGGTACTGCGATTCAATTGTGCCGGCAGCTTGTCGGTGTAGGTGGATTTGAGTTTGCTCAGCCCGCGATGTTCCATGATCATGCTGGGCAGTTCATATTCCAGGGCCAGCTCCTGCAGTATGGGCTCCGCTGTTGACGGCTGGCCTTTGGGAGTTTTTTTGATCACCGGCAGGTTCATTTTGTCGTACAGAATAACCTGCAATTGTTTGGGCGAACCGAGGTTGAAGGTTTCGCCGGCCAGTTCGTAGACCGCCGCCTCGACTTCGGCGAGGCGGGTCGCCAGGGCCTGGGACTGTTTATGCAACAGCTCCGGGTCCACTGCGATACCGTGCCGTTCCATGCGCTGCAGCACCGGTGCCAGCGCCAGCTCGTAGTATCTGTACAGACCCTCAAGTTCGCCGGTTTTCCTGAGCTGCGCATTCAGCAGATGGCTGAGCCGCAGCACACTGTCCACCTGCGGCGCCAGCCAGGCCAGTGCGGCAGCCGGATCAGACTGACTCAGCATGAGTTTGTTGCGACCACTGCCGGTGAGCACCTCTTTGCCATCAAGGCTCCTGTGCAGGTAGTAAGCGCTTACATCTTCAATGCTGTGATTGCTTGCCACCGAGTTGATAACATAGGAGGCAAGGTGGGTATCAAAGTGCCAACGCCCGACATCAATGTCGTGATTCAGCAGAATATGGCTCAGCCGCTTGCTGTCATGCGCCACTTTGCGCACCAGCGGATCTTCAAGTAGCGGCTTGAGCATGTTCAGCGTCGCACGTCGGTCCAGGGTGGAAGGCGCCTCCAGGCTGTCGTGCGCCAGCGGGATATAAACCGCCTGCCCGGGCTGCCAGCTGAACGCCAGTCCGATAATCTGCGCCAGCATATAGTGCTCGTCGGTAACCAGCATGGCGACGGCCGTCTGCCGGGCTGCCTTGATGGCTTTGATACAGCGATTGAGCCCGTCCTCATCATTGATAAGTTCGTAGTTCTGCTCATCGGTATCAAGTTGTGCATCATCCGGGCCGCTATCGTCGTCCGCAAGCGGCGTACTGCCCAGATCTTCCTGTGCCGCAGCCAGGTCGCTGGCCGACATTTCAACGCCGGCCTTATCGAGTTCCTTGACCCAGGTCCTGAACTCCAGTTCGGTGAACAGTGCCATCAACTGGGTCTGGTCTTCCGGGCCGGGAATCAGTTCATCCAGCGACATTTCCAGTGTCACATCCAGCTTGATCGTTGCCAGTTCATAGGACAATCGCAACTGTTCGATGTTGTCACGCAGCTTTTCGCCGACTTTACCGCCAATATCGTCGGCATGGGCGATCAGGTTTTCCACCGAATCGTATTCTTGCAGCCACTTGACGGCTGTTTTCGGCCCCACGCTGGGCACACCAGGGATGTTGTCAACCTTGTCGCCCGTGAGTGCCAGAAAATCCACGATGCGGGCTGCCGGCAGGCCAAATTTATTGACCACGCCTTCAGGGTCCAGGCGTTCACCGGTCATGGTGTTAATCAGGGTGACGTGATCGGTCACTAACTGGGCAAGGTCTTTGTCACCTGTCGATACCAGGGTTTCCCGTTGCTGTTTGCTGGCCTGGGCGGCGAGGGTACCGATGACGTCATCGGCCTCGACATCGGGCACTACCAACAGGGGCAGACCCATGGCTTTGATGATCTGATGAATGGGCTCTATCTGACTGCGCAGCTCATCGGGCATCGGCGGCCTGTGGGCTTTGTATTCCTTGTAGATTTCATTACGAAAGGTGCCACCTTTGGCATCAAAGACCACCGCCACCGGGCTGTCCGGATACTCTTTTTTCAGGCTGCGTATCATGCTGATCACGCCTTTAATGGCGCCGGTAGGCTGACCCCGGCTGCTGACCAGAGGAGGCAGGGCATGAAAGGCTCGAAACAGGTAGGATGATCCATCAATCAGGATCAGGGGTCTGGCGGCTGACATAAGCAAAACGTCCGATGTGGAGAAGGCTGCGATTTGCGTATGGTATCAGGCTCTGACAGGAAGCCGCGAGAAATTCAAAGCGCAGCCCCACACTGCCTGAACGCGTCAGCAAGATTGTCCATCATGTGTATATAAGCCATTGGCCCCGAGGTCAGGTTCTGACCCACGGTATCCACCCTGATGCGGCGCAGAGTCTTGTCGCCGAGCAGGGTGTCGACTGTGGCGGCCTGCGTGGTCACATCTTCCATCAGACAATTCAACGGTGTGCTTGCCACGGCGCGGCGCACAGTCATCATGTGCCTGACACCGGGCTGCAGTTCCTCGCTCTCCACGAATACCAGTTGATGCTGCAAGCCGAACTGGCGCTCAAAATACTGAAAGGCATTGTGATAAACCGCATACGGCGAATCAGCCGGTATCAAAGCCTGCGCCTGAATGTCGGCTTCAAGCCCGGTCAGACGCTGTCGGAACAGATCAAGATTTTGGCCGTACTGATCAGCGTTAACGGGATCAAGCTCGCTCAGCGCAGTGCTTATCGCCTGTGCAATCAACAATGCATTCCGGGTGTTGAGCCACACGTGAGGATCGATGGTATCGGCGTGTTTGTGTTTGTGACCGGCATGCAGCCCCTCATCGGGAATCAGCACTTCGCGACTGCCTTCTCCGTCCATGCCCGCGTGATGCACTTGCAGCTCCGGCAGCGCCAGCACCTGCAACTGCTGTCCATGGGCGCCGGCCTGCTGTACTGCGTCACTGAGGTAGGTCTCCAGTTCCGGGCCCACCCACACCAGCAGGTCTGCCTGGCGCATGGCGCGCAATGTTGACGGACGCAGCGTGAAATGATGGTAAGACTGATTGGACGGAATCAGGACCTCCGGCTCGCTCACACCCTCAGTGATGGCGCTGGCTATCATCTGCAGGGGCTTGATGCTGGTGACCACAGTTGCCTGCGCCTGTGCCGTCGAGCTACCCAGCGCCAGTGAACCGCCCAGCGCCAGCAAGAGCATCACGCATACACGTGACGCAAACCTAGTGCAATTAATCGTACAATAAATCGTACAATTAATTGCACTAAAGCCCGTACAATATGCCGCAGCGAGCTGCAGGTTTGTCGTGACATATTTGTGGATATTGGACGCTCTGGTCATGGAAACTCTGATCTTGTAAGTCAATGGCCTCATAGAAATGCTATGATATACCATTTCCGTGAAACAGTTTAGTATTCGCTACATCAAATCACATCTTTATTGTGTCACTGCGGGATCTTATGGATAGCAAGGTGTTGATCAAGACAGATAATATCGGTTTCAAAACGGCCGATCGCCAGATTTTGCAACAGATCGATCTGGAGTTGCGGCAGGGCCAGCTGTTGACCCTGATCGGTCCCAATGGTGCCGGCAAAACCACATTGGTGCGCATTGTACTTGGTCTGCTGCAGCCGCATTCCGGCACCCTGCAACGGTCGGCGGGACTGCGCATTGGCTATATGCCGCAGAAACTGTTTATTGAGCCGACCCTGCCATTGACGGTCCGCCGGTTTCTGCAACTGGCCGCGCCGGGGCGAAAGCAGTCAGTGGAACCACTGCTGGACGAGGTGCGCATCGTGCATTTGATGGATCAGCAGGTGTCCGCCCTGTCCGGCGGCGAGCTGCAGCGTGTCCTGCTGGCCCGTGCACTGAGCCAGTCACCGCAGCTGCTGGTGCTGGACGAACCGGCACAAGGCGTTGATGTCACCGGACAGGTGGAACTGTATCAATTGATTAACGGTATCCGCGACCGCCACGGCTGTGGCGTCCTGATGGTGTCACACGACCTGCACCTGGTGATGGCCACCACAGATGAGGTTATCTGCCTGAATCAACATGTCTGCTGCCATGGCAAACCCGAACACGTGAGCAATGACCCGGCATATCTGGCTTTATTTGGCCGCCGCGAAGCCGAAACGCTGGCGGTTTATACCCACCATCATAACCACAGCCATGATCTAACCGGTGATGTCAGCCAGGACGCGCACACCGATGCCTGCTCCCATACCATTGCCGACCGGAACGCAGATAACAAGGATCATAACCATGGCTGATTTCATGGTATACGCGTTAATTGCCGGTCTGTTCATTGCCGTTGTTGCCGGCCCGCTGGGTTGTTTTGTGGTGTGGCGACGCATGTCCTACTTTGGTGACACGCTGGCACATTCCTCGCTTCTGGGCGTGGCACTGGCCATATTGTTCAGCATCAACCTGCAGCTGGCCATCATTACCAGCTGCGCGGTATTCGCCGGTGTTCTGCTGTTGTTGGAGCGGCGTCAGCTGCTGGCCACCGACACCTTACTGGGCATTATTGCCCACAGCACCCTGGCTTTTGGTCTGCTGGTGCTCTCGCTGTCGGATATGGTGCAGGTAAATCTGATGGCGTTTCTGTTCGGGGATCTGCTGACGGTGACCCCCACCGACCTGATCTGGATTGTCAGCAGCTGTGTGGTCACAGCCGCGCTGTTGCTGTATTTCTGGGATCAGTTTCTGGCTTTGACGGTACATCGGGAGCTGGCGCAGATTGAAGGCATTGCCGTTGACCGGCTGTACGCCCTGCTGGTTCTGCTGATCGCGCTGCTGATTGCCGTGGCCATGAAAATCGTTGGTGTGTTGCTGATCACATCCTTGCTGATCATTCCGGCGGCAGCGGCACGCCGGGTGGCCAATACGCCGGAGCAGATGGCGGTGGGGGCAGCCATCGCAGGCTGCCTGTCCGTACTGGGAGGGATGACAATGTCGTATTTCTGGGATACGCCGGCGGGGCCGTCGATTGTTGCCACTGCCTGTTGTCTGTTTATTCTGCTGTACCTGAAACCGGCACCGCGCTAAAAACTACCTGCGTTGCCAATCCTTCGTTAAAAATGGCCTCAAAATGCTCATTTACTAGGTGTAAACTGCGCTTTTTCGGCCATTTTTGCCTCGACTTGGCGGCCTCGCCAACGTTTTTCAACTACCTCGGCTTTGGCTTCCTGCGTCGCTCTACCTCCTGCATCCATGCAGTCGTCGGGTTTAGCTTCACTGTGTTGAAAATCAGATGGTCTGGCGGATGATCTGATAGGCTTCCAGAATATTGGCGCGACGAATATTGGGTTCGAGGAAGCCGCGGTACTGGCCCTGTGGGTCTATCAGCAGAATGTTGCCACTGTGGTCGACCATGAATTCGTTACTTTCGCCGCCGTCTTCAGCGGGTACCGGCATGACACCGTGAGAGATATACAGGTCCCGGGCCAGGCGTGACACTTCGGAATACTCGCCGTTTACGCCCAGAAAGTCCTCGTGATATGCCGACATATACTGAGCAATCTGTGCGGTATCGTCGCGGAACGGATCCACACTGATCATGACCACCTGGGTATCGGCCTGATAGGGGCCTGCAGCCAGATCACGGTAAAAGCCGGTCAGCTCGTTCATGGTCAGCGGACAGATGTCGGGACAATTGGTGAAACCAAAAAATATCATGCTCCATTTACCCTGCAGCGTTTGCTCGGTAAAAGGCTCACCGTGATGATCGACCAGACTGAAAGGTTCGAACGCCACCGGCTCTTCGTACACCATGGCTCCGATTTCACGCAGCTCTTCCTGCGACACCTCGGCAGCATTGTTGCCGGCGTAACGATAGAAAGTGACCACCAGCACCAGGGCAACCCACAGCAGGCACACAATCAGTGTGATCTTGATATTTCTCTTCATAATTTGACGCCTGTAAAACGTGTGTCAGGTAAACAGATAGTGATCGACCAGCAGCACCGGGAACAAGACCATAAGGTAAACGATTGAGTATTTGAATGTGTCCATCGCTGTTGAGGCCTTGGGACGGTACATCAGCATCAGTGACCACCACAGGAAACCGCCGCCCAGCAACAGCGCTGCCACCAGATACAGCGGGCCACTCATGCCGATCAGCCAGGGCAGGACACTCACCAGGATCATGATGACGGTGTAGAGAATGATGTGGATCTTGGTCAGGTGCTCGCCATGAGTCACGGGCAGCATGGGTATACCGGTTTTGGCATATTCATCCTTGCGGTGAATGGCCAGTGCCCAGAAATGCGGCGGGGTCCAGGCAAAAATGATCAGCACCAGAATCAGCGCGCCCGGCTCAATGGTGCCGGTGACCGCCGCCCAGCCCAGCAGGGGCGGCATGGCGCCGGACAACCCGCCAATGACAATATTCTGCGGCGTCGCACGTTTCAGATAACCGGTATAAATGAAGGCGTAACCAATAAAGGAGGCCAGCGTCAGCCAGGCACTCAGCGCATTGACCCAGAACAGCATGATTACCATGCCCGCAATACCGATAGCGGCAGCGAATGCCGCCGCCTGCTTTGGTTCAACCCGGCCCTGGGGCATGGGCCGGTTGTGGGTGCGACGCATGACCGCATCCACCTTGCGATCAATCAGGTGATTGACCACGGCACCCGAGCCCGCTACCAGCGCAATACCCAGGTTGCCCAGAATCAGAATATCCAGAGGCACCATGCCAGGCACCGCCAGAAACATCCCCACCATTGAGGTCAGTATCATCAACATGACCACCCGGGGCTTGCACATCTCGTAGTAGTCGCGCCAGCTGGCTGTCTGTTTCCGCGTAAGCTCTGTCACAAGGCTCTCTCTTTTGCGAAGATCCACCAGGCATAATATCAGGGCGGGATCAGGGCTGAGTTTGTCAATGAGGGTTGGTAATTGTACCGCAAAACCCGATTTTAGCGAAAAAAATGAGGACAATTAATTCTTACCGGAGTAAATTGAAGCCATGCACGGTCTAAAAACAGTCACGCTGTGCTCATTGGTCTGAGTTCATGAGTAGTCATTTGGACTGATAGATGTACGAACGGCGATCCCATAATTAGAAAGGAGAAGCTAGATGAAATGTATCTATTATCTGTCACCAACACTCAAAAGCACGCATCAGATTTCCGATGATCTGCATGCCATTGGTGTCGACGACTGGTTCCTGCATATACACAGCAAGGATGAAAGCGGGCTGGTCAAAGAGCATTTGCATTCCAGCAACTATCTCGAGTCACTGGATTTCATTCGTGAGGGCTTCATTGGCGCAGCGCTCGGTTTTGTCGCCGGCCTGGCAATGGCAGGGCTGGCGTCAGTCACGGATCCCTTTGGCACACCCATCCCCTGGATTGGGTATGCCGCCATTGTTTTCCTGGTGACCTGTTTTGGCGCCTGGGTTGGTGGCCTGACCGGTGTCATGCAAACGAACAAAAAAATTGCTCATTTCCATGAGGACATCAAGGCCGGCAAATATCTGGTCCTTATTTACGCCAAGGAACATCAGGTCAGCAAGATTCAGGAAATGATGAAACAGAAGCATTCCGAAGCAATATTTGCTGCTGTTGACCCGCACTTTCTCAACCCGTTTGCAGACCTGCAAATGGTCCGTGCATAAATGCGGCCCTGACCGCTGGAGCTGTTGCACTGGTTTAAACAATGCTATACGATCCTGAGAAGTAGGCGGCGCCTGTCGCCGCCTGCTCCGCTCGATTGATTGATGTTACACGTTGAGTACCCACCGGAAGATAAAAATAAAAGGAGGGAGCGACGTTGTGAACGTACTTAGTCGTACTGTTCGTAGTCAACTGCGTGACTGCAACACTCATACCCGGATGATCCCGCTGTGTCGGGTTCCGCGGTCTTTTATTATCTTTCGCTATACAGTTGCTGTATCCACTGTTGTCCGTGCTCGCACTTTCACAAGGATATCCCGCGTATGGCTATTGCTGTTGTTATTGTCCTGTTGGTCGTCGGCTCTGTTGTTTTCCATTTTGTCAGCCCCTGGTGGTTTACTGAAATCGCATCGCACTGGACCAGTGTCGATTTCACCATTGAGCTGACATTCTGGGTGACCGGGGCCGTTTTTGTTGCTGTGAACCTGTTCCTGGCCTACAGCGTCTATCGTTATCGCCAGCGCAAAGGTGAAAACAACAGAGCAGTTTACGAACCGGAGAACGCCCGGCTTGAAACCGGCCTGACGGTGCTAACAACGCTCGGCGTCGCAGCCATGCTGGCACCCGGCCTGTTTGTGTGGGCTCAGTTTGTATCGGTGCCGGAAGAAGCAACAGAATTTGAAGCCTTCGGGTCACAATGGCAGTGGGCCTTCCGCTACCCGGGTGACGATGGCGTGCTGGGCACCGCTGATATCGAGCACATCACCGAAACCAACCCCTGGGGTATCAACCCCCAGGATCCCAATGGCCAGGATGACCGGATCGTCAAAAAACCCTACATGATGCTGCCTGTCGACCAGCCGGTGAAAGCCCTGCTGCGCTCGCGCGACGTTCTGCATAACTACACAGTGCCACAGTTTCGCATCAAGATGGACATGGTACCGGGCATGGTGTCTTACTTGTGGCTGACACCAACACGCACGGGTGTCTTTGATATTCTGTGTGAGCAATATTGCGGCCTGGGCCATCACATCATGCGCGCCCGGGTTGAAGTCGCCGAAGCTGATCAGTATGCCACCTGGCTGCAGGATCAGCCGACATTCGCGGAAACCCAGGCGCGCGAAGACGCCGATGTGACGGCGGGCCAGCAAGCGTACACGGTTTGCGCCAGCTGCCACGGGCAGGAAGGTGAAGGCAACCAGGCCATGAACGCGCCCAAACTTGCCGGCCTGCAACCCTGGTACATTGATCGCCAGCTGCGTTATTACCAGGAAGGTATTCGCGGCGCCCACGAAGACGATCAATTCGGCCGCATGATGGCACCGATGGCAAATATGGTGGCATCGCCCGAAGCTCGCGCCAATGTTTCTGCCTATATTGCTTCCCTGTCAGACGAGCCAGCAGCCATCACCATGTCCGAAGGTGATCCGGCGCGCGGCATGCGCATCTACAGCGCCAACTGTGCGTCCTGCCACGGTGACGATGGCCAGGGCAGCTGGGCGACCGACGCCCCGGCGCTTGCAGGCATGGATGACTGGTATCTTGCCAATCAACTGCAGAATTATCGCGACGGCATCCGCGGGGCTCATCGCGAAGACGATTATGGCTACCAGATGACATCGATGGTGAAAGCGATGCGCACTGAGGAACAGCAGAACGATGTGATCAGTTACATCAATACCCTGCGATAGTGGTGAGCAGCAAAACGAATTTTAAAAAACAAATATAGATAACCGCAGGTTCGGTTGATACCGGGAGGACGTTTACATGGCATATGTTCCATTAGCGGACCAGGATGATGCTCACGCACTGCACGACCCGCAGAGTTTTGTGACCAAGTATATCTGGAGTCAGGATCACAAGGTCATTGCAATACAGTATGGTGGTGTTGCGATTTTTGTTGGTCTGATTGCCTTGGGGCTGTCCATTCTGATGCGCCTGCAACTGGGCTTCCCGGACACCATCAGCTGGATTGACCCTGCATTCTATTACCAGGCCGTCACCATGCACGGCATGATCATGGTGATCTACCTGCTGACTGCGCTATTTCTCGGCGGGTTTGGTAATTACCTGATCCCCTTGATGTGCGGCACGCGGGACATGGTGTTTCCGTTTCTCAATATGCTCAGTTTCTGGTTTTACCTGGTATCCGTGATCATTCTGCTGGCGAGTTTCTTTGTGCCGGGCGGTCCCACCGGGGCCGGGTGGACTCTGTATGCACCGCAGTCAATTTCACATGGCACTCCGGGCAGCGAAGGCGGCATTCTGCTGATGCTGATCTCGCTGGCGGTGTTCATCATCGCCTTCACCATGGGCGGTCTGAACTATGTCACTACCATCCTGCAGGCGCGTACCCGCGGCCTGACCCTGATGCGACTGCCACTGTCAATCTGGGGCATCTTTACCGCAACGGTGCTGGGTTTATTTGCTTTTCCGGCGCTGCTGGTCAGCGCCATCATGATGGCATTTGATCTGGTGCTGGGCACCAGCTTCTTTATGCCGGCCATGATGGAACTGGGCACCCAGAATGATTACGAGGGCGGCAGCCCGATTCTCTTCCAGCATCTGTTCTGGTTCTTTGGTCATCCTGAAGTCTATATCGTAGCCTTGCCCGCATTCGGCCTGGTATCGGATGTCATCAGTACCCATGCCCGCAAAAACATCTTCGGGTATCGCATGATGGTGTGGGCCATCATCGCCATCGGCGGCCTGAGCTTCATGGTCTGGGCTCACCACATGTATGTCAGCGGCATGAATCCCTATTTCGGCTTCTTTTTTGCCACCACCACACTGGTGATCGCAATACCGACCGCGCTCAAGGTATACAACTGGGTGCTGACGCTGTGGCAGGGCAACATCCGGCTCAATACGCCGATGCTGTTTGCCATCGGGTTTATCTTTACCTTTGTTCATGGCGGCCTGACCGGTCTGTTCCTGGGCAACGTCGTCATTGACGTACCGCTGGCGGATACCTATTTCGTCGTTGCTCACTTCCATATGGTCATGGGTGTTTCTCCGGTGCTGGTGCTGTTCGCAGCCCTGTACCATTGGTATCCGAAAGTGACCGGTCGCATGTTCAATGAAACCATGGGCAAGGTACATTTCTGGTGTACCTTCCTGGGCACTTACGCAATCTATCTGCCCATGCACTACCTCGGTTTCCTGGGCGTGCCGCGACGTTATTACGAAATGGGTAACACTGACTTTATTCCGGAAACCGCGCAGGCGCTCAATGCCAATATCACGCTGGCAGCGATTTTTGTGGCCACGGCCCAGATCCTGTTCTTCATCAATATTTTCTGGAGCCTGAGGAACGGCGAGAAATCCGGTGGCAACCCGTGGGGCGCAACCACACTGGAATGGCAGACACCTGACACACCGCCCAAACACGGTAACTGGGGCGACGAGTTGCCTTCGGTATATCGCTGGGCGTATGACTACAGTGTGCCCGGTATGGAAAAGGACTTTATTCCGCAAAACGAACCCGGTATGGAATTTGAAAAACCCAGACAGCAGAAGGGGATGGAAGCGTTATGAGTTTTTATCGTGATGTCACTAAAAAGCCCTGGAACACTGTCGGCCTGCCTGAAGGTATAGAGCCGAGGCCGGCCTTCAACATGCCCAACGAAAAAGTGGCGCTGATATTTTTCGCCACCTGTGCCAGTGTGTTGTTCTCTTTGCTGGTGGTGTCCTACTTCATTCGCATGACGGTCGGGGACTGGGTGCCGCTGGCGACGCCATCGATGTTGTGGGTCAATACCGGCGCTCTGGCATTGAGCAGTGTCTGCTTTCACTTTGCTGTGCTTCAGTCACGCAAGACCGGCGCGGTTCGTTTTGGCTCCGGTGCAGGGCTGCTGTCACTGGCCGGTGGCCTGCTGGCGATTGTTTTTATTGCCGGACAGTACAGCGTATCGGAGCAACTGCTCGCCGCCGGTCATGGCTTGCGCGTCAACGCGGCCAATGCCTTTTTTTACCTGCTAACCGGTATTCACGTCATACATCTGCTTGGCGGCTTATGGGTCTGGGGCAAAGCCCAGGTCAGGCTGGCAATAGGTACTGATGCCAAGGATGCGCGCCTTAGCCTTGAGTTGTGCGCCTGGTACTGGCACTTCCTGCTCGTCATCTGGGCCATCCTGTTTTATCTGCTCGCCTCTACCTGATGACGCGATGGCCGCACTACGATTGAACACAAGAATAGACAGAAAAAGGAATCTATCATGAGTCACAGCAGCACAGTTGATGCAAGCGTCAGTGGCAGTGCGGCTCCCGCAGCCGATGGCGTGACCGGTTTCATAAACGATTGGTCCGCCGACAAACAGACATATCATGTGCCGTGGGGCAAGGCCATGATGTGGATATTCCTGGTCAGTGACACCTTCATCTTTTCCTGTTTCCTTGTCGGTTACATGACGGTTCGGATTTCAACCGCCGATCCGTGGCCATTGGCGACCGAGGTTTTTGCGCTGTCTTTTTTTGGCAGTGAACCGATTCCTCTCATCCTGATTGCGATCATGACCTTTGTGCTCATCACCAGTAGCGGGACCATGGCGCTGGCGGTCAATTATGGTTATCGAAAAGACAAGAAAAAGACGGTCATTCTGATGTGCGCCACTGCGGCACTGGGTGCCACATTTGTTGGCATGCAAGTGTATGAATGGTCAAAATTGATTGGTTATGGCGTCAGGCCCTGGGGTAATCCCTGGGGCGCTGATCAGTTCGGCTCGGTTTTTTACATGATCACCGGGTTCCATGGTTTGCATGTCACCGGGGGTGTCATTTACCTGCTGGTCGTCGCACGAAAAGTATGGCTTGGCCACTATGAGAAAAAAGGTTACGAGATTGTCGAAATCACCGGTCTGTACTGGCACTTTGTTGATCTGGTCTGGGTGTTCATCTTCGCTTTCTTTTATTTGTTATAGCGCCGGCGATCAGTCACCGATTTTTTGAAATTTGAGTTTAGCGCTGAAGGAGAACACACATGGCGTCAACAGCAAGCGGACCACAACAGCATCCTTTAAGTATCTATCTGAAGATCTGGACATTGCTCTTTGTATTGAGCCTGTTCAGCTATATGGTGGATTATTTTGATGTCCAGGGCGTCATGCGCTGGACATTGGTGCTGCTGTTCATGGCATTAAAAGCGGGTTTCATCCTCGCCATTTTCATGCACGTGGTGTGGGAGAGAATGGCGCTGGCGCTGACCATTCTTGGCCCGCCGACAATACTGCTATTGCTGATATTCTTTATGGCCATTGAAGGCAATTACACAGAAGACGCGCGCGTTCAGTACTTTGGTCAGGACGCTGACCGCAGCCCTCTGCATGTAGAGCATTGACAGAACTAGCCCAGGCTTGAGTGCCTTAACAGTCGGTCCAGATCGGTCTTGATGTCGTCGGTGGTATGGGACCCATCGTAGTACATCATGACGTTGCCGACCGGATCGACAAAGAACACATAGTCATCGGCCGACAGATCTATGTTCACACCTTTGGCAGCAAGATTTTCCTGCAGCAAAGCGACCGAAGAGTAGGCAATTCCCATGCTGGGAAATTCCTGACGAAAATGAGTTGCGGTTGACTGTGCAATAGGCGCCGTATCGGCATGCAGGTAATAACGGCGGACACGCTCGACGTTCTTGCCTAACGTGATATGTAACTGACGCAGATAGAATACACGCTCCTCACAGACCTCATCGCAGGCACCGGCGTTCACATAGACCATGAGCCAAGGCTGTGCATCGTAGTCCTCTTCACTTTCCAGGGTTGCGACAAATTCTTCAAAGCTGCTGAACATCGGGGCTCCGTCCGCGTCGGACATGCCCAGATCGGTGATGTCTGCCGGGGGCAGAATGAAGTTGCCCTTGTTGACGGTGCCACCACCAAATCCACCGGACTCGGTAGCGGCGCGGAAGGCAAAGGTTGCCATGGTGATCGGCACAAACGCAATCAGCAGCAGGAAGGCGAGTTTAAGCTTGCTGCGGGTCAGATCTTTCATGTCAAATCTCCGGACGTCTGAAACTGAAAATCAAATATAAAATAACAAGAACGACTGCCATGAAAAACCATTGCACGGCATAGGCACGATGCGTTTCCGGGCTCAGCGTCACCGGCTGCCAGTTTACTTGCTGCAAGCCGGGCGAACCAGTCTCCAGGCGTAAACTGTAGGGCAGAACAGGCTCGCCAAGCAGGGCAGACATCCGGGTGATGTCCAGGCTCTGGACGACACGTGGCCAGGGGTTGCGACCCACAGGTTCTTCGTCACCCAACACCAGGATATCACCGCCGGGGACATAGACAGTGCCCCGAATCACGGTCTCATCATCCATAACCGTGACATCTGGCAGCGTCTGCCGATCTGCCCCCTGCGCGACCCAGCCTCGGTTGACCAGCAACAGTCCGCTATCGGTCCGGAACGGTGTGATCAGTTCGTAACCAACGCGCGACTGATTAATGCGATTATCAAGCAGGAACTGCCGCGTATTATCATACTGCCCCGCTGCTTCAACCCTGAGCCACGCCAGCTCATCGGCTGACTGCCAGTTGATGTCAGCCAGGGCGCGCGGCGCCTCGGTAGCTCGCAGATCGTAGCTGTCCTGTGTTGCCCGCTTTTCCTGCTCCCGTGCGAGCTGCCAGAACCCAAGATAGACCAGCAAAGGCAGCATCAACAGCGTAAACAGCGTCAGTTTCCAGTTGAAGTGAAACACCATGACTCCTGTGTTGGTCGTCGGTTTCGGTTCGCCAGAACATCATGATCTGCTATCATGATGTTCTATTTCTTTTGCGGGATTAACAATGCTCAGAGCAATTATCGTCCTTCTTTTGCTTGCGATTGTGATCAGTCTTGTTGTTGGTTACGTTTTTTTCTACAAGGATCAGGGTCGCTCCAAACGGGTCATGTATGCGCTCGGCATTCGTGTCACGCTCGCGATCATTCTGATGATCTGCGTGTTCTACGGTGTCACCACCGGTCAACTGAACTTCGGCGCACCCTGGAGCTGATCCGGGAACAAGCCGTCACAGTATCAGAGGCAAAGAAGCAAAAAAAAGACGGCCCGTATCGCGAGCCGTCTTTTTTATTGTGTGCATGTTTCTTAAAAGGCTGGCTGCCTGCTCGCGACGAGCGGTTTACAGGCAGTATACAAAAATGAACAGCCCGACCCACACGACGTCAACAAAGTGCCAGTACCAGGCCGCAGCCTCAAAACCGAAGTGGTCATTGGGTTTGAAGTGACCTTTGATGGAGCGTATCAACATCACCAGCAGGATAAAGGTACCCAGCGTCACGTGGAAACCGTGGAAACCGGTCAACAGGAAGAACGTGGAACCGTAAATCCCGGAATCCAGTGTAATGCCGTAGTGGCCGTAGGCTTCAACGTACTCCAGCGCCTGCAGGCCAAGGAATATGATACCCAGACCAACCGTCACAAACATCCACTGAATCAGACGCTTGCGATTTTCTGCTTTAAGCGCCACGTGGGCAAAGTGCAGGGTGACAGACGATGTGATCAGGATGACCGTGTTCCAGAAGGGCAGGTAGCCGGCAAAGAACGCTGGCGTCCACTCTTTCACATTCAGACCGTCAATAGGGTTTCTGAATACAGTCGGATCCGGGTTGACCAGCAGCGGCCAGGCAGCCTGGAATTCCGGCCACAGGAATTCACCCGCGCTGCCTTTCTCGCCTTCACCGCCCAGCCAGGGCACAGACAGCGTGCGGACGTAGAACAGGGCGCCGAAGAAGGCTGCGAAGAACATGACCTCCGAGAAAATAAACCAGCTCATGCCCCAGACATAGGAGCGCTTGAGCTGCGCGCTGTTGAGGCCCGCATGGTTTTCGCGAATGGTGGTAGCAAACCACTGGAACAGAATGAAAGACAGTATCGTGAAGCCGATCAGGGCCGTCCACGTTGAGCCGGTGACGCTGACCCCGGCACTGATGTCATTCAATACGCCGCCCAGACCGTAAACCGTCAGGAACAGACCAATGGATGCAAAGAACGGAAATTTGCTCTGTTCCGGTACATAATAGGTTTCATGGGAGCTTTCGCTGGCCATCTTTATTCTCCAAAAAAAACAATATTATTGTCGTTTACAGTGTTGCCAATTCTTTCAGTGTTTTACTTTTAGCCGTGATGTCGTAAAGCGTATATGACAGGGTCAGCTTATTGATGTCCGAGGGCAATGCCGGATCAACAAAAAAGCGCAAAGGCATATCAGCCGACTCGCCTGGCTGCAGGATCTGCTCTTCAAAGCAGAAGCATTCCACCTTGTTGAGATGACCGGCAGCGGCGTTCGGCGCAACGCTGGGTATTGCCTGACCAACCATCACCTTGTCGGTGGTATTGGTCACTTTATAACTGATCATGTTGACTTCGCCTGGCTTGACCTTGACCTGAGTCGCACTGGGCGTGAAGCCCCACTGCATGTCAGCGTTCTCACGGGCAATAAACTGCACCGTGATCTCGCGGGTTTCGTCAATGATTTCGCCGGCTTCTGCCTGCACGGCAAGATTATTGGTCTTGCCGTTCAACCCGGTGATGTCACAAATCACATCGTACAGCGGTACCAGAGCAAACCCGAACGCAAACATGCCCACAACAGCAAACAACAACTTTGTTACCACAGTCTTGTTTTTAGCAGGTGCCTTGTCAGTTTTCATCGTTTTAACTCCGATACCGTTTGCGAAACAGAATTACTGAGCCTTGATCAGTGCAGGATCAGGCGGTGTTTCAAAGGTGTGGTATGGCGCCGGTGACGGCACTGTCCACTCCAGACCCTGAGCACCTTCCCAGACTTGAGCCGTTGCCTTCTTGCCACCACGGATACACTTGATGATGACAAACAGCAGGATCAGCTGGGAGAAGCCGAACAGGAAGCCGCCGACACTGGATATCCAGTTGAAGTCAGCAAACTGCAGGGCGTAGTCCGGAATACGACGCGGCATGCCGGCCAGACCCAGGAAGTGCTGCGGGAAGAACAACAGGTTGACGCCGATAAAGGACAACCAGAAGTGCAGCTTGCCCAGCGTCTCGTCGTACATGTAACCGGTCCACTTGGGCAGCCAGTAGTAGGCGGCCGCCATCAGTGAGAACACAGCGCCAGGCACCAGTACGTAGTGGAAGTGAGCAACCACGAAGTAGGTGTCATGGTACTGGAAGTCTACCGGCGTGATCGCCAGCATGACCCCGGTGAAACCACCGATGGTGAACAGCACCACAAACGCAATGGCAAACAGCATCGGCGTTTCAAAGGTCATGGAACCACGGAACATGGTAGCCACCCAGTTGAACACTTTAACGCCTGTCGGTACCGCGATCAGCATGGTCGCGTACATGAAAAACAGCTGGCCGGCCAATGGCATGCCGACTGTGAACATGTGGTGCGCCCATACGATAAAGGACAGGAAGGCGATGGACGCGGTCGCGTAAACCATGGAGTCATAACCGAACAGACGCTTGCGGGCGAAGGTCGGGATGATGGCGGACACGATACCGAATGCCGGCAGAATCATGATGTAAACTTCCGGGTGACCGAAGAACCAGAACAAGTGCTGGAACAGAACCGGGTCACCACCACCGGCGGCGTCAAAGAACGCAGTGCCGAAGTGGATATCGAACAGCATCATGGTCACTACACCCGCCAGAACCGGCATAACCGCAATCAGCAGGTAGGCAGTGATCAGCCAGGTCCACACGAACAGCGGCATCTTCATCAGGGTCATGCCGGGGGCACGCATGTTGAGGATGGTCGCAATCACGTTGATCGCACCCATAATGGATGAAGCACCCAGAATGTGAACGGCAAAGATGAAGAACGTGGTGGAGGGCGGTCCGTATGTCGTGGACAGCGGCGCATAGAAAGTCCAGCCGAAGTTGGGGCCGCCGCCTTCCATGAACAGGGTGGACACCATCATCGCGAAAGCGAAGGGCAGAATCCAGAAACTCCAGTTGTTCATCCGCGGCAGCGCCATGTCAGGCGCGCCAATCATCAGCGGAATCATCCAGTTGGCCAGACCCACAAACGCAGGCATGACCGCACCGAAAACCATGATCAGACCGTGCATGGTCGTCATCTGGTTAAAGAAGTTGGGTTCTACAAATTGCAGACCCGGCTGGAACAGTTCGGCGCGAATCACCAGGGCAAACGTACCGCCCAGGAGAAACATGGCGAAGCTGAACCACAAGTACATGGAGCCAATATCTTTATGGTTGGTAGTAAACAACCATCGCGTAATGCCTTTGGCGGGGCCGTGATGATGATCGTGTGCAGCGCTCATGGTCTTTACTGTCCTTCTTGAATATATGCGTTGACTTCAGTTGGCTGAACCAGGTCGCCCGTATCGTTGCCAAAGGCATTACGAACGAAAGTAATAACAGCAGCCAGTTGAATCGGATTCAGCTGTCGGCCATAGGCCGCCATGGCTGTTCCGTCGACACCGTTGACCAATGTGTCCATGGTGACCAGACGATCGCCTGTGGCTTTTTCACTGCCGGCAATGGCCGGGAATACCGGTGGCATGCCCACACCACCCGCCTGGTGGCAGGCAACGCAGTTCTGGTTGTAGATCTGCTCGCCCTGCGCCATGGCATCTTCCATGCTCAGTTCGGCATTGGCCAGTTCACGAATCTCGGCGGCCGCCTGCTGCTGCTCGGCGTACCATGCGTCATACTCTTCCGGCGGCAGTGCATGCACCACAATCGGCATGAAACCATGCTCCATGCCGCACAACTCGGCGCACTGGCCACGGTAGACGCCAGGCTCTTCAACAATTACCCAGGTTTCATTGATGAAGCCGGGAATGGTGTCTTTCTTGATGGCAAAGTCAGGCACCCACCAGGCGTGCAGTACATCCGCAGATGTCATCAGGAAGCGCACTTTGGTGTCGGTGGGGATAACCATCGGCCGGTCAACGTCCAGCAGGTAGTTTTCAGACTTCTCGATACTGTTGTCGATTTCCTCACGGGACGTGGACAGAATGCTGAAGAAAGAGACTTCTTCTTCATTCATGTCTTCGCGCATGTAGGTATATTCCCAGCGCCACTGGTAACCGGTGATCTGAATATCCAGCTCAGAGTCGCCTGTATCATACGCAGCCGTCAGCACACGGGTAGCCGGAATCGCCATCATGATCAGGATCAGGAAGGGAATCAACGTCCAGACAATTTCCACTTTGGTGCTCTCGTGGAAGGTTGCCGGTTTGGCGCCTTTGGATTTGCGATGATGGATGATCGACCACAACATGGCACCAAATACCACAACCCCGATGGCAACTACCCACCAGAAGATTGTCATATGAAGGCCATAGGTATCGCGACTCATTTGGGTTACGCCCCTGGGCATGTTCAATTCCCAGGCTGCCTGCAGACCCGCACTCCAGAACATCAGAGTGCTGAGGGCAAGGCCTAACCACAGCTTTGCTTTGGACAACATTCGCCGTGTCTCCGTAATAGTAAGAAAGGGCTGTTACAAACGTTTTTATGTTTTATTGGTTTAGCCCGACATTTGCAAAATAAAACAGTGCAATGGCGGGCGGCTTTAAGCACCGTGCGATATGAACAGGTGTCAAATCCGGCGAGCCGGACGCTGATACCAGCACATATCCTGTAGCCCTCCCGAGACGTTCCGGGGCGAACTTTGGTGGCAGGACATCCGAGTACAATGTAAAGCGCCGGGCATTATAGCAAAACTTATTTCGATAATGCCATGGAAACCGGCCAGAATCGGTCACTGTCATTGCGAAAGACGGCACCACACTGTCAATTTGTCCCGTCCGCACTATACGACGCTGAGTTGTTGCGTTTCTGCGTCAGATCAAATTAGCCTTATATTTATTGTATTTGCAGGCCTTCCTGCTTGAGCAGAGCGGCCAGATCGGGCTCTCTGCCCATAAAATCGGTGAACAGACTCAGCGCATCTACTCCGCCACCTCTTGACAATATTTTGTCATAAAATGCTTTGCCGGTAGCCGGATTGAGCACGCCGCTCTCTTCAAACCGCGAAAAAACATCTGCCGACAGGACTTCTGCCCACTTATAACTGTAGTAGCCGGCGGAATAACCTCCGGCGAAAACATGCGAAAAGCTGTTCTGAAAGCGGTTATAGTCCGGGACCGGATAAACGGCCGTTTTCGCTCGCGCCATCGCCAGCATGTCTGCGACAAAATCGCGTGACAGTTCGACCGGGGCCTGGTGCAGGGCAAAATCAAATAGCGCAAACTCAAGCTGCCGTACGCTGTGCATGCCAGACTGAAAGTTCTTTGCTGCCAGCATCTTGTCGAGTAATGCCGGCGGCAAAGGCTCGCCCGTTTGATAATGATCGGAAATCAGGCCGATCGATTCAGGGTCCCAGCACCAGTTTTCCATCAGCTGGCTTGGTAACTCCACGGCATCCCAGGCGACCCCATTGATTCCGGAGCAGCGCAGGTAGTTTTCCCGGGTAAGCATATGATGAAGGCCATGTCCGAACTCATGGAACAGGGTAGTGACATCATTGTGGGTCAACAGCGCTGGCGTATTGGCATCCGCAGGGGGCGCGAAATTGCAGACCAGATAGGCCACCGGAATCTGCTGCTGCACCGCCGCGCCCTTTAAGGTAATCAACCGACGACTGCGGCAGTCCGCCATCCAGGCCCCGCCGCGCTTGCCTTCGCGGGTAAACAGATCGAAGTAGAAGCGGGCCACTATCTCGCCATCGCGGCGGATATTGTAGAACTCAACGGCCGGACCCCAGACCCCGGCGCCAAAGTCGCGCTCAATCTGCACGCCATAAAGCGTTTCTACGATGGCAAACAGGCCTTGCCGCACCTTGTCCAGCGGAAACCAAGCGCGCAGCTCTTCCTGCGAAATATCGTAATTCTGCTTGCGCAGTTTTTCACTGTAGTAGGACACATCCCAGGCATTGAGCTTTTCCACGCCATGTTGTGTACGCGCAAATTCACCCAGCTCCCGGAATTCGCGCTCCGCCGCCGGGCGACTGTAGCGCGTCAGGTCGTCGAGGAATGTATTGACCTGATCAACCGATTTGGCCATTTTGCGTGCCACTGACAACTCGGCGTAGTTTTTGTACCCCAGCAGACTGGCCATTTCCTGACGCAGCTGCATGATGTCGCGAATGGTGTCGTGGTTGTTCCATTTGTCGGCCGCCTCCGGATCCGCGCCAACCGCCTGGTCTGAGGCACGGGTGCTGAATGCCCGATACATTTCTTCGCGCAACCCTGCATTGTCAGCATAAGTCATCACGGCGTAATAACAGGGGAAATCCAGTGTCAGCAGGTAGCCATGCAAGCCTTTGCCGGCTGCGGCAGTGGCGGCCGCCTGCACAGACATGTCCGGGATGCCCGCCAGCAGCGCGTTGTCAGTCAGGTGCCGGGTCCAGGCGCGGGTGGCATCAAGTACATTGTTGCTGAATACATTGCCAAGACTGCTGAGCCGGGTCTGAATATCGGTAAACCGTTTCTTGTCCGCGGCTGGCAGATTAACCCCCGCCTGTCGGAAATCGAGCAGGGTGTCTGCAATGATCTTGCGCTGGGAGCCATTGAGGTTTAGCTCGTCCGCGCGCGCACTCAGGGCTTCGACGCAGGCATACAAGCTCTCGTTCTGGCCCAGGTCAGCGTGGTATTCCGTGATCAGAGGCTGACAGGCGTTATACGCCTCCCGTATTTCCGGGGTATTGGCCACCGAATTGAGGTGGCTGGCAGTCGACCAGACTTTTGTCAGCCGATCATCCAGATCGTCCAGCGCATCCATCAGGCTGTGCCAGTCCGGTGCCGTCTGATTCCGCTCATCTGCCAGGATCGCGTCGAGTGCCACCCGGTTTTCACTGAGCACATGCTCCACTGCCGGCCGGATATGTTCGGCGCGTAACGCCGGAAAGTCCGGCAGGCGCTCAAACTGCAATAAGGGATTGGACCTGGAAGCTGACTGCGTTGACATCGGGTAGAACTCCTGTCGTACTGGAATGCGGGACCAGGAGCATCATATCATGATGCCGGTGTCATAAATGCCTGTCGCGCCCGATGCCTGCCGGAAACTGGCAGGTCCAGCACTCAGCAGCGAGCACTGGCAACCAAATTGAATCAAAAGGAGGATTGCACCGTGGCAATCAGATCATTTGAAAAGCATACGCCTGACCTTGGCCCGGGCGTGTTTGTTGATGACAGCGCCGTGGTGATCGGCGATGTCAGTATCGGCGCGGATTCATCCGTGTGGCCAATGACCGTCATCCGTGGCGACATTCATCGCATCCGCATAGGAGAGCGCAGCAGCATACAGGACGGCTCGGTATTACATGTAACCCATGCCGGTCCGTTTAATCCGGATGGTTATCCCTGCACCGTGGGCAGTGATGTCACCGTGGGACACAAGGTCATGCTGCATGGCTGCACCATTCACGACCGCGTACTGGTCGGCATGGGCGCAACTGTCATGGATGGCGCAGTTGTAGAATCAGAGGTTATCATTGGCGCCGGCAGCCTGGTGCCTCCGGGCAAAACACTGGCAAGCGGTTATCTGTACGTCGGCTCACCGGTCAAACAGGCGAGGCCGCTAAACGATGACGAGAAAAAATTCTTCCTGTACAGCGCCAACAAATACAGGGAACTGAAAGACAGATACCTGGGTAAATCAGCTGACTGACTGATTGCTGGCCAGGGTTTCGCGTAACGCCTGGATGACAGGCCCCGTGTCCGGGCGCACACCTCGCCATATACGGAACGACTCGGCGGCCTGCTCCACCAGCATGCCGCTGCCATCAAGTGACATGGCCGCACCGTGCGTTGAGGCCCATTTCTGGAATACTGTGCCACCTGGCGCATAGACCATGTCGTAACACGCTGTGCCAGATGTTACCAGCGCATCCGGCAGGGGTGGCAACTCACCTTTAAGACCACCCGCGCTGCCATTGATGATCCAGTCAAAGGCCGTAGCCTGTTGTTGCAACTGGGCGTACGACAACACGTTTATACGGATCTGATCAGCAAACAAACGTGCCAACGTATCTGCGCGTGATTCGGTGCGATTGACTATGCACAGAGATGCCGGTGCAGCCGCAATCAATCTTGGCAGCACCCCACGGACGGCACCACCGGCGCCTACAATCAGAATACGTGCACCGGCAAGTGTGCCCGCATTGTTCGTTTCGATGTCGCGCACCATACCAACACCGTCGGTGTTATCACCGGCCAGCCGGCCATCGTCAAGGCGGTAAATGGTGTTGACAGCGCCAGCCCGGTCCGCATTCGGTGCGCGCCAATCCACCAGCTGCCAGGCAGCTTCTTTATGAGGCACGGTTATGTTCAGGCCCCGGCCACCCTGATCAAAGAATTCGCGCACGCTGTGGTCAAAATCTTCCGGCGCGATTTCCAGTCGTTCATAACACATTGCCTGCGCCGTCTGCTCTGCAAACCGGGCGTGGATAAACGGGGATTTACTGTGCGCCACAGGATACCCAACAACGGCGTAACGATCAGTCATAGTCATTGCAGCACACATTCCATCCCATCAAACATTCCATCACACATTCCTTCATACCCAGTCGCGCGCACGCAGATAGTCGCTGTACAGTTTCTCTTCAGGGCTGCCCGCGGCGGGATGCCAATCGTAAACCCAGCGAACTTCCGGTGGCAGTGACATCAGAATGGACTCCACACGCCCCAGCCCGGACTGCAGTCCGAACAAGGTGCCGCGGTCGTAAACCAGATTGAATTCAACATAACGGCCACGGCGATATCGCTGAAACTGCTTGTGCATATCAGTAAAGGGCTGCGTGGCACGCGCCTCAACGATAGGGGCGTAGGCGTCAATATAGCTGTTGGCGAGGTCCTGCACCATGGCGAAACTGCGCTCAAAACCCAGCTCATTAAAGTCATCAAAAAATACGCCACCGATGCCGCGCGGCTCTTTACGGTGGGGCAGGTAGAAATACTCATCACATTCTTTTTTGAAGCGCGGATAGAGGGTCTTGTCGTGTTTGTCACAGGCTTTTTTTGCAGTCAGGTGCCAGTGCCGACAGTCATCATCATTGCCGTAATACGGTGTGAGATCGTAGCCTCCGCCGAACCACCACACAGGTGCTTCACCCGGTTTTTCGGCAATAAAAAAACGGAAGTTTGCGTGCGAGGTCGGTACAAAAGGATTGTCCGGATGAATGACCAGCGACACCCCCATGGCCTGAAAGCTGCGGCCTGCCATCTCCGGCCGGGTCGCCGAGGCTGACGGGGGCAGGGAGTCACCAAATACATGCGAGAAATTGACACCACCTTTCTCGAAAATCGCGCCATCGCTGATCACCCGGCTGATGCCACTGCCCCCTTTGTCCCGCTGCCATGCATCTTCATGAAAGCGGCTGCGACCATCGAGTGTTTCCAGGCGCTGACAAATGCTGTCCTGCAATGCGTGCAGAAACTCGCGAACCTTGTCGGCGTCTGCCGCTGCATCGCTATTCGCTGTGGTCGCACCGGTGTTGTTACTGTCAGCCATCGTGTTGCATTCCTGTTAAGTTCTGGCGGAGCGATGCCCCTTGTCAGTGATCGGTTGTTGTCATCCTGCTCTGACGACTCGGCCGCTACTCAATTCAATAATCTGTGAGGGTCTGTCGGCACCGCCCAAGGCGCCCGGCAAAACATAATCGAGTTGCGCACCCAATGCCTTTTCCACCTTCAATCGGGTTGTTGCCGCCGGCGCGCCGGCGATATTGGCCGACGTGGACACCAGTGGCGCGCCAATGGCAGCGCACAGCTGCTGCACCAGCGGATGCAGGCTGACCCTCAGTGCCACAGCGCTATGTTCACCTTTTACCCACCACGGCACCTGATCGTGTGCATCAGGCACCAGGAATGTTATCGGCCCCGTTCGCGACTGACCGGCCCAGGCCTGCTGCAAAATCTGCTGCTGCGCCTGCGGCAATGGCGCCAGCAGTGTCGCAAACTGAGCCACTGACGCGGCGACCAGTATCATACCTTTTTCGACAGGTCGTTGTTTGATCTGCAACAAGGCCAGACATGCATCACGGTTATCCGGATCACAGCCCAGGCCCCAGACGGCCTCAGTTGGGTAGGCAATCACACCACCGGCATCAACAACGCGGGCGGCTTTTTTTATCTGAAGTGTCGACATGTCCGGTCTTCCATCGGCTGAACCCAAAACACAAACCACTGGCGACCTGCCGGGTGGTGCAGACCGGGTGGTGCAGAAAAGTAGCGTAGCCGTTGTTTACTTGCAAGTCGACTGTCGCACCCAGCTGCCTCCGTGTTTGTGAATTCTGCCTGCCAGCTCCAGCGCCAGGAGCTGCCGGCTCAGTTCGCTGACAGTCAGGCCCGTTCGCTGCACCAGCGCATCCATATTGATGGGATCTGTACCGATGCAGGCCAGCACCGGGCTTTCATACAGGCTTTTGTCGGGATTTTCTCCGGCGTCTGAGTGAGAATCTGTCTGCTGTGCTCCACCTGTCGCCGCCGCAACGACATCAGCAGCCGGTTGCAGCTGCGACAGCAAATCGAGCTGGCCACGGTACAGAGATTCGACATGGGCAAGAATATCATCGGCTGTTTCCACCAGCACAGCGCCCTGGCGCAGCAGTTCGTGGCAACCACGGCTGCGGCTGCTGTTGACCGAACCCGGCACAGCGAACACCTCGCGGTTCTGTTGCAGCGCGAGCCGCGCTGTAATCAGCGAGCCACTGCGCATGGTGGCCTCCACAACACAGACGCCAAGACTCAAGCCACTGATGATGCGGTTTCGGCTGGGAAAATGTGACGCAATGGGGCCAGCGTCCAGGGCCAACTCCGAGATCAGAGCGCCTTGCGCCGGACCTGGCGCAGCAATATGCCTGGCCAGGCCCCGGTTGGTCGCCGGATACACATCATGCAGGCCGTTCCCCAGCACCGCGACCGTGGGCACGCCTGCTTTGACGGCCGCTTTGTGCGCCTCGGTATCAATACCCGCTGCCAGGCCGCTGCACACCACAAACCCTTTTTTTGCCAGTTCGGCACCAAGCCGGAAGGCGGTTTCCCGGCCATAAGCAGTACTGTTGCGGCTGCCGACGATGGCTATCATGGGTCTGGTCAACACGTCCGGATCACCGCGCACATACAGATACAGGGGATGGCCCGCTGTTTCCCTGAGCAACGGTGGATATCCCGGATCATCAACGGTGACCAGATGATGATCGGGTTCATCCAGCCATTCGGACACATTCTTTGTCTGCATTCGGTCCGTGTTCATTCTGTACCTGTCCCTGGTTTTTTGTCAGTGGCTTTTTGTGCAACGAGACTTTTTGGATTGTCGCCGGTCTCATCATCTGCAGCCGCCGCGCGCTATGTTATACTGAGGCTATTAACATGCTTGGGGTTACGTACATGGGTTATGGCACAAATGCGTCTGCCCTGCCGAATCGAAGCACCAGACTGGAGTTGAACCATGGCAAAACTGGACATACTGGAATTCCCTGATTCCCGCCTGCGCACCATCGCCAAGCCGGTAGTGCAGGTGGATGATGCGCTGCGTCAGGTCATTGATGATATGTTCGAGACCATGTACGACGCGCCCGGTATCGGTCTGGCCGCCACCCAGGTCAACATCCACAAGCAGCTTATTGTTATTGATGTGTCAGACGATAACAGCGCACCACTGGTTTTTATCAACCCCCGGCTGGAAGTGCTGGATGATGACCTGGCGGAATATGACGAGGGCTGCCTGTCCGTGCCCGGCTTCTACGAGTCCGTCAGCCGGCCGCGGCAGATAAAGGTGAATGCCATAGACCGCAACGGTGAACCGTTCGAGATGGTAACCGACGGGTTGCTGGCCACCTGTATTCAGCATGAGATGGACCACCTGAACGGCAAACTGTTTGTGGATTATCTAAGCACCATCAAACGCCAGCGTATCCGCAGCAAACTGGTGAAAGCCCACAAACAGGCGGCCACCGCTTGAAACTGATTTTTGCCGGCACGCCCGCGTTTGCAGCCACCCACCTGGGCGCCCTGATTGAACAGGGTCATGACATTGTTGCTGTCTATACGCAGCCCGATCGGGCCGCTGGTCGCGGCAAGAAGCTGCATGCCAGTCCGGTCAAGGTTCTGGCCACAGAACACAATTTGCCGGTACTGCAACCGGCATCCCTGAAAAGCCCCGAAGCGCAGGCGGAGCTGGCCGCATTCAAGCCAGACCTGATGATTGTTGTCGCTTATGGCCTGTTATTGCCCAAAGCTGTGCTCGACACTCCTCGCTTCGGCTGTATCAATGTCCACGCCTCCCTGTTACCACGCTGGCGCGGTGCGGCGCCCATCGAGCGCGCACTGCTGGCCGGCGACAATGAAACCGGCGTCACCATCATGCAAATGGATGTCGGCCTGGATACCGGAGACATGCTGTACAAACTCAGTACACCGCTGAGCGATGACGACGACCGGCAACAACTGGAAGACCGCCTGGCTATTCTCGGCTGTGAGGGCCTGCTGCATACCTTGCATCATTTCGCCAGTTTGCGTGACCACGCCGAGAAACAGGATGATGCCCTGAGCACCTACGCCCGCAAACTGGAAAAGTCCGAAGCGCTTGTTGACTGGCAGGCAAGCAGCATTGATATCTCACGCACTATTCGTGCCGGTATCGGGCGTCAACCAGCCTACAGCTTTCTTGATGGTGAACGGTTACGTTTATTGCGTGCCTCCCGTTCAACTACATCTGCTGATAATGTTGCACCCGGCACTATTATACAGAACCCGGGTGCGCAAAGCCCCGACAAAAGCGCAATCGCCATTGCCTGCACGGATGGTGTTTTGAAGGTGACCGAGCTGCAGTTTCCCGGGAAAAACCCGGTATCGGTGCGTGACATCATGAACTCACGACCCGAACTGCTGGCAGCAGGTAAACAGTTCAGCAGCGACGACGTTCATGAAGCCCGCTAAGGTTCGCGCCAACGCCGCGCAAATACTTGCCCGACTGTTCAAACAACAAGGCTCTCTTGCCAGCCTGTTACCCAGAGCCGCAGATGTCGCCGACGCTGACCAGAACCAGATCGCTTTGTTGCGGGAGCTTTGTTTTGGTACCTGTCGCTGGTACCACAGGCTTCATCGCGAGTTGGGTACCTTGATCGACAAACCCCTCAAGAACAAGGACATTGATATTCAATGCCTGTTGCTGATCGGTATGTATCAGCTTGAATACATGCGCCTGGCCGACCATGCCGCGGTCAACGAGACCGTCAACGCTACCGTGTTGCTGAAAAAAGGCTGGGCAAAGTCGCTGGTCAATGGTGTGCTCCGGCAGTATCAACGTCGGCTTGCCGGCACCCTCACAACCGCCGCCGACAAGACTGTCAATGATGATGCTGCGCTGGCGTACCCTGACTGGATGGTCAATGATCTGCGGAGCGACTGGCCACAGCACTGGTCGCAGATTTTGACCGCGGGCAACCAACACCCCCCGATGACCTTGCGTGTCAATCTGTCCCGCATCAGCCGGGCGGACTACCTTGAACGATTGGCCAATGCCGGCATTGCGGCTGTCGCCGGGGAGCTGACCGGGACTGCCGTGTATCTGGAGCAGGGCAGAGCAGTCACCACCTTGCCGGGGTTCAGCGATGGCCTGATCAGTGTGCAGGATGAAGCATCGCAACTGATTCCCGGTTTATTGCTGGCCGGTGAGGGCCACCGCATCCTCGACGCCTGCGCGGCGCCGGGAGGCAAAACCTGCCATATACTGGAATCCCTGGCACAGGCTGGCGAGCAAGCACTATCGGTGCTGGCGCTGGATATCGAGGCGCGTCGGCTGGGGCGCATAGAGGACAATCTGCAACGACTGGCCCTGGCCGGTGACCACGTCAAATTGCAGGCCACAGACAGCAGCGAACCCGACAATTGGTGGGACGGTGTACCGTTTGACCGGATTCTGCTGGATGCGCCGTGTTCCGCCACCGGTATCATCCGGCGCCAGCCCGATGTCAAAGTGCTGCGCCAGTCAGCTGATGTGGCCCGCCTGGCCGAACTGCAGCAAAAACTGCTCACCCGGCTATGGTCGTGTCTGGCGCCCGGCGGCCTGATGCTGTACTCAACCTGCTCGGTACTGCGGGCGGAGAACGACGGGCAAATACGCCGGTTTCTGTCTTTCACACCGGATGCCGAAGAGCTACCCATCAACACCGACTGGGGCGTCTGCATCGACGTGGGCCGCCAGTTGCTGCCCGCTGATCAGGGACCCGACGGGTTTTATTTTGCGGTACTGCGAAAAAACGCCGATTGAAATCTTGTAAGCCGGACTTGTAAGGCAGGGCACAGGGGCGGATAATTCGCGGGCATGACCGCCGGGCCTCAATATCCGTAGGGCATTGCGCAGGAGCTTGCGATTACATGAAGATAATAATACTGGGATGTAACCAGGTCGCGATTTCCCTGGCCGAGAATCTGGCCAGCGAAGCCAACGACATTACCCTGGTCGATCCTGATGTAGACGCGCTGCGCGAACTCAAGGACCGGCTGGATGTGGGTATCGCCCAGGGCTGGCCCTCGCACCCTGACGTGCTGCGCATGGCGGGCGCCGAAGACGCCGACATGATTATCGCGGTGACCGAAAATGACGAAGTGAATATGGTCGCCTGCCAGATTGCCTACTCCATCTTCAAAACACCGAAAAAAATCTGCCGCCTGCGCTCCGCTTCCTATATGGCACAGGAAGGTCTGTTTCGCCCTGAGTCCATTCCCCTTGATGTGGTTATCAGCCCTGAGCTGTTAGTGTCCAATTACATCGCACGACTGATCGAGCTACCCGGATCCTTGCAGGTACTGGACTTTGCCGAGGGCAACGCCCAGCTGGTCGCGGTGCGCGCGTATTATGGCGGTCCGCTGGTCGGGCAGGAAATTCGTTTTCTGCGTGAGCACATGCCCAAGGTCGATGCCCGGGTAGCGGCCATTTTCCGCCGTAACCGGGCCATCACGCCGGAAGGTTCCACCGTCATCGAAGCCGACGATGAGGTGTTTTTTATTGCTGCACCCAAGAATATCCGGGCGGTGATCGGGGAGCTGCGTCGCCTGGACAAACCCTACAAGCGCATCATCATCGCAGGCGGCGGCAATATTGGTATCCGGCTGGCCGAGGCACTGGAGAAGCGGTATCAGGTAAAAGTCATCGAGCGCAACGCTGCGCGCTGTGAGTACCTGGCGGAGTATCTGAACAAGGCCATTGTGCTGAACGGCGAATCCTCTGACAAACAGCTCTTGCTGGAAGAGGGCATCGAGGACACCGATGTGTTCCTGGCGCTGACCAATGACGACGAAGCCAACATCATGTCGTCCATGCTGGCCAAACGACTGGGCGCCCGCAAGGTAATGAGCCTGATCAACAACCCCGCATATGTGGATCTGGTGCAGGGCGGCGAAATCGACATTGCCATCTCACCACAGCAGGCTTCCATTGGCAGCCTGCTCACACATGTACGCAAAGGTGATATTGTTAATGTGCACTCACTTCGCCGTGGTGCTGCAGAGGCACTTGAGGCCATCGCTCATGGCGATAGCCATTCGTCCAAAGTGGTGGGCCGCGCGATCGAAGATATCGAGCTGCCCGCAGGTACCACCATCGGCGCGATTGTGCGCGACGAGGAAGTGCTGATAGCGCATGACGACATCGTCATTGAGTCCGGTGATCACGTTATCCTGTTTTTGACGGATAAAAAACGCATCCCTGAAGTGGAGCGGCTGTTTGCCGTCGGGTTCAGCTTCTTCTGAGCAACTTTCTTCAGGCAATATAAAAGGCGTCTGGCATTCATGCATATAGCGATTGTTGCAAAAATTGTTGGCGTGTTGCTGATGCTTTTCAGCATGCTGGCAAATCTGCCCTCGATTCTGGTGTCCTTCATTTACAATGACGGCGAGGCATCATCATTCCTGACGTCTTTGATGATTACCTTTGGTGTCGGTTTCAGTCTGTGGGTGTTGACCTGGCGCTCGAAAGAGGAGATGCGCACCCGCGACGGCTTTCTGGTAGTCACCCTGTTCTGGACCGTACTAAGCACGTTCGGCGCATTACCCTTCCTGTTCTCTTCAAATACGCCACTTTCTGTTACTGATGCCGTATTCGAATCGTTCTCTGGTCTGACTACGACCGGTGCCACGGTCATCACCGGGCTGGACTTTCTGCCCAGATCCATTCTGTTCTATCGTCAGCAGCTGCAGTGGCTCGGCGGCATGGGTATTGTCGCGCTGGCAGTAGCAGTGCTGCCCATGCTGGGCATCGGCGGTATGCAACTGTACCGGGCCGAAAGCCCGGGGCCGGTGAAAAACGACAATCTGGTGCCGCGCCTGGCAGAAACCGCCAAGGCATTGTGGTACATCTATATGGGGTTGACCACACTCTGTGCACTGGCCTACTGGGCAGCCGGCATGACCTTGTTTGACGCCATCTGTCACAGCTTTTCGACCGTGGCCATTGGTGGGTTTTCGACCCACGATACCAGCATGGCTTACTTCAACAGCAATACCATCAACATGATTGCTGTGTTTTTCATGTTTCTTGCCGGCATCAACTTCGCATTGCACTTCACAGCCTGGCAGCGGCGCAGCATTGTGCAGTATCTGCGCGATCCTGAAGCCAAATTCTACGCCTCCATTTTGCTCGCTGTGGCTGTGTTTACGGTATCGGTTCTGTATCTGACAGAGACGTATAATGCGCAGAATGCATTTGTGCACGGCCTGTTTCAGAGCATCTCGATTGCCACCACGACCGGTTTCACCACCGCCGACTTCAACTCCTGGCCACTGGCGTTGCCGTACCTGCTGATTTACGCCTCCATCATTGGCGCCTGCGCCGGCTCTACCGGTGGTGGCATGAAGGCGATCCGGATCCTGTTGATCTTTAAACAGGGATTTCGGGAAATCAAACGGCTGATACATCCCAACGCCGTCATAAGCGTCAAGCTGGGTCGCACCACGGTACCGGACCGCGTTATTGAATCGGTGTGGGGCTTTTTTGCTGTATACGTGCTGGTGTATCTGGTTCTGTTGATCGTTTTGCTGGCGCTGGACCTGGAAGTGGTCACCGCATTCAGCGCAGTCGGCGCCAGCCTGAATAATCTGGGGCCGGGCCTGGAAGGCGTCGCCAGCAACTATGCCGATATCGGCAATACTGCGAAATGGGTACTGTGTCTGGCCATGCTGCTGGGGCGACTGGAGATCTTCACCCTGCTGGTGCTGTTCATGCCCATGTTCTGGCGCCGCTGATCGTTACCCGAACTCAATAAAACGGCTCGGTCTCGTCTGTCGGCCGTTTGCGAAAGCGCTTGTACTCCCACTGGTATTGCTCGGGCGCCAGCCTGACACAGGCTTCCACGGACCGGTTGAGCGCTGCAGCGGCCTGACTGGAATCTGCATGCGCGATGTCGGCATCGGCCGGCATGCAGATCAGTTCAAAACCGGTGCCGCCGGGCAGACGCCTGGCGAAGGTAAACAGCACAACGGCGTTGCTGCGCGCGGCCAGCTTGGACACCAGCGTCATGGTGTAGGCCTGATGACCAAAGAACGGCGCAAACACGCCTCCTTCGCGGGGTTGCTGATCGGGCAGAATACCGGTTGACGCACCCTGCTGCAGCGCCCGGGTCAGTTTCACCACACCCGCGCGATCGGTAGCGACAAGATCCGCGCCGGCCCGCGCGCGGGCATCGGCAATCAGGTCATTCAGGCCGGTCAGTTTGGGCGGTTTGTATAAGGTCGTCAGCGGCGCCAGCGTTGATACATACAAGCCCATCAATTCCCAATTGCCCAGGTGCGGCGAGCAATAAATGATGCTGCGCCCGCTGGCCAGGGCGTCGTCGATATATTCTTTGCCCTGAATGCCTTTGATCAGGCTCATGGCATGCTCAACGCTGCCATACCACATATGCCCCAGCTCGAAGCCAGCCTTGAGGGTTTCCTGGATACTGCGCCTGGCCAGGCGTTTACGTTCGTCAAGAGCAAGCTCCGGAAATACCCGTTGCAGATTGATCAGCGTCACCCGGCGGGTTTCCGTGGGCAAAACATACACCAGCGCACCGATTAACCCGGCCAGCCTGTGCAGAAGCGGCAAGGGGATCCACGACAACAGCCGCAACAGGCTTTTTACAATGAACGTCTTGACGGTTTCGATGAGCAAGGCCTCGCAGAATGGCGGTTTGAATATCAGTGGCCATTTTAGCGCAGTAGATATTAACTGCCTAATCCCGCATAATTGCGGCTTTTCAACCGATTGTATTTGGGGTGTGTCTTGTCCGCGCAGAGTCCGGCTATTGCCGATGTAAAAACCTTTCAGGGTCTGATCCTGGCGCTTCAGGAATTCTGGGCCAGACAGGGCTGTGTTGTATTGCAGCCACTGGATCTGGAAGTCGGTGCCGGTACCTTTCACCCGGCCACATTCCTGCGTTCGATTGGCCCGGAGAGCTGGCGCACGGCCTATGTGCAGCCCAGCCGACGGCCCACCGATGGCCGCTACGGTGAAAACCCCAACCGTCTGCAGCACTACTATCAGTTTCAGGTCATCCTCAAACCTTCACCACCGGATATTCAGGACCTGTACATAGAGTCCCTGAAACACCTGGGTATCGATCCGACCGTACATGACATCCGGTTTGTCGAAGATAACTGGGAATCACCAACCCTTGGCGCCTGGGGCCTGGGCTGGGAAGTCTGGCTCAACGGCATGGAAGTGACCCAGTTCACCTATTTCCAGCAGGTCGGCGGTATCGAATGTTTCCCGGTCAGCGGTGAAATCACTTATGGCCTTGAACGCATTGCCATGTACCTGCAGGGCGTGGACAGCCTGTACGATCTGGTCTGGACTGAAGGCCCCAATGGCGTGGTGACTTACGGCGATGTATTCCATCAGAACGAAGTGGAAATGTCTGCTTATAACTTTGAGCATGCCAATGTGGACGCATTGTTTGCCAGCTTTGACGAATGCGAATCCCAGTGCTCTGCCCTGATTGAAAAAGGGCTGGCATTGCCGGCTTACGAGCAGGTGTTAAAAGCATCCCACTATTTCAACCTGCTGGATGCCCGCCAGGCGATCTCGGTGACAGAGCGGCAGCGTTTTATCCTGCGGGTCCGAACCCTGTCTCGCCAGGTCGCCGAAGCCTATTACGAAAGCCGGCGTAAACTCGGTTTCCCGCTGGCGCCTGCCGCCTTGCGCGAAGCAGCCCTGAAAAGCTGAGCCACCTTTCATTTATTTTACCGACAGCGTTGCCAACTGACACCATGAGCCAAACTCAAGAAAACAAAGAGACACACAAAGATTTTTTAGTAGAAATTGGTTGTGCAGAACTGCCGCCCAAAGCCTTGCGCGGTTTGTCGGATGCATTCATCGCCGGTTTGCAGGCAGGGCTGGACAGTGCCGGCCTCAGCTATAGCGCAATCAAGGCCTTCACCAGTCCGCGTCGGCTGGCCGCCCGTGTTGAGGGCCTGGCAATAAAACAGGCCGACACCAAAGTTGAGCGGTTTGGACCGGCCGTTAAAGCTGCCTATGACAAAGACGGCAATCCCACCCCGGCTGCCTCAGGTTTTGCACGCTCCTGTGGCGTAGCAGTAGACGCGCTTGAAACGGTAGACAAGGACGGTGTGGAGAAGCTGGTGTTTCGGGCCGACAAGGCTGGTGAACCGACGCAAACGCTGTTGCCCGATATCGTGTCTGCCTCGTTGGCAAAACTGCCGATTCCGCGCAAGATGCGCTGGGGCAGTACCCGCGATGAGTTTGTCCGGCCGGTCTACTGGCTGGTCATGCTGTTCGGTGACGATGTCATCGACACTGAATTGTTTGGCATCAAGAGTGGCCGCATCACCCAGGGTCATCGTTTCCATTGCGGTACCGACATCACGCTCGACGCTCCGGCAGAATACGAAGGCAAGCTGCTGAACCCGGGTTATGTCATTGCAGATTACGAAGACCGCAAGAAAAAAGTACGTGCGCTGGTGGAGGCACAAGGTACTGCCCTGAATGCCGACGTTCGCATTGACGAAGACCTACTGGAAGAAGTCACCAGCATGGTGGAATGGCCGGTTGCGCTGACCGGCCGCTTTGATGAACATTTCCTGTCGGTACCGCCCGAAGCCCTGATTTCTTCGATGAAGAATCACCAAAAAACCTTTTACGTGCTGGACAAGGCAGGCAGGATGCTGCCCAATTTTGTGGCCGTCGCCAATCTTGAAAGCAAAGACCCGGCGCAGGTCATCGCCGGTAATGAGCGGGTTATCCGTCCGCGGCTGGCAGATGCAGCGTTCTTTTTTGAAAGCGATCGCAAACTGACGCTGGCGTCACGACTTGAACAGCTGGGCAGCATTGTGTTCCAGCAGCAACTGGGCACCGTTGAACAGAAATCGCGCCGGGTCGCAGCACTTGCCAGCAATATCGCCCAGGCCCTGAGTATTGATCCGGCGCATTGCGAACGAGCGGCGCTGCTGGGCAAATGCGATCTGGTCAGCCATATGGTGGCCGAGTTCCCCGAACTGCAAGGCATAATGGGGCACTACTACGCGCTGCACGATAAAGAGTCCAGCGAAGTCGCGCACGCCATTACCGAACAGTACCAGCCACGTTTTGCCGGTGACGCCGTGCCTGCCAGCGATACCGGTGCGGTGCTGGCTGTCGCCGAAAAACTTGATACCATTTGTGGTCTGTTCGCCATCGGGCAGCCACCCACCGGCTCCAAAGATCCGTTTGCCCTGCGCCGCGCGGCGCTGGGTGTATTGCGCATTTTGGTGGAAAAGTCTCTTGATCTTGATCTGAACAATGCCATCGGTCAGGCACTGACAGCGTACACGGAACAAGGCCTGGTAGTGCCTGACGACACACAGACGCAGGTCTTCGAATTCATGCTGGAACGCTTCCGCGCCTGGTATACCGGTGATGGCGTGTCGCCCGAAGTTTTCCAGTCGGTGATGGAACTTAAGCCGGCAAAACCACTGGATTTTTCCTTGCGGGTTGCCGCAGTGCAGCAGTTCAGCAAACTGCCGGAAAGCGGGGCATTGGCAGCGGCCAATAAGCGTGTCTCCAACATTCTGCAGAAACAAGAGGGTGCGATTGCCGACTCTGTTGACAAGGCACTGCTCACTGAAGCGGCGGAAATTGCGTTGGCGGAAGAGCTCGGACGTATGGCACAGACCGTCGCGCCGCTGTTCAAACAGCGCGACTACGCCAAAGGGCTGGAAGCGCTGGCCGGTATGCGCACTGTCGTGGATACGTTTTTTGATGACGTGCTGGTGATGGCGGACGACGACGGCGTGCGTCAAAATCGTCTGGCCCTGTTGCGAGAACTGCGTACATTGTTCCTGCAGGTCGCTGATATCTCCTGCCTGCACACGGCATGAGCACATGAGCAGGCTGATTATTCTTGATCGTGACGGCGTCATCAATGAGGACTCCGATACGTTCGTCAAATCCGCCGACGAATGCATCGCAATACCCGGTAGCATTGAGGCCATTGCCCGCCTGAGCAGGGCCGGTTATCAGATTGCAGTAGCGACCAATCAGTCGGGAATTGCCCGCCGGTTGTTCGACGAATACGCACTCGCCGGGATTCACCATACCATCAATGACTGGGTGGAAGAGGCCGGTGGCATTATCAGCGGATTCTTTTATTGTCCGCATGGTCCGGATGACGGTTGCCTGTGCCGCAAACCACTGCCCGGATTGATCCATCGAATTGCCACCGAACTTGAAGTATCAGTGATCGATGCACCTTTCGTCGGCGACAGTTTGCGGGATCTGCAGGCAGCAAAAAGTGCTGGTTGTCAGCCCGTACTGGTGCTTACCGGCAATGGCACCGCGACGGCGGACGCCGGTCTGCCCGATGAGCTTTGCGATACACCGGTGCATGCCGACCTGGCGTCGTTCGTCAACACGTTATTGGATTCAGATTCTCAATGATCAACAAGATTCGCTCAGTACTGTTTTTCCTGGGTTATGCCGGCCTGACATTTATCATCTCAGTGCTGATCATTTCCCTGTTCTGGCTGCTGCCACCGCGGCGTCGTTATTATCTTTACGCTCTGTGGTGTCGGCTGGTGATTGGCTGGCTTCGCATCACCAGCAATGTGCGTTACGAAATAGAAGGTGCGGAGAATATACCCGATCACCCGGTCATCATTTTCAGTAATCACCAAAGCACCTGGGAAACCATTTTTCTGTACCAGTTGTTCACGCCGGTGTGCCCCATTCTCAAGAAAGAACTGCTGGAGATTCCGTTCTGGGGCTGGGCGCTGCGCTTGCAAAGACCCATCGCAATTGATCGCAGCAAACCCCGGGAGGCCGGCAAATCATTGCTGAAACAGGGCGCCGAAAGATTGCAGGAAGGCGCGTCGGTATTGGTATTCCCGGAGGGCACTCGAGCGCCCACCGGCAAGTTGGGCAAGTTTTCCAGAGGCGGCGCGCAGCTGGCCGTAGCAACCGAAACCGAGATTGTTCCGGTGCTGCATAATGCCGGCAAGCACTGGCCTGCCGGCAGCACGCGGAAAAATCCCGGTACCATCAAGTTGATTGTTGGTAAGCCCATCTCAACCCAGGGCAAAACCTCCAAGGAAGTGAACCTGGAGTTTCTGATCTGGGTCGAATCAAAGCGTCACGAACTGGGCCTTGAGTATGCCGGTGAGCCGAATGAAGCCAATTAGCCGGCTTTGTTGGCTCACTACTGCCTGATACCCATCAATCATCGCCGGTCAGGCTGGCATCACGCCAACCAGAGTCACCAGCTGCTCATCAGTGACTGCATAGTCTCCGTTGATTTCCGCTGTACCGATATCAAAGTCAAAGCGCGACTCGAATATATCCGCGCTCGCCAGATCAAGGTCACCCTGAATACGCAGCAGCGGCCCCAATTTGACATCGACCATATTCAGTGACACCGGTGACAGTCCGGATATGCCGAGATACTCCTCCAGTGGAAACTTCAGATCCGCCTTCATCGAAGCTTGCAGGAAGTCCAGCACATAACCAACGGTCAGGCCGATCTCGGTATCATTGGAGAACATGGCCTCCGGCGCCAGTGAGATATCGTAGCTCACAATACCGTCACCGTTCTCGTCGTGCCTGCTGGCATTTTCAATACGCAAGCCGCTGTCGTCGTTGGCAGCAAAGATGTATTGGGTATCGTCCTCCATGGTAGCGACGTACTGGACTTCATCGATGGACAGCGTGAATTCCTGGGAGAAGTTGTAGGCCGAATAGATATCTAAGTCGGCTGCTTCAAACCCAACGGTCATATCGAAGTATTTTTTCAGTTCGTCAATCGTGGGTTGAGGTACTTCAACAACCTTCAGCATGTCCTCCAGACCAAACGACAGATCCAGCGGGTTAATGTCATCGAGGGTCTGCAAGGGCTTGACCGTGGCGCCACCGCTGACCACACCCAGTATGGCTTCAACAATTTTATTGATGATGACGGCAACCGCCTGATCAACATCGAGAGTCACTTTAACCAAGTCATTACTCTCACCATAAGCAGTAAAGAAGCCAATCTTGCCGGTGTCCTCTGCTAAGGTATCGCCCATAACCGAGTCCGGAATCACATTGAGATGCACAAAGGCGTCATTGGTCTGATCCCTGGCATCCAGCAGAAAAATTGGTGTTTTCTTGGACTGTCCGTCCAGCGCATCATAAAGCGTGCCGAGCAATGCCTCGCCCACCAGTGCCACGGTGTCGGCAAATGATTCGGTATCCTGCAGACTGCGCAGATTGGGCTGTTGCTCCCTGAGTTCGGGACTGAAGTCCAGTCTGGCATTCACCAGGTTCAACACCGTTGCGGCAAGTTCATCAAAGTCGACAGCGACCAGGCCGCCTTCTTCAAAAAATGCCGGATCAAAATCATCCGCCTTGCCTTGCGTTTCTATGGTTGGAATGCCCACTTGCAGAGAGAAAATGTCTTCCGTAAATGATTCGACGGGTATTTTAATCTGACCGACATCCTTGGTGTTAAGGTCGATCAATACCAATTCTCCTTCCGAGAAACTTTCCAGATTTATTTCTTCCTCTTCCGTTACACTCGCTATCTCTTCATCGCTCAGATTGGCCAGGTCGTCGCCCCAGCCGCCGGTGGAAACCTGCGGCGACAGACTAATGGGGCCAGCGCCAGGCGTAATATCCCAAAGGGCCTCTCCGTCGATAACCAGATTACTGTCGAGCAGGACCTTAAGTTTGGCACCCACGTCGTAGTTCAGCACGGCTTTCAGTGAAGCATTGGGGCTGATGGTGTCAAACGCAACTGCATCACCTGTGGTCTGATTAACCAGATGTGGTGTGATCAGTAATGTATCCGTGGTTCGGTTATGCTGCAGTGACGATGACACATCGTACTGCACTTGCGTATCAACCGACCCGGAATCAAGTACAAAATTGACCTGCAGACCAACCTCACCATAGAGGTCGGCTTTAACGTCGAGACTGGTCTCTCCTTGCACCTTGTTCAATTCAGTTTCGACATCGTCGTACACGTCCTGGGCAAGACCAAGGACCTCCTGAGCTCCCTGTTTGGCCAGATCAAACACATCTCTGGCAGCCTGAAACGCTGTATTAGCTGCCTCAATAGCCCCGTCCTTGATGACGCGAGCCCCAGCAATGGCTTCGTTAAGCACGGTTCGGGCACCCGCTTCAAGGCCTTCGACGGCATCGAGCGCCACATTGAGTGTGCCCCGCGCCACTGACTCCGCAGCATAGTAGGCGCTCCAGATCGCACCTGTGGCGATGTCCAGGAAATCTGCCACCAGTGCAGCATCCCTGATACCGGCAGCAGCGTCTCTTGCCGTGTTGTACGTAGCGTATGCCGCATCTATGGTGGCTTGTGCGGCAGCACCAACGGTGGCATTAAACACATCCCAGGCTGCCTGCGACGCCGTGTTGAAAGCGCTGTTGGCTGCAGCAGCAGCCTCCAGGTATATATTCCAGGCGCCATTGAGTACGGTTTGCGCCGCCTGCACAGTTGTGTTGAATGCCGATTTTGCGGTAGCAAGAACCTCCCTGGGGAGAGTCAAGGCCACGTTAATCGCATCCTCTGCCGAAATGCGGGTAGAAACCAGCGAGAATTCGCCGCTGGTCCAGGGCGCTACTCCGGTATCTTCCCACGCCTCGGTTTGCGCATTCCAGTTCTTTGCCTTGCCACCAATAATCGGCACATACTCGTTCCACTGCACCATCGGCGCCGGACCCGAAGCCCATATACCCTGATTCTGTGAACTGAATATGACCTGGTCCGAATCGCTGTCATGATCATAGACAAAGTCGATTGTGCCGGTGGTCGCGGCAATCTCGGAACCATCCGGATTCAAGCCGGTCACGGTCATGCCAAAATCGAAATCAGCGTCGACATTGGGCGGCACCACCACTACAAAATCATGCACACCCACAAAATCGTGGACCCCCGCAGTAACGTCAATGCCTGCAGCATTAAGCACACGTGCGCCGACTGGCAAGTTGGTGAAGGTAAGAACGACCGTTTCATCTTTAGCAGGTTGACTGGCAATCTTGACTTTAAGCTCGTTGACTTCAGCGCCTGCAGAGGCACTCGCCGCCAACGAAGGCGCATCGGTAAAACCTTCGACATTGAGCTGCAGCGTCTGATCGACGATTGCGCCGTGCTCATCGGTAACCTTATAACTGACATCAAGCGTCTCAAGATCACCAGTATTCAGGTCGTCATAGAAGTCGGGATCAAAATACAACTTGTTGCCTTGCAGCTGCCAGCCGCCTTTGTCACCGGCGACGCCGAGGTCACTGACACTCAATACCGAGCCCTGGTCCACGTCCGCTGCGCTTTCCAGCAAATCAATAATCAGCGGATCATCTTCTTCACTGACTGTGCGCTCCAGCGAGTACTCCACGGTCGGCTTGTCGTTGCTGCCGGTCACGGTAATGGTGAGCTGAGACGAGTCTTCAGCGCCATTGTTGTCTGCCATCGTGTAGTCAATTTTGACCGTGGCTTCCTGATCCAGCGCCAGGTAATCATAGTCAGAGCCGGGGGTCCAACGCACCTGATTATTGACTATCGCAGCGATACCCAACCCTGATGCAATGGAAACGGCGGTAACTGTCTTTGTATCCTTGATATCCACATCAGTGTCATTGGCCAGCACCTCCACCAGCAATACAGCATTCTCATCGGTGGTACCCGTATCAACATTAGCCACCGGGGCATCGTTGGTACCGGTTATGGTGATGCTTACCACGGCCGTGGCGGCGTCCCGGTCTGCGTCAGTCACCTGGTAGGTGAATTCAACCTGCGCAGTTTCACCTTCTGCCAGATAGTCAAATTCCATGCCCGGGTCGTACGAGAAGCTGCCGTCTGGGGCCAGTGCCAGGTCACCTTTCGCGGGCCCCTGGATCAAGGTGACCTCTCGCACCAGATCCGGCACATCATCGTTGTCGGTGACGTTGCCGGTGACGATGCTGTGCTCAGTCAACGTAGTCTGGGACACGTTGTTTGCTATGATCTCCTCGTCTCGGGGATCCTGAGCAACGCCATCAACAAAGATTTCCAGACTTTGCGTGCGACGCGCGGTCAGACCCAGCGACGTGAACTCGTAACCTGAGCTGTTGTTTTTGCCTTTGGCATTGGGCGCTGTGGAGGAGATAAAAGCCAGATATCCGGCCACATCTGCCTGGATGTCATCGCGCATCCACTCATCGCGGGTCATTCTCAGTTCCAGAATATTGGTACCTGAGCCGCCATCATAGTCATCGGTGGCGCCTTCATTGAGCCCAACCGTATAGACCAGCCGGTCATCGCCCGAGCCGCCTTTGACCCAGTCGTTACCACCACCGCCGGACACGGTGTCATCACCGGACTTGCCGTCCACTGTTTCATCGGCTGAGGTGCCTACCAGGAGATCGTTGCCATTGCGACCGAACAGCTTGTCTGAGGGACTTTTTTTGTTGCTGCCGTTGCTTTTGTTATTGGCATTTTTATTTTTGCTCACGATTGAGGTATCTCCGGAAATAAGGGGTCGTTGACCGAATGGAAGGGCTCAGCATTGCGGCTGAATTGAGATGCCTTGAATACTACCCATTCTGTTCTCTCGGGGTTTGACCGTATGTCTCAAAAGCATTGACTGTATGTCTCAGATGGTTTGATCTGGGAACTGTAATGGTCTAAGGTTCGTAGACGGTCCCAAAAGCAGCTGAAAGAATGGTCTGATGAGCTCTGTTAACAAATCCACCTTTACCACGCGGCATTTAAGCCCGGAACTTCGGTTGCCTGCCTGGCAGATGAACATCTGCCCAATGTTTGAAATCACGCCAGCGTCGGAAATCACCAATACCGGCGACCACAACAGCATCACCAGCTATCTGATTGACAATCAGATCATGTTTTCGGGCTGCACCAAACACGCACAGCGATTTGCGCGCACACCCTTAAAGGTGGCCCGCGACGGTCTGGATAATTATGTATTGCAGACACACCGGCGTGGCAAGCAGACGCTACGCCATGGAGGCAAAACCACGACCTGCGAACCGGGCGATTTGATAGTTCTGGATCTGGCGGACAGTTATGAGGCAACTGCAACAGACTCTACGCAGTGTTCATTGATGATTCCGCGACACATGTTATCACCACTGTTGGTGAATCCGGACGGTCAGGGCGGGCGGGTGCTGCGAAGTGATTCACCTCTGGCAACACTTGTCGTCAACCATATAAAAGCCGTTTTTGACGTAATAGATTCCATGAGCGAGATGGAGGCGTCACAAATCATTCAACCAACCGTGCAGCTGGTCGCCGGCGCCCTCAATGGCTCTGTAGATCACATACCGGGTGGCGGCACAGCCATTTCAACCAGCCTTCTGGCACATGCCAAGGCCGAGATTGAAAATAATTTGCAACGCAATATCAGCATAGGCAAGCTCAGTGCTGCACTGAACCATTCGCGTGCTACGCTCTATCGTTTGTTCGAGCCGGAAGGAGGTGTCCGCGCATACGTACAGGAACGTCGGTTAAGACGAAGTGCGGAAGACCTGTTATCCGGGCAGGGTGTCAACAAAAGAATATGTGATATCGCCTACACCTGGGGATTTGCCAGCGAAGCGCATTATTCACGGGCATTTCGTACCCGCTTTGGCATGACACCCGGCGAAGCCAGAGCCGGTCGACTGGCGATGTTTCCGGTGGAAAATGGTGTTGAACTGGCGGAAATTGGAGATCTCAATTACGGACAGTGGCTGACCCAGACCTTACGTCTGTAAATACAATATCTTCAGAGCGGCGAAGAGCGCGAGCAAATGAGTTCTGTCAAAAAATCAACGTTTAGTACCCGGCATCTCAGCCCTGAAAAGCGACTATCTGCCTGGAAGAAAAACATCGGTCCGATGTTTGAGATATCGCCCGCCGCGAAGTCCATCAATATCGACGTCCATAATACTGTCAGCAGCTATCTGGTTGATAATAAACTTTTATTTTCCGGTTGTACCAGTTACGCACAGCGCTTCAAGCGTACGCCCCTGAAGATAGCCAGCGATGGTCTGGATAGCTACGCTATTCAGACGCATTTGAGTGGCGAGCAGGAACTTCATCATGGGGGAAAGACCAACACCTGCAAACCGGGAGATTTGATTATTCTGGATCTGGCGATCAGCTATGAGGCGACCGCAACAGACTCTGCGCAACGTTCACTGGTAGTCCCGCGACACTTGTTAGCGCCGCTGTTAGTCAATCCAGACGATCAGGGCGGGAGGGTGCTGAGAGGTGACTCGCCACTGGCAAAACTGGTTGTCAATCATATGCAGGCAGTTTTCGACATCGCTGAGTCCCTGAACGATATGGAAGCGTCGCAGGTCGTTCAACCAACATTGCTGCTGGTTGCCAGTGCCCTCAATGGCTCAATAGACCAGGTACCTGACGGCGGCGCCGCGGTCTCGGCCGGTCTTCTGATGCACGCCAAAGCTGTGATCGAAAAAAATCTGCAACATGATATAAGCATTGGCAAACTCAGTGCCTCGTTGAACCACTCGCGCGCTACCCTCTATCGGTTATTCGAGCCCGTGGGGGGTGTTCGCGCCTACATACAGGAGCGCCGGCTCCGACGAAGCGCGGAGGAGCTGTTGTCCGCCCAGGGTGCCAGCAAACGAATATGTGATATCGCCTATACCTGGGGATTTGTCAGCGAGGCCCATTATTCACGAGCATTTCGAACCCGCTTTGGTATGACACCTGGCGAAGCCAGAGCCAGTCGATTGGCTATGTTCCCGGTGGAGAATGGTGTCGATTCCGCAGATCTTGGAGATATCGATTACGGTCAGTGGCTGATGCAGACCCTGCGCCTGTGAGCCGACAGAGGCTTGTAACTTCACCTCTATCGACTCTCAACCGCAGTTGCATCAGGCAGGCATGACGCCGACCAGGGTTACCAGCTGTTCATCTACCGTGTCAAAACCACCATCGACGTCCGCCGAGCCCAGATTAAAGTCAAAGCGCGACTCGAATATATCCGCGCTTGCCAGGTCCAGATCACCCTGAAGTCGCAGTAGCGGCCCAAGATTGACATCTGCAAGGTTGAGCGGAATGGCGGGCAAGCCTTCTATGTCCAGCAGGTCATCAAGCGGCAGCATCAGATCTGCCGCCAGTGATGCCTTCAGGAAGTCCAGTACATACCCGATCTCCAGACCGATCTCTGTATCATTGGAGAACATGGCCTTGGGCACCATGTTCATCTGGTAGTCCACCACACCATTACCATCGGCATCATGCTGACTGGCATTTTCGATAACCAGACTGCCCTCGGTATTAGCAGCAAACAGGTATTGCGCGCCATCTTCCAGGGTGACCTGGTACTCAACATCATCCAGTGACAGGGTAAACTCTTGCGAGAACTTGATGGCGGAGTAGACATCGAGATCTGCCGCTTCAAAACCAACATTAAGGTCAAAGTACTTGGTCATCTGGTCGATCGTTGATTGCGGAGCTTCAATGGCCTTGAGTATTTCTTCCAGCCCAAACGACAGATCCAGCGGGTTAATATCCGGCAAGGCTTGCAGGAAAGATACCGTTGAACCCGAACTCGCGGTGGCTGCCGCGGCTTCTATAATCTTGTTGACTATAACCGCAACCGCCTGGTCGATATCAATAGTTACTCTAACCAGATCGTTGCTCTCACCATAGGACGTAAAGAAACCAAATTTGCCGGTATCTGCGGTTACCGTATTCCCCATCACTGAATCCGGAAATAAGTTCAGGTGCAACAGTGAACTGCTGGTCTCATCAGTGGCATCCAGCAGGAATACCGGCGTGTTTTCTGACTGACCATCCAGAGCGGAAAACAGTGTGCCCAGAAACGCTTCGCCCAGCAGACTGACAGCGGCGGCAAAGGATTCGGCTTCCTGCAAACTGCCCAGATTCAGTTGCTCTCGCAGTTCGGGACTAAAGTCCAGCCTGGCATTTAGCAGATTCATGACTGAACCGACGATCTCACCCAGGTCCACCGCAACCAGGCCACCTTCAGCATAATATGAGGGACTATAGGCAGCAGCTTTGCCTTGTGTTTGCACCGTTGGCACACCCAGTTCAATTGAAACAATATCTTCTGTTAACGTGCCGATAAATGGCACTTCAAACTGGTCAAGTTCTGCGGTGTTGATATCTATCAGCACCAACTCACCTACTGAAATACCCTCCAGATTCAAATCACCTGCCAGATCCTCGATGTCATCTTTCAGGTTTTCAAAGTCCTCAGCCCAGCCGCCAGTGGTGACAGATGTACCAATATTGATAGGCCCCTCGCCCTGAGAAATATCCCAGATTACGGTGTTGCCAATGACCAGGTTACTGTCAAGCAGAACATTCAGGTTGGCACCGACATCATATAGCAGAGCAGCTTTGAGCGAGGCGTTCGGGCTGATGGTTTCAAAGGCCACTGCCTCACCGGTGGTCTGATTGACCAGGTGCGGTGTGATCATCAATACATCGCTGGTGCGGTTGTGTTGCAGTGTTGAGGCGACATCGTATTGCACCTCGGTATCCACGGAGCCAGAATCCAGCACAAAATCAATCTGCAGGCCCACTTCGGCGTACATATCAGCGTTGATATCTAAACTTGTTTTACCCTGAACAGTGTCAAGTGCTGCTGAAGCCACATCAAACGCCAATTGTGCAGTATCAAATATCGCCTTCGCAGCATCAAAAACAGCCTGCTTTGCCGTGTTGTAAACGTTTTCGGCCGCTGCAAAGGTAGCATTCGCAGCCTCTATCGCCCGTTCTGAGGCCCAGTTTGCTGCCGCGATGGCGGCATCGTAGGTAACCTGAGCCGCTTCCGCAATCTTCTCTGCCGACCAATTCACACCAGCCAAAGCAGCCTCCTTTGCGGCGGCCGCCGCATTCACGACTTCATTGTAAACAGCCCATGCCGAATTCGATACCCAGCCGCCAAGCCATCCGAAGGTAGCGATGGCACCGTCGCGTACGGCCGCTGCTGCGTTGACAGCCGCATTGTATGTGGCAATAGCGACATCCTCTGCAACCTGACTGATGCCGTTTATCGCAGTATCAAAAACCTCTTGCGCTTTGCTAGTTGCTGCCTGAAAAACGTTTCCTGCGGTAGTCAGAGCTGTACCGAATGCCGAAACTGCCGCGTTGTACGTTGACTGCACGGCCGAGTCAATTGCATAGGCTGTGTCATTGAATGTGTCTTCTGCCGCATCCAATGTGGCCTGGGCACCTGCCAAGGCAATATTCTTTGCCTGTTCAGCACTGACTTCAGCACTGAACAGGCTAAAACTACCGCTGGTCCAGGGAGCTTCGTCGGTGGCTTCCCATGCTTTGGTAGCGGTATTCCAGGCCTTGGTTTTACCACCAATGATCGGAATGTATTCGTGCCACTGCACCATGGGTGCATCGCCTGAGGCCCAGATACCCTGGTCTTCAGAAGAAAAAGTCACCTGGTTATTCAGTTGCGTATGATCATAAATGAAGTCAATCGCACCAGAAGTGGAACCAATTTCCGAGCCATCTGCCCTGAACCCTGTTACGGTCATGCCAAAATCGAAGTCGGCGTCAGCTTCCGGCGGTAACACCACAAAGAAATTGTGTGTACCGGCAAAATTATTCACACCACCCGTCACATCAGCACGCGCAGCGTCAAGCACCCGGGCGCCCACTGGTAGATTGGTGAACGATAGTACAACACGCTCGTCATTGGCTGGCTGACTGGCGATTTTGACCTGCAGTTCGTTAACTGCCGTGCCTGCAGTTGCAATGGCGGCCAGCGATGGTGCGTCCGTAAATCCTTCGATGTTTATCGCCAGTGTCTGATCGACGCTTGCACCTTTTTCGTCGGTAACTTTATAACTAACGTTTAGTGTCTCCAGGTCACCGGTGTTCAGCTCATCAAAATGGTGCGGGTCGATAACCAGCTGGTTTTCGTTGAGCGTCCAGCCGCCTTTGCCATCGGCAACACTCAGATCACTGACACTCAACACGGCACCATTGTCCAGATCCGCGGCGCTTTCCAGTAAATCAACGGTAAATACCGTATCTTCCTCACTGGCTGTGCGTGACAGTGCATAATCCACCGTTGGTGCATCGTTGCTGCCGGTCACGGTGATAGTTAGTGTTGATGAATCCTCGGCGCCGTTGTTGTCTTCCATGGTGTAGCTAATTTCGACTTTGGCGGATTCACCCACGGCCAGGTAGTCGTAATCCGTTCCGGGGGTCCATTGCACCTGATTGTTTACGACGGCCGCTATACCCAGGCCGGAGACAATGGTGGCAGCAATCACGGTATGGGTGTCACTGTCATCAACGTCGGTGTCGTTGGCCAGCACATCCACCAGTAGTGACGCGTTTTCATCGGTGGTGCCGGTGTCGACGTTGGCTACCGGGCCATCGTTGCTGCCGGTCACGGTGATAGTTAGTGTTGATGAATCCTCGGCGCCGTTGTTGTCTTCCATGGTGTAGCTAATTTCGACTTTGGCGGATTCACCCACGGCCAGGTAGTCATAATCGGCGCCGGGGGACCATTCGACCTTGTTATCAACAATAGCAACAACACCCAGGCCGGCGGCGATAGTGGCGGCGGTGACGGTATGGGTATCGCTGGCATCGATATCGGTGTCGTTGGCCAGCACATCCACTAACAACGCACCGTTCTCATCGGTGGTGCCGGTGTCGACGTTGGCCACCGGGCCATCGTTGCTGCCGGTCACGGTGAGGGCCAGTGTTGATGACGCCTCGGCACCGTTGTTGTCCTTGATGGTGTAGTTGATTTCAACGGTCGCGGATTCATTCAACGCCAGGTAGTCGTAATCCGTGCCGGGGGTCCATTGCACCTGATTGTTTACGATGGCCGCTATACCCAGGCCGGAGACAATGGTGGCAGCAATCACGGTATGGGTGTCACTGTCATCAACGTCGGTGTCGTTGGCCAGCACATCCACCAGTAGTGACGCGTTTTCATCGGTGGTGCCGGTGTCGACGTTGGCTACTGGGCCATCGTTGCTGCCGGTCACAGTGATAGTCAGCACAGAGGAGTCCTCGGCGCCGTTATTGTCTTCCATGGTGTAGTTAATTTCGACTGTGGCGGATTCACCCACGGCCAGGTAGTCATAGTCCGTGCCAGGAGTCCATTCAACTTTGTTATCAACAATGGCGACGACGCCCAGACCGGCAGCGATGGTTGCCGCAGTGACGATATGGGTATCGCTGGCATCAACATCCGTGTCGTTAGCAAGTACATCCACCCGCAAAACAGCATTCTCATCCGTGGTGCCGGTATCGACATTGGCCACTGGGCCATCGTTGGTGCCGGTTATGGTGATGCTTACCACGGCCGTGGCGGTGTCCCGGTCTGCGTCAGTCACCTGGTAGGTGAATTCAACCTGCGCAGTTTCACCTTCCGCCAGATAGTCAAATTCCATGCCCGGGTCGTATGAAAAACTGCCATCAGAGGTCAGCGACAGGCTTCCTTGCGCGGGCCCCTGGACCAGCGTGACCTCGCGCACCAAATCCGGCACATCGTCGTTAGCCACCACATTGCCAGTGACAATGCTGTGCTCTGTAAGGGTTGTCCGGGAAACATTATTAGCCACGATGATATCGTCTCGCGGATCCTGAGCGACACCATCAACCAGAACCTCCAGGCTCTGCATACGACGCGCAGTCATGCCCAGCGACGTGAACTCATAGCCCGAGCTGTTGTTTTTGCCTTTTGCATTAGGGGCTGCGGAGTCCAGAAAGGCCAGATATCCGGCAACATCGGCCTGGATATCATCACGCATCCACTCATCCCGGGTCATCCTGAGCTCTAGAATATTGCTGCCAGAGCCTCCATCGTAGAGATCGGTTGCACCAACATTGAGCCCAACGGTGTAGACCAGCTTGTCGTTACCTGAACCACCTTTGACCCAGTCATCGCCCCCACCGCTTGAAACCGTGTCGTCGCCCGCCTTGCCGTCCACTGTTTCGTCAAGAGCTGTGCCATCCAGGATGTCGTTGCTATTGCGGCCGTTGAGTTTGTCCGAAGTACCGGTGTTGTTGCCGGCGCTATTGCCTTTATTCTTATTGCTCACGTTTAGAGTGTCTCCTGGAATAAGGTTATTCGACCGTGTCGATAGATTGAGCGATGAGGCTGAATTCGCGTGGATGGATGGTATCCAATTCTGGCCTCGCGGCTTTGACTATACGTCCCAAAAACTCTGACTGTACGTCCCAGGATTTGATCTGCGAACGAGAATGTTCTAAAGTCTCTTGAAATCTAATCAGAAAAATTGCTACTCACTGATGAGCGCCCTGCAGAAATCCCTTTTTACCACTCAGTATCTTTGTCCTGATCAGCAGCTCGGGGTCTGGGAAGAGAGCATTGATACGCTTTTTGATGTGACTCCATCACCTCAAAGCATCAGCTCAAGATGCCATACCACCGTTGCCAGCTTCCTGATCGACAACCAGTTTATGTTCTCCGGGTGCAGCACCCACGCGCAACGTTTTGAGCGTCCGCCATTAAGGGTTGCTCGTGACAATCTGGATTATTATGTCGTGCAGACGCATTTGAGCGGCACCCAGGAAATCGCACACGGGTCAGCAACGGTCTGTTGTAATCCAGGGGATCTCCTGATTCTGGACATGGCAGACAAGCATGAAGCAACGACAACCGCGTTCACGCAGCGCTCTCTGGTAATTCCGCGACACATGTTGACACCACTTTTGTCCGATCCAGACAGCCAGGCGGGTCGGGTACTCAAGGGAGGGTCACCACTGACAACATTGGTGGTCAATCACATGAAAACCGCGTTCAACCTGCTGGGTGGCATGACTGAGGAAGAGGCGCAGCAACTGATACAGCCAACTGTGCATTTGGTTGCCAGTGCACTCAACGGGTCGCTTGAGCGTATCCCTGACGGCGGCGCAGCGGTGGCATCCAGCCTGCTTGCACAGGCAAAGTTAGAAATCGAGAACAATCTTCAACGCAACATTAATGTTGATAGGCTTTGCGCCTCTCTAAAACATTCACGTTCGGCACTTTACAGACTTTTTGAGCCAATAGGCGGTATTCGGGCATATATTCAGGAAAGGCGATTACGACGCAGTGCACATGAGTTATTGTCTGACAAATTTTCGAACAGGCGTATTTGTGATATCGCCTATGCTTGGGGTTTTGCCAGTGAGGCGCATTATTCACGCGCGTTTCGGCAACGATTTGGAATGACACCCAGCGAAGCAAAGATATGTCGCGCGGGAACATGTCAGGTCGATAAAGAGACAAACCGGACAGAAGTAGGTGATCGCGACTATGAACGCTGGCTGAGCGAAGTATTGCGCATGTGATGCGTTGATCATTGCCAGCGTATTTTACAGAAATCAATTTTTACAGAGATCGATGCCTTGTTGTGACATATGGCATATTTATGAATACCACACGCCGAAAAACCGAGCCATCATATATCAAAATTGATGTAAACAGGATTGGACAACATCAGAACATTGTTCTGTTGGTCAATGACTTCGGTGCGAAACCACTCGCGTTGGCCAGTGCTGGTGAAAACTGACTGAGCAGTCATCGAATTATTGGCGTGTGTGTAGTTAATTGCATTGGTCATTGCTACCCCATTGCGGTACAGAATAATACTGCTGTCAGGGGCATGCTCAACGTTGACGTTTATTTCAATTTCATCCCCTGAACTTACCTGCAAGTTCTCGCCCATGATCGCGGTTTGCTCTGCCGAGGTCGCTGTCATATCCAGCACACGATCACGACTACCCTCGAGATCAACAAAAACCCTGCCTTGCCTGATGCCCTGCATCAGATCTGCCTGACTCAGAGATGCCGCATGTATGACTGTGGTGATCTGCCCCAGTGCTGACAGGCGACCGCTGGCAGCGTCAAGATCTGCACTGTGATTGTCGCTGCCGGCAATTCCCGTGATTCGATAGCCTTTGTTGAGGAGATCTTGCCAGAAAGGAATGCCCGACAATGGGCCATAGATCTCACCATTGCTGCTGTCGATGACGCTTCCGTTAATAATCTCGATGGCATGCACCAGAGAATAGTCCGTGTCTGCTACCCAGCCACATCCCATGCAAGCCTCGCCCGAGGGCAAACCCGGGTGGTTTAACGACACCAAGCCTCCGTCATCACCAACGTCACGCAGGATCGAATCCATCTGCGCATTGGTGGCGCGGAAATCAATAAAATCGGTGGTGCCAAAAATATTGCTGTGGCCAAAAAACGTGGTAATTTCACGACCAGCCATCAATACCATCTGGTCAAACGCTATTTGCAGTTCTTGCAAGGCTTGATGATGAGAGGTGGCGTTGTGCTCAGTGATAGCCAGAAAATCCAGACCCAATGCAGCCGCAGCTTCAACGCTGCGATACACGGGGCACGGCACCGACTCACCACTTTGGGACCGGCAGCTGCCATCACTGTGCCCCGTATGTGCATGCAACTCACCGCGGTACCATGCAGGTGAATCGTTTAGCGCAATAGTGGCGAACGGGCGCGCCCCGGCCATTGCGCCGGATTCCAGTAATATCTCTGCGCGGTACTTAGCGACCGAACCCTCACGTATGTTTGGCACGCCCAAAATCAATTTCCATGTTCCTGAAATCACCGGTCCGGGCAGGTAGGAAGGCGTGGCATAGCTTTCGGCAACGGTGAAAGTGGATTTGTTGCCTCCGCTCCAGCCACGAAATCGCTCCGGATCGAATAGCCCCAGATCAACCACCGTGCGATTATCACGTTCGTACTCAACACTGACGGTGATGCGAGTGATGCCCGGTGGTACTTCGAACGGCACTTCCTGATAGCTTTCGTGGTCATTGCCAGTCAATTCGCCGCTAATAGTCAGTCTGCCCGGGTTCTCATCAGCGTGTGCAGAAAACCCTGCCAGACTGATCAACAAGCTCATGAAGACAACTTTCAGGACAATGCGTAACATTAACATAGACACTCTCAGCAGAGGTTAAGGGTAACAGCCAACCTTCCAACTGTCATAGCAGTGGGGCCCAATAGGGTACTCGTCAGATTACTGATTGGCACGATTCTCCGGCGGCAGGATCTCGCGTAGCCGGTTCGCTTCACCGTCGCGCTTCTCCAGCGTGAACGCATCATACAGTTCACCGGTCGCTGTGTAGGCCTTGAAGGTCAGCACGGAATCATCAATCGCCACGATCTGATAAAGCTGCGTATCTTCGGCAACACGTCTGGCGAAGTCACCTTTGGTGATATCGTACATCTTGGGGCCGCTGACTGAGACCACATAAACAGTGCCGATATTAGCATCGTATGCTTGCTGATAGCCGGTTGGCACGTTCTCGGTGCCAACCTTTTCGCCCACATCACCGGTGCGGGCATAGGTGTGATCGTGGCCACTGAGTACCAGGTCTACCTTGAACTCATCAAACAACGGTTTCCACAGTGCGCGCAATTCAGGATTGTCGCGATCCGAGGCAGGCGAGAACATCGGGTGATGGAAAGTCAGCACAGTCCAGCGGTTGGGATTGTCCGCGAGTACTTTGCGCAACCACGGCACCTGAGCGTCGCGCGAGCGGTTTGAGTCCAGCGAAATGAAGCGCACACCCTGGTAGTCGATGTAGTACACCGTCTCTTCCAGGCCTTCGGGTACGTCTTGTACCGGAAACGCAAACTGTGGTCGCCAATGTGTGCTGACGCTGGGGGTTCCGTTGTCGCGGCGACGATCGTCCAGCGGTGCGTCATCATAGTCAGTTCCCAACAGCTCAGCTTCGCTGAATCCAGTCAGGGTTTCCACGCCGTCGCCTACTCTGGTGATTTCATCGTCATCGTTGAATTCCAGGTAGGCGGTGCGGCCATCTGGGGCGATAGCGGTCACTTTGTACAGTTCGCTGCCATCTTCTTGATGCTCTTCGACAACCTCAACAATCACGGGCAGATCAGCCCCGGCTTTGGTCTGCCAGAATCTTTCATTTTCCGGGCCCTGGTTGGCACGAAAATATTCATGATTGCCTGGCGTGGCGATCACCGGGATAGTGCCGTTTACCCAGGCCGGTGCACCGTGCCACTCGCCCCATTCTGCATCCCAGGCGTCCTCGTTGACGAGGTCTCCTGCATGCAGGGTGAACGCAGCGCGAGGTGCATCACGGAAGGCTTCACGAAACACTCGCGACCAATGTGTCTTCACTTCGTTTTGCGCATCGCCAAAATAGATGAAGCTGAAAGGACGCGCACGATCACTGGCGGTGCGAAAGTGGAAGTACTCGCTCCAGTTTTCACCATCTCCCACGCGATACGCATAGAGGGTGTCGGCCTGCAAATTCCTGAACGTCACCGAGTGATAGTGAGCTTCGTTCAGATCGCTTTGGAAATAAGTGGTCTCTGCCTGCACACGTTCCGGATTCAGGGCGCGACCATTGACATTGGCAATCGCAATTTCGGCGACGCTTTTTTTCACCGACGTGTCCGTGCGCCAGGTAACTGATTGCGTTGAAGCCGGATCCTCGTTCCAGGTCAGAATGACGCGTTCCGGCATGGGGGTTGGCGCGTAAGCGCGATTTAGTGCGTAGGGGGTCGGCTGCCAATTATCATGATCATGTTCTTGCCCTTCCGCAAAAGGCACAGCGAAAGCAAGCATAAACATTATTCTAATGAATGTCGGTTTCATGGTTGCAGAGCCTCTCTTGTTTTTCCTGAAGAAAAAAAAGAGGTGTTGTGGAACACCCCTTTTTATATTAAGCAACTGCCGGTAGTCAGCAGGGTTTACCGATTAAAAGTCCAGACGCAGTCCCAAGGTATATTTTCGGCCAGAGAAGCTGGTATCTTCAACAAAGCCAGGGTAACCCGCGTAAGAGACCTGCGGTTCATCCGTCAGATTGCTTGCCGTGATAAAGCCTCGCAGCCGGTCATTGAAGCTGTAGTGTACTTCGGCATCGATGCGATCTTCGGCTGCATAGAACTCATCAGTCTCGATGGAATTTCCCAGGCCTTCGATGTAGTCATCCCGATAGGTGTAGTCAATTCGAGCATCCAGATTACGCCATGTGTAATTCAGTGTTGCGGTGTACAGCAACTCGGAAAAACCTTCCAGCGGCAGATCGCGACCATCGGTACGGTTTGGATACTCGGCGTCACTTTCGGTCAGCGTCGTACTCAGTGCCACACTCAATCCTTGCAGAGCGCCGGGCAGGAAGAACAGGTTCTGACGGGCGATCAACTCAAGACCGTAGTTTGTCGCTCCGGCACCGTTAACAGGCCGTTCGTATTCGAAGTCACCGCCTTCAGCCGGGACAGGAATGCCGTCCGGGCCCAGCTCATTAAAGTCATACACTTCAGTGTAGGTGAAGTCCTCGATGTCCTTGTAGAAAACACCGATGGAGTACAGACCACCACGCTCGGTGTAGTACTCAAGTTGGGCATCCAGGTTGTCTGCCAAGGCAGGTATCAGATTCGCGTTGCCGTCTTCGATATTACCTTCGTCATCTACCCAGCGACCACGTGACAGTTCACTGAGGCGAGGACGGCCATAGCTGCGGTTGTAACTTTCGCGCAGAATCAGATTGTCGGTCAGCTCATGCCGGAAGTGAATGCCCGGCAACCAGAATGAATGTGAGTCGCCTTGACGTGTCGGTGTTACCGTAGGCACTTCATTCAGATAGCTGACCGTTTTGTTGAGGTTGGACCATTCGTAGCGCTCCAGACGCACACCGGCAATGATGGTATGAATACCGGTTTCGTAGGTGCCCATCACGTAGCCGGCGGAAATGGATTCCTCGGCATCATAGTCCTCAACGTTACTGTCCTCGAGCGAATCATCATCCACGAATTCGAACAGGCCCGGGTTGCGGTTGAGCATGTCCAGTGCCACTTGCGGCTGCACGTCGTAGTACTTCTTCTTCAGGAAAATCACATCGTCTGTGGGCACAAGGATGTCGGCATAAGGGAAAGTTTCATCCATTTCATACAGATCAACGGTAATGTCGCGCACCTGTTGACTGACACGATACTTGGCACCGGTCTTGATGGTGAAAGTATTGCTACCGCTGCTGTAGCTGCGCTGCCAGTCAATACGTGAGCTGTACACCTGATCTTCTTTGCCACCAAAAATCTTTTCCAGCTCGCCCTCGGTCATCAGGCTGAGATCGCTGGAATCAACGCCATTGACGGCATCAATCCTGATGTCACCGGCTTGCGCATCAATAACCTCATATTCAAAAATGAACCAGGGGTCGTCCGGCTCCATCAGCATGTTCACTTCGCTGTCATCCGTAATTTTACTTTTGTTGCGGGAGTAGGACAGGTCGTACGTCAGCAGGTCAGAGTCATACTCATGACGACCGCCTACGGACAGCGAGTACAGAGTATTTTCGCTGTCTTCCAGAGTACCAATCCAGCCCCGTGAGCCTTCGCTGTCGGCTGTGCCACGACCATAGGTGGGTGTCAGTTCGGCGTATGTTTTTCGACCACCCACGGAATTCTGGAATCGTGTGTCAACATCAATGTCAGTTTCGTATTTGGTACCGCTTTGTTCATACTGACTGATCATCGGACGCAGATAGAACGAGTTATTGTCACCCACACGGTAGTCAATGGAACCACTCAGTGTATTGGTCAATGTGGTACGCGTATCGTGCTCGAAGTGACTGGCTTCCATGAACCAGACTGGCATGTTGTATTGGCCGATGTTCAGTTCCGGGTTGTTTTCTGGCGTCACCTGCACCCAGTCTATGTCGGCGTTGCGCGAATAACGATCGGTGTCGTAGCGGCTCAGCGTAAAACTGATACCCAGGTTGTTGTCTTCGCCATTGACACTGTAAATGTCAGAAAACGAGAAGCTGGCCGAGTTCCCCCAGTTATCAGGCTCTTCGTTCAGCACACCGGAAACGTCCAGGCTCATTTCGCGGCCCTGGCGCTGGAACGCACTGCGGGTGACCATGTTGACAATACCACCGACGGCATCGCCATCACGGTCAGGTGTCGGGGCCTTGATCACTTCGATTTTGGTGACACCGTCAGCGGCCAGTTGACGCGGGTTGAAGCTGTTACTGCCGCCTGAAGACGGTACCCGGTTTCCGTCTATCTGTACCGAGTTGAATTCACCGGCGATACCACGAATGTTGATGTCGCCGTGCGCACCATCCTGACCCTGGTTGACACTGATGCCCGGCAGGCGCTGCATGGCCTGGCCGATATTGCCATCAAGCATGGCGCCAAACGACTCTTCTGAAATGACGTTAACGATACCGGCGGCCGTTCTTTGCTCATTGATCGCACGGTCCGTGCCTGTTCTGGATGCACTGACGGTAATGGTTTCCACGCCGGCCAGACGCGCCATTTCCACATCGTAAGATGTGGATTGATCCGCGGAGATAGATACATCCATTTCCATCGGTGCCAGGCCAACGTAGGTCACTGTCAGGCGATAGTCACCCGGTGGCAGATCGGTTATTGAATATCGTCCACTAGCATCGGTGTAGTCACGGTAGGTAGTACCCGGGATCGTAACAATGGCGCCTTCCAGCGAGCGGCCGGTACCCGCTTCAGCGACACGACCAACCAGCGTTCCTTCGGCAGACTGGGCATTGACGTTGGCAACGCTGGCCAGTGACAGCACGAGCGTCGCTGTCAGCAGCTTCGGTGCAGACCAGGTGCGAGTCGCACGCAGGGCCGTGCATAAGCGGGAAAGGGGAAACGACGTAATCTCATTACGATGCGTCATGAAAAATCTCCGGAATACCAGTTAATTTGTTGGTGCACGGCATCGGTCCAGGTTTTTATGCGCATTGTCGACACAATGTTTGTGTTGACCTACTGACCTTTTAACTCGCTGCCTACAATGAAGTAGCCTGTGTAATGCGAGATCAAGGGTAGTGGGGTTGTGTGTCACGAACGTGACGGATTGATGAGGGTTTCATGACGTGATTGTCATGCTGGGCGGGCTGGCTGCGTCAGCCAGCCCGAGCGTGTAAAAATAACGTCGTTGATATCAGTCGCGTTGCACTGATTCCGGTTCAGTATCACCGGTGCGGAAATACACGTCGATGTCTCTCCCGTTCGCGTCTTCACCTTCCACTTCAACAATCCCCTGGTTGTTGATGGCGATTTCCTCGATACTCACCATGCCTTCAGTGATCGCCGCCTGCACATAACCACGCAGCTCGCCCGCGGTCATACCCCATGGGCCATCAATCCGGCGCTCCCGCTCTTCCTGTGCAATCTGGTCGCCACGAAGACCTATCTCGACGAACCACTCATCGTCCACCCAGCCTTCTATATCTGCCCGATTGCCATCATCGAACTCCAGTTCATAGAAATGGGTAATACCATACTCTTCCGCCAGGGTTACTGATTGCTCTACATAGTTATCCGGTGCCCCGGCATAAGCCAGCGCGCTGAGGGTCATCAATCCGGTCAGGCCCACGCCTGCGATTTGTGCTTTCATATTCTTTCTCCTGTCAAAGGGTTGGACTCGTTGCCCCGGCGGCAAAGCTGCATCGCCAGGCACATGTACACGGTACAGTGGTCTACCTTGCCGGAAGCTGACTCGCTGATTCATGTTCTGTTCACCTCTAGTTTGCAACCATTACATCACCATTTCGCAGCGGGTGACCACGCCAATGTTTAGTACACGACCTTCAATTCCCGGGCTCGCCACCGCGCTTGCCGTGTTTACCTGCAGTGCGCTGTGGTGTGCCAGCCTCCAGGCCCAAGAGGAAGATCCGTCAACTACGGGCGTCGGCACAGTACCGGGCGACGATGCCTCGACTGTCCGCTACGGCGTCGATTTCTTCACTCAGTATAATCCGAACACGGTTGACGATATGCTGGACTGGATTCCCGGCATTTCCATCGCACTGGCAGGCAACAACGGCAACGATAATGACCGCGGACTCGGTGGCGAGGGGAGCATTCTCATCAACGGTCAGCGCATGGCTGGCAAGACAAACGATCCCCGTGATCAGTTGAACCGCATACCTGCCAATAACGTCGAGTACATCGAGATCATCCGGGGCTCTTCTGCCGGTCTGGGAGTCAGAAGCAGCGGTCAGATCATCAACGTGGTACTGATCGATGACCTGAGTGGCTCCAGTGTCACGGCGGAAATCAGCACAAACTACAATCACGACGGTACGCTCAGACCCGGAGGCAGCGCATCCTGGAGCCGTCAGCAGGGAGCCCTGGATTTTCTGGTCAGCCTGGCAGCTGAGCCTGAATACGAGATTAGAGACAGTTTTGAACGCAGTTCAGGCGTTGATCTTATCCCCACCGGGACCACGATGCGGAAAGAGGTCACCGACGAAACCGGCTTCGAGTTCAACACCAACCTTAGCTATGACATCAGTCCGCGGGATCGTATCCAGTTCAACGCGCTGTGGCAGACTGAAGATTCACCGGAGCACATCCATCGCATCGAAACGCAATTGAACAGCGGTTCGCCAACCGTCACCCTAGAGCGGGAAGACATGGATGCAAGCGAGGTGGGGTGGGAGATCGGTGGCAATTACGAGCACTTCTTGAAAGGCGGCAGCCGGTTCCGCATTCTCGCCATCAGTACGCGAGAGGAGGAGGAGCTGTTCCGGGAACGCTTTGTCCGCAGCAATCCCGGGGCGGAAGAAGAGAAGGATCTGGTTCTCGAAAACCGCAGTGTTGCCAGTGAGCGGATTGTTCGCGGTGCGTTCACCTGGAATGTGAGCGACAGCAATAGCCTGGAGTTGGGTGCCGAAGTCGCGCAAAACATACTTGAATCGAGCCTGTTTCAGGGCTCGCCGACCGCCGAAGGGCCGGTGCTTCCGCAAACCGGCGGGCTGCCTTCACTGCCCATCGACAACGCCAGTGCGGACGTCGAAGAAATTCGATATGAGCCTTTTGCGGTCCATAGCTGGCAGGTTAACTCAGCCCTCGCTATTGAAAGCGAGCTTGTTTCCGAGTTCTCGACGATTGAACAGACCGGTGACATCAATAACAAAAGACGTTTTGATTTTCTGCGTCCCTCCCTTGAGGTGCGCTATGATCCGAACGCCTCCATGCAATACCGCGCCAGCATCGGAAAGCAGGTATCCCAGTTAAGTTTTGATGATTTTGTGGCCTCCACGGACAGCAGCGACGAGGAGCGTGATACAGAAGCCGGAAACCCGGAACTGAGGCAGGAAGAAACGTGGCGCTACGAATTGAATTTTGAGTACCGTCTGCCTGATGATCTCGGTGTCATCAACACGCTGGCATACTACGAGGACATTTCAAACGTGATTGACCGCGTAGACCTGACCCCATCAGCGGCTCAGGCAACCGGGGCGGTCGGTAACGTAGGTGATGCAAAAAGATATGGGGCCGAAATGGATCTCAGCCTGCGACTTGGATTCGTCGGATTGCCGGATGCCATCGTGACCTCCCGTCTGCAGGCCTCGTCGTCGTCGGTGACTGATCCGGTTCTGGGAATCAAACGGCGTCTGGAGCGAGATGACCGGGGTAGTGCCAGCCTCGGTTTCCGGCACGATATTCCGTCCCAACAGCTGAATTATGGTTTTGACTTAGAATACGATCTTGATAAGGGTCCGCAATTTGATGTCGACCGGATTGAATACGTCGACTTTGAGCCAGCGTTGTCTGCCTACATCCAAAAAACCGCGTTCGATGGTATCGTTTTCCGTGTCGAGGCGGGCAATATTCTGGACACTGGGCAATGCCGCGAGCGCCGCCGCTTCACAAACCGGACTTCTGATCCGTTTCCCTCAGCGATTGAGACCAACTGCCAAAACGATGGTCGAAGTCTGACCCTGAGAGTACGCAACACATTCTGATACAACTGCCATGACCGGTCAGGGGCACAACGGAGCCACTCTGCTATCATGGCGGGCCGATACAAGTTTTTCCTTTCTGCGGGAACCATGAGAGGTGCTCATCATGAAGAGACTGGCAGCAAAGCCACTGATTCAAGGGCGCATCAGTCTGCCCTTTTGCATGGGTATCCTGTGTCTGCTGGGTGCGACCTTGTCGCTGCCGGGTTTCGCTCAACCAGACACAGAGGGTCAGCGCCTGAGAGAAGAAGTCGCTGCCGGAAGAATCCTGCCGCTACAGTCCATCCTTGATTTGCTGCTCACTGACTATGTTGGCGAAGTCATTAGCGTGGAGCTGGATATGGACGATGGTATCCGGCTTTACGAAATTGAGTTGCTGGGTCCACAGGGGCAGATTGTGGAGTTCGAAATAGCCGCGCGCACAGGTGTGATCATGAAAATCGAAGGCAGCAACCTGAGTGGGATGAAGCGACCATGAAAGTGTTGCTGGTGGAGGACGACAAGGCGCTGGCTGAAGGGTTGCAAAGGGCCCTGGCCGATGCCGGCGTGCTTGTTGAAGTGGCCGGGGAGGGTAAACAGGCGGATTTTTTATTGTTCACTGAGCAATACAGTGTGGTCATTCTGGATCTGGGTTTGCCCGATGGCGAGGGCGCGCAGTGGCTGGCTACCTGGCGGAACCGGGGCATGGAGCTGCCCGTGCTGATCCTGACGGCGCGGGAGCGCTGGTCCGACAAGGCTGCCGGATTTTCCGCCGGTGCCGACGATTATGTCACCAAACCCTTCGAAACCGCGGAAATCCTGTTCCGGTTGCGTGCGCTGGTGCGGCGCAGTCACGGACATGCCCACCCGCTAATTGCGGTAGGCGACATCCGACTGGATACGCACACAGGGCAGGTGACACGCGCTGGAATGCCGGTATCGTTGACGGCACAGGAATTGCGGGTGCTGTCCCATCTGATGCATGCCTCACCGCGACCGGTGTCCCGCACTGAACTGTCAGAATATGTCTATGACCGGGACCAGGAACCGGACTCCAATGTCATCGATGTGCAAATCAGCCGCCTGCGTCGCAAACTGGGCGGCTCCTGGATTGAAACTCTGCGCGGTCAGGGTTACCGCATGCTCGAACCCTCCGCGGATCCAGGAAACAGGGGGGCCGGGGAAGTTGATTAACCTGCGTCGATTTCCCATCGTAGCCCGCATGCTGGTAGTGTCGCTTGTGCTGGTCGTCGTCGTGCTGCCCCTGGCTGGCGTTGTGCTCGCCTACAATTTCCGCTCAGCCGTTATCAGTGCCTTTGATGAACGGCTGGAGGCACTGTCTAATGTGGTGCTTGCCAGCGCCAACTATGACCCGATCGCAGATACCCTGACCCTGAACCGGGAGCTCGGTGACCCCCGCTTCGACCGGGTGTTTTCCGGATGGTATTGGCAGATCACCGATGGGCAGAATCGTCTACTGACATCCCGTTCGTTGTGGGATCAGCAACTGGAAATTAACAATCAACCGGGTCTTACCTACCGCGCCGTATCCGGGCCCAATGGCAGACCGGCAAGGCTATCGGAGCGCGATGTCCGCCTGCCCGGGCTGCCCGTTACGCTGCATGTTTCAGTCGCCGGCGAAATCGATGAGATAGAAGCCGAAGTCGCTGAATTTCAACGGCTTCTGTGGTTGTCTCTGCTTGTTCTCGGAAGTCTGTTGTTGTTAGCCGTATGGCTGCAATTGCGTTGGGGGCTGGAGCCACTGCGCCGGGTGCAGAAAAGCCTGGAAGCGGTACAGCGGGGACAGGAGAACAAACTGGATACAGATCTGCCGTCCGAACTCCGACCCCTGGCCGGGACCATCAATGCGGTGCTCGAGCAGGATCAGCGTTTCATCGAACGCGGACGGGCGGCTGCCGGTAATCTTGCTCACGCGCTGAAGACTCCGGTCTCGGTTATCAGCACCCTGTCCGAGCAACTGCCCAGCGATCAGGCTCGTGCTCTGCGGCGCGAGGTAAAGCGGCTGGATCTGGCAGTGCGACATCATCTGGCCCGCGCATCCGCCGCAGGTACGGTGGCCGTTGGCCGTTCCCACGATGTCATGGTGGTGCTCGACCCGGTGCTGACGGGTATCGCGCGGCTGGCGGGACGGCGTGCTCTGCGTTTTACTGCCCCCGCTGGCAGGGTAGTGACAACGCGTGTTGATCCGCAGGATTTACAGGAAATCGTTGGCAATGTGCTGGAAAATGCCATCAAGTGGGCCCGCAGCGAAGTGATCATGACGGTGGACGCCGACAATGATGGGCTGCTGTTGCGGATTCAGGATGATGGTCCGGGCATGTCGGATGCACAAATCCACACTGCCCTGGACCGGGGTGTAAAGCTGGATGAAACAACTCCCGGCTCGGGACTGGGTTTGTCCATCGTTTCCGATCTGGCGAAATTATATGGTGGACACGTATCGCTGACGCGGTGGCAGGATGGCGGTCTGACCGTGGAGATTCGCCTGCCTGAATGGCGGGCGTCGCAGTGATTACTCACTTAACTGAATTTACTGCTTAGTCTTCGCTCATACTTTGAATCGAAAATTGTAATCGATACTGAGTGTCCGCTGTTTGTATTACTCGCAGCGAACCAAACAGTTGAGACTCATCGACGTTACGGACCCAGCTGGCCGTGGCGCTGAAATTGCCAACGGCGTTGTTGTCATTTTGCCAGTCCTGTTGCGCTATCTGATCCGTAAAGTGTCTGAACACCCTGTCCAGGTCCCAGTCGATGGCCATGTCAATGCTCGATTCCATGCCCTTGGGCAATCCTGAGGTGAAGGCCGGCGACATACCCGGGGAAGAAGGCAAGGTCGCGGCAGCCGGCAGCTCCATTCTTGGCATGTACTGATTCAGGTTCATTCTTGCCGGCCTTGACTGCATACGACCGCTATACTGAGCCAACATCTGCGCGCAGTTCGCACTTGCCATCCTCGGACCGTTCGTGCCGCCGCTGGCCGTCATGTTGATCACACTGTTGTACGATGTATTTGCCTGACCCGTGGTGGGCGAAATTGCCTGTGTCTGACTGGAAAATGGAGCGAACGGCACACTTTGTGGTGTCCATACTGGCCCTCCTTGCATACGCCCGGTAGATCTGACCATTGTTCCGGTGATATGAACGGTCATCATGCCGCGTACATCGTGACAGAACTGGACCGGCATATTCGGGGGAATAAACCGGGGCGTGACAAATCCGGTCTGCTCGAGGTTCGAACCCGGTGGCTGGGTTAACATCAGATAACCCAGGTTCTCCAGCGCGGTCATGATTTGGGAACGTTGATTGACACCGTCACCTTCTGCGCGCATCACAACCTGCTGAGAATGCCCCATGTCAGCACTACCTAACAACTCAACCGAATCGGGTATGACAATTTCGGGAAAGTTGTCAGGTACACCTGAATAAAGACGGATATCGAAAGGGTTGTTATTACCCAGTAGCGCCTTAACCAGTTCCAACGGTACGTCGCCCTGAATCTCCTCAGCGGCCTGCACCGATATGGCAAAACACATGGCTACAAAGAGGGTCGTGAACAATACCCTGGCGGAAGACATAGTCACTCCATAGACAGTTTTTAAATATCCAGATTCTGCACAGCCAGCGCATTGGATTCGATAAACTCCCGACGCGGGTCCACCTGGTCGCCCATCAATGTGGTGAACAACTGGTCAGCGCTGATGGCATCCTCAATGGTCACCTGCAGCATTCGCCGGGCTTCTGGGTCCATGGTCGTTTCCCACAGCTGCGCCGGGTTCATTTCGCCCAGACCTTTGTAACGCTGCAGGTAGTGTCCTTTCATGGCATCCTCTGTGAGCCACCGCAAAGCTTCTGTAAATGTTTGAATTTCCTGCTTTTTTTCGCCTCGCTGGACAAAAGCACCTGGTTCGATCAACCCATCAAGCATGACGCCAAGGCGGGTCAGGGAACGATATTCACCGGAATTAAAGAAATCTTTCGAGAAACGGTATTCGCGTGTCAAACCGTGAAGACTGTGCACAATCTCTGGAAGGAAAATATGACGCTCGGGATCTTCATAGGGACGCATGGTATAACCCTGCGCTGTTTTAGGGTGCAGATCATGCAGCTCTTTGCTCAGTTTTTCCAGCCAGTTGCTTATACCCGCTTCGGTGTACTCGGCCTCGGTAAGTGGTTGGGTAAACACAATCGCTTCCATAACTTCGGAAGGATAGAGTCGCTCCAGCCGCTCGATCATGCTGTAAGTGGTGTTGTATTGACGCACCATTTCTTCCAGCGCATCGCCCGAGATGGCCGGGGCTTCCGGGTTTACATGCAAACTGGATCCGTCGAGCGCAATCTGCGTCTGATACTTACGCAGCTCGCTTTCGTCTTTCAGATACTGCTCGTGTTTACCCTTGCGAACCTTATACAAGGGTGGCTGGGCGATATAGATGTAGCCACGCTCGACAAGCTCATGCATTTGACGAAAAAAGAAGGTCAACAACAAGGTGCGGATATGTGAACCATCCACGTCGGCGTCGGTCATGATGATGATGCGGTGATAGCGCAATTTGTCAGCAGAGAATTCGTCCTTGCCTATGCCGCAGCCCAATGCCTTGATCAATGTTCCGATCTCGGCGGAACTCAGCATTTTATCGAAGCGTGCTTTTTCAACATTCAGGATTTTGCCCTTCAGCGGCAGAATAGCCTGGTTCTTGCGGTTTCGGCCCTGTTTGGCCGAACCGCCCGCTGAATCACCCTCCACAATGTATATTTCAGACAAAGCAGGATCTTTTTCCTGACAATCCGCTAGTTTGCCCGGCAATCCGGCCAGATCCAGTGCACCTTTGCGTCGTGTCATTTCCCGAGCTTTCCGGGCTGCTTCACGCGCCCGGGCTGCATCAATCATTTTGCTGACAATCTGCTTGGCCTCCAGCGGATTTTCCAGTAGGAAATCGGTGAAATGACTGACCATTTCCTGCTCGACCGCCGTTTTCACTTCTGATGAAACGAGCTTGTCTTTTGTCTGCGAGGAGAACTTGGGATCGGGTACCTTGACGGAAACCACGGCGGTCAGGCCTTCTCGTGCGTCATCGCCCGTGGTCATGACTTCCTTGCCCTTTTTGGCAGCTACTTCTTTGTCGATATAGGTCTTTAACACACGTGTCAGTGCACTACGGAAGCCAGCCATATGGGCACCGCCGTCACGCTGCGGGATATTATTGGTGTAGGGGAAGATGTTTTCCTGGTAGCTGTCGTTCCACTGCAGGGCAATCTCAACACCAATACCGTCATCCGGTCGATCCACCTGGAAATGGAAAATTTTGTTAATCGGCGTTTTGTTTTTGTTCAGGTAATCAACAAAGGCACGTAGACCGCCGTCGTACTTATAGGTATCTGTTTTTCCGCTGCGTTCGTCTTTAAGCACGATAGAAACGCCGGCGTTGAGGAATGCCAGTTCACGGAGTTTTTTTGCCAGAATATCGTAGTGGAACTCGATGTTTTTGAAAGTGGCGGTCGAAGGTTTGAAGAAAGTTTCTGTACCTGTGATCGAGGTATCGCCAACCACAGCCAGCGGTGCCTGCGGTACACCATGTGCATAAAACTGCTCATGGACTTTGCCACCACGTCGGATCGTCAGCTTTAACTCTTCGGACAGGGCGTTAACAACAGACACGCCCACACCATGCAGGCCTCCGGAGACTTTATAACTGTTGTCATCAAACTTACCGCCAGCGTGCAGAACCGTCATGATAACTTCAGCAGCAGACACGCCTTCGGTGTGCATCTCTGTTGGAATACCACGACCATTGTCCGACACGGTAATTCCTTCACCTGGATGCACAATGACACGGACCTCATCACAGTGACCGGCCAGGGCTTCGTCGATGGAGTTATCAACCAGCTCGAATACCATGTGATGCAATCCGGTGCCATCTTCCGTGTCACCAATATACATACCTGGTCGTTTACGCACGGCGTCAAGGCCTTTTAGTACCTTGATACTGGACGAATCGTAGGTTGACTCATTAGACATGCTGCTCTCCGCTTGTGTTACTGATATGACTGTATTTTACCATGTTCCACGTGGAACTTTCTTGATCTGTCTGACATTTCCTTATCGAGGTCGAGGTCTTCCGCCTCAACTGCGGTAAATAGACACTGTGCTCCTGAATCGCCGAGCAGACGAATTACCTTATTTCTGTTATCGCGATCCAGTTCAGACGCCAGGTCATCAATCAGATAGGTACACTGATTGTTATCAATGCCCGCTGAATTACCTTGGCCGCGGCTGCGCTCCACGAACCTGCCCATTGCAATCTTGAGCGCGCAAACCAGCATTTTGAGCTGACCTCGACTGAGTACTTCGGTGGCCACCACGCCGTCCACTTTCAGACTGAAGTCCGCTCGATGAGGCCCGTTAAGCGTCATGCCGTATTTAATGTCGCGCTGACGCTGCTCTACAAGCACCGCAGCAAAGTCCTGATTGGTATCCCAACCAGCCTTGTATTCCAATGCCAGCTCTCGTCCGGTCAAAAATTCTGCGACCACAGACTCCAGCAGCGGCCTGAAAGAATCAAGTATAGCTGTTCTGCTCGCATGAATCGCCTGTCCAAGCGCCGCAAGCTCAATATCCCAGGCATCAAGTTGACCATGCAGCGTAGCACCGCCGGTCTTCAACAAGCTGTTTCGGTGAGCAACGCCACGCCGATAGGCCCGCCAATCGTCCAGATATGCATGTTCCACGTGGAACACTGCCCAATCCAAAAACCGGCGCCGTATTTTCCCACTGCCTTCCAGAAGCTGAAAACTCTCTGAATTCAGTACTTGAAGGGGCAGGGCGGATGCGACAGCCTGCCAATTGCGTTGCTGCTCGCCATCATACTTGAGTTCGTTTTTCCCGTTCCTGGACTTGAGCAGGCCGATTCGACCAGCATCACCGAGATCGGTGAACACCAGGAAATTTGACTGCTCCCGCATTACCAGGGGATCAATTTTATGGGTTCGAAAGGATCGTCCTACGCTGAGAACGTGAATCGCCTCCAACAAACTGGTCTTGCCGCTACCGTTTACGCCGGAGAAGATATTCAGGCCAGGAGAAAGTAAAACATCGACCGCTTCAAGATTACGAAAACGGTCGATCATCAGCCTTTGGATAACAGCCATTTAGTCCTGATGGCGGGCTTTTAAAGCCGCATGGGCATGACAACGTAGAGCGCATCAGAGGCGGAAACCGCCTCAAGCAAGGCGCTGCTATTGGAATCAGACAATGTGAATTTTACCTTGTCACTGTCCAGCACACTAAGTACATCGATCAGGTAGCCGACATTAAACCCTATTTCCAGTGACTCGCCTTCATATTCAACCGCGACCATGTCTTCGGCTTCTTCCTGTTCCGGGTTGTTGGCAACCACCTTCAACTCGTTCTGTCCAAGCTGCAGGTTCACGCCGCGATACTTTTCATTGGAAAGGATGGAGGCACGACTGAAGGCATGGCGGAGAAGGGTACGTTCACCGATAACGATCTTGTTGCCACCCTTGGGCAGCACGCGCTGATAATCAGGGAATTTACCGTCTACGAGTTTAGAGGTGAAGGTAAAGTCTTTCAGTTTTGCACGTATATGACCGGCACCGAAGACCAGCACCAGCTCATCTTCAGACGGCTCAGAGAGTAACCGCGACAGCTCCAGTACGCCTTTGCGAGGCACAATAATCTGTTGTACTTCCTCAACGCCCGTGCTGACACCTGTGGTATGCATGGCAAGCCGATGACCATCAGTCGCCACGACTCTGAACCAGGAGCTTCCCAGTTCAAACAGCATGCCATTCAGGTAATAGCGCACATCCTGCTGCGCCATGGCAAACGCGCAGGAATCAATCAAATGCTTGAGCTCCTGACCACTGATACCGATTTCGTAGGTACCAGGTTCGTCTACGGTTACCGGGAAATCAGAGGCGGGCAGAGTGGCCAGAGTAAAACGACTACGCCCCGCTTTGACCACAAACTTGCTGTCTTCCAGGGTAAACTCAAGCACCGCATCGTCTGACAGGGATTTACAGATATCCATCAGCTTGCGGCCAGGAACCGTTATCTCGCCGGGCTTACTGCCACTGTTTACCGGAACGCGGCCAATAAGCTCAACTTCAAGGTCCGTCCCGGTGATTTCCAATACGTCGTTTTTTAGGGTCAGCATCACATTCGCCAGTACCGGCAATGTGTGACGACGTTCAACAACCCCCGCCGCCAGTTGGAGGGGCTTTATGATTGCGTCCCTGGAAATAGTAAATTGCATATTCCGATCTCAGATAAGCGTTTTATGATTGAATAGAATACTGCCAGCGCCAACATCACCACCTTTCAGGTAGTCAGCGCTCGCAACAGGTTATTATAGTCCTCTGCCAGGTCCTGTGAATCACCCCGCAGTTTCTTGATCTGCTTGCAAGCATGTAACACTGTCGTATGATCACGGCCACCAAAGGCATCACCAATTTCGGGCAAGCTGTGATTGGTCAATTCTTTGGCCAGGCACATGGCAACCTGCCGTGGTCTGGCGACAGAACGATTACGACGCTTGGATAACATATCAGACATCTTGATCTTATAATATTCTGCGACCGAGCGCTGAATATTATCAATGGACACCAGTTTCTCGTGCAGGGCAAAAAGATCCCGCAGCGCCTCGCGAACCAGATCAAGGTCGATCCGGCGCCCAACAAAGTTGGCGTGAATGATTACCTTCTTGAGTGCTCCCTCCAGCTCCCGGACATGTGAGCGCAAACGCTGGGCAATAAACATTGCCGCATCACCAGGCAACTCGATATTACTCTGGGCTGCTTTGTTAATCAGAATCGCGGCGCGAGTCTCAAGTTCGGGCGGTTCCACCGCCACGCTCAGACCCCAGCCGAAGCGAGACTTTAGTCTTTCCTCTAACCCATTGATTTCTTTATGGTATTTATCGCTTGTCAGGATGATTTGTTGTCCTCCTTCAAGCAAAGCATTGAAGGTATGGAAAAACTCCTCCTGGGAACGCTCCTTACCGGCAAAAAACTGGATGTCGTCAATCAGCAGAGCATCCACCGAACGGTAATAGCGTTTGAATTCGTTGATGGCGTTCAGTTGCAGAGCAGTCACCATGGTGGCAACAAAGGTTTCCGAGTGCAGATACACTACCTTGGCGTTGGGTTTACGGGCCAACATGAAATTGCCGATCGCATGCATCAGATGCGTCTTACCCAGACCCACGCCGCCATATATAAAGAGTGGGTTATAGGCGCCACCCGGATTATCCGCCACTTGCAGCGCGGCAGCCCGTGCCAGCTGGTTGGATTTGCCCTCAACAAAATTATCAAATGTGTTTTCCGGATTAAGCGACCCTTTATGCCTGAGCTTGCCCTCGATAATCAGCTCCATGTTGCGCCCGGAGCGTTTGCTCTGACTACCGCCGGTGTACGATGACTTGCCGGCCAGCGCATCCTTAAGCTCAGTATCCGCATGATGGTCGCCACTGAGGGCATTTCCGGCCAGTCGCCGCGCGCCTTCCTGCTGATGCACCGGCTCTACCAGACTCAGATGTGCGCCCGAGGCAGGCACTGAAATCCCGGGGCCCGGCATGTGGATGGCAGGCGTAGCTCGGTCATCATCGAACGAGCGCTGATGGTGCTGTGTCGGACTCTGACCCGCAGGATGATGGCCGCCCGCAGACGCAACTGCCGCAGGTCGAACTGCCTGCCGGTTGCCGACCTCAACAAAAATGCCTATCTGCTCGCCACCGGTATGGCGGTGTACCAGTTCACTGATACGAGCAACAAATTTGTCTTTAACCCACTCCTGCACAAAGCGATTGGGTGCCAGCAGCGTCAGGCCATCCGTTGAGGTCTCTGCCTGCAGGGGTCTAATCCAGGTATTAAATTGTTGGGATGGAAGCTCATCCCTGAGGTGATCAACACACCGTTGCCAAGTTGCTAAAAGCACGACTTTCACTGCCCTGTAGTCTGTTATTGTGTGAACAAGTTTATAACGAGATCAAATTCTACCCGCCTATTGCACAGTTATCCACACAAACAAGCGTCATTTCGCTTGTTCCAGAACAACTATTTTTTATATTTTTATCAATTACTTATAATACGGTAATCGCTAAATCAGGGCAGTTATAGCAGCAAAAAAATCGCCTTCACCCTGATTTTATGCACAGGACATCCTGTGCATAACTTGTTATTAACAGGGTATAAGCCCCGGATAAAAATTTGCCAGGCCTTTGCTCTCGCAATACAAGGAATCTATTGCATAAAGTTGTTAAAACATCTAAAATCCGCGCTCTTTAATTTATCCGAACCACCATTTACTGAATCACCCTGGATCGCCATTATGAAAAGAACTTTCCAACCCAGCCTGCTGAAACGCGCCCGAACTCACGGCTTCCGTGCCCGTATGGCAACCCGTGGTGGTCGTCTGGTTATCAAGCGTCGTCGTTCACGAGGCCGCGCCAAGCTGTCTGCCTGATCCAACTGACTCCTGACTTAACTGACAAGAGCTGCATGTGACCGACCAACGTTTGACCGGCTACGGTTTTGGTAGAAATCTGCGGCTTCTGACGGCTTCTGACTATAAGGCCGTCTTCAGCCAGGCCGAATTCAAGGTATCGTGCCCCCAGCTTCTGATTCTTGCCACCAGACATGATAACGTGTCGCCAAGGCTGGGTCTGGTGATAGCCAAAAAGAATATTCGCCTGGCAGTGCAACGAAACCGGGTGAAAAGGCTGATTCGCGAATCTTTCCGCCATCAACAGGATTCGTTCACCGGGCTGGACATCGTTATTCTGGCCCGGAAAGGACTGGGCACCATGGACAATGCCGCCATTGCCCGGCTCCTGGATAAACTGTGGCAGGATCTGGTCCGGCGGCGAGACCGCCAGTTTGAACAAAAGGCGGCACAGCAGACCATAAACCGGACCGTAAAATAGCCGCAAAATAATGGGTGACTTAACATGCTGGCTAAGTTCGCTATCAAGCTGATTACTGTTTACCAGTACACCCTCAGCCTTCTCATTGGCAATCAGTGTCGTTTTTACCCCTCCTGCTCACATTACACCCAGGATGCCATTGCCTGTCACGGACTTGTGAAAGGATGTTATCTTGGCACGCGCCGGATACTGCGCTGCCATCCCTGGCATGCAGGCGGATTTGATCCTGTTCCCGGCAGTCACACTCACTCTGACGCTGAAACGTCTTCAACCAATAAGTAGCCTTTACCCATGGACTATATTCGATACGCGCTTCTGGCCGGTCTGGCCATTGTCAGTTACATGCTTCTGCTGGCATGGCAGGACGACTATCCGTCATCAGCACCATCACCGGCTGTTGTACAAAATCAACAAAGTAACGGCGATATCCCCTCAGCCGGCAGCGGTACATTGCCATCTGATGTGCCATCGGATATACCCTCTGACACGCCAGCGCCGACTAATACCGATATACCTGTTGTTGCCGGTGGTTCAACACCTGACAGCAATACACAGAATTCGGAAACCCTGATCACGGTCAGCACAGACGTATTAAATGTCACCATAGACCGCAACGGAGGTGATATTGTTTTTGTCTCGCTGCCGGAGCATTACACAGAAATCGATACACCCGACGAACCTTTTGTGCTGCTTGAGAACACCTCGCTACGCACCTATGTCGCGCAAAGTGGACTCATAGGCCAGAACGGCATCGATGGTGCCCAGCGCGCCCTGTACACCGCGAGTGCGGACAGTTACGCCATGGCACCTGGTCAGGATGTTCTTACCGTAGATCTGCGCTATACAGACAGCAACGGCGTCGACGTCATCAAACAATTTACCTTCCAGCGCAGCAATTACCTGATCGATATTGCCTACGATATCAACAACACGACCGATATGCCCTGGCAAGCCAATATGTTTGGTCAGATCAAGCGCAGCAACTACGAGGATCCGACTCAGGGCAGCGGTTTTGGCATGGCCAGCTTTTTGGGTTTTGCCACCACTTCCATTGACGACAACTACGTCAAAATACCCTTTGATGAAGTTGAAGAGCGTGCATCACACGAAATTGACGGCGGGTGGGTCGCGCTGGGGCAGCATTACTTTATTTCCGCTTTTATCCCTCCGGCACAGGCGCGCAACAGTTTTTCGTTCCGTCGCAACACCCTGAATGAATATATCGGTGGTTTCACCAGTTCTGAATTTGTGGTGGCACCCAACAGCAGCAGCTCTCAGCAGATGTCGTTTTATGCCGGACCCAAGGACCAGTACCGGCTGGGTGAAATCGCGCCCTGGCTGGACCGCACCATCGACTATGGCTGGTTGTGGTTTGTTGCGTCCCCCATTTACTGGCTGCTGACCAAGATAAATGATGTCATTGGCAATTTTGGCTGGTCCATCCTGATCCTGACCGTCATTGTTAAAGCTGTGTTCTTCAAACTGTCTGCCACCAGCTACCGCTCCATGGCCAACATGCGTCGTGTCATGCCAAAGATGAATCAGCTCAAAGAGCGCTACGGCGATGACAAAATGAAGCTGCAGAAAGCGACCATGGAGCTGTATAAAAAAG
>NZ_JBBDNQ010000020.1:0-3286 GCF_040877505.1 Pseudohongiella sp.
CAGACTCGGCATAGTTATTCTTATTCCTCCACGTACAACACTGGAGGACAGGACCATGTTTGCAAAAGAGTATTTGGATAGAAGTAGGCTTTTCAGGCGCTTGAGGTGTGGCCCTCACGGCCAACTCTACGAACTTTACGCGGATCGCCTCGTCAAAGTCGGGCTGGTTAGCAAGGGCACATGGCGATGCCTGAACTTGGTTGATGGTCTCCTGCACTGGGTCACAACAAGCCGCTTGGAGTTGGCTAGTCTCGATGAGCACGTGCTTGATCGTTACCTGATGCATCGGGCGCGCAAGCAATCTATCCAGCCAGGCGACCGAGCGGCGCTGAAGCGGTTGCTGTCGGTTCTGCGCCAAGCGAACCTGATCCCACTTGCTCCGCTGCCGCCGACCACGCCAGAAGAGCAGATATTCGAGAAGTTCGCTGATTACCTGAGGCAGGAGCGCGGGCTGGCCCCGAAGTCCATTATCCGCCACTTACCCGTTATTCGTCGGTTTCTACGTGAGGTTTGCCCTACCGGCACTAATGATCTCGGCAAGATCCGCCAGGAAGACGTCATCCGCTACGTCGAACGTCACGCTCGGGACGGGAGCGCGGCATCGGGGAAGGCGATGTGCTGGTCGCTACGCGCCTTTCTCCGATATCTATACCTCAGCGGATCGAACCCGCTTGCTCTTGCCGACTGTGTACCCTCCATCAGGCGATGGAAGCTTGCAAGCCTGCCGACCTATCTAACTGTGGTGCAGGTTCAGAAGGTCCTTGATACTTGCGATCGAACGACGGCGTCAGGGCGGCGGGACTACGCCATTCTCATGATGCTGGCCAAGCTTGGGTTGCGTGCTGGCGAGGTCGCGACTCTCACCCTGGATGATATCGACTGGCGATCCGGGACGATGCTCGTTCGAGCCAAAGGCAGGCAGCAGGCACGGATGCCGATGCCACCAGATGTTGGCGCGGCCATCGTTGCCTGGCTGCGCAATGATCGTCCAGCTTCACCGTGTCGCCGACTGTTTCTCCGCACAGTGGCGCCTCACGTCGGCTTCGCCTCCGGTTGCGCCATCACGATGATCGCCAATGCGGCTCTCAAGCGTGCCGGGATCAGTGACTGCGCACACCAAGGGGCACATCTGTTCCGCCACAGCCTTGCAACCGAGCTTCTTCGCTCTGGTGCGACCTTGTCGCAGATCGGCCAATTGCTGCGACATAAGAGCCATGACACGACACGCATCTACGCGAAGGTGGATATTGAGGCACTTCGCACGTTAAGTTTCCCTTGGCCAGGAGGTGTGCAATGATCAGTCTACGATCTGCACTCGAACAGTATCTGGGCATGCGCCAGGGGCTCGGATACAAATACCAGCATCAGGCGCGACGCCTTGCCGACTTCGTCTCCTTCATGGAGCGCCACGAAGCGGCGACCATCACCACGAAGTTGGCCGTTACCTGGGCCACCTTGCGACCTGATCGGCACGCCTCCTGGTCATTGCGGCTGACCGACGTGCGTGGCTTCGCCCGCCATGTCGCCAACCTCAATCCGCAGACAGAAGTACCGCCCACTGGGATCTTACCGCCTTTGAAGCGCGCCCAACCCTATGTCTACAGCGATGCGGAGATCAGCGCGCTATTGACGGCGGCGTTAGCCCTGCCTCCAGCAAACGGCCTACGACGCTGGACTTACCATCATCTGTTTGGGTTGATTGCGGTTACAGGCATCCGTCTGTCTGAAGCGATTGGGCTTCACCGTAGCGACGTCGACCTGAACGAAGGCATGCTGACAGTCCGACAGAGTAAATTCGACAAATCACGCCTTGTGCCCTTGCATTCGACCACCTGCGCAGCTTTGCGCATCTATGCCGAACGGCGGGATACCCACCTTGGATCGCACTGCGGACCGCACTTTTTTTTGGCCGAGCGAGGCGGCCGCTTGCTCCCCCAATATGTCTATCGTGTCTTTTGGCGCTTGTCTCGTGAGACCGGACTTCGACGAGCGGGTGAACACACGGGCCCCCGGATCCACGACCTTCGTCATCGCTTCGCCATCTGGACTCTCCTCGGCTGGTATCGCAACGGGCTCGAGGTTGAGCAACGGCTCCCGCTGCTTTCCACCTACCTCGGCCACACCTGCGTGCGTGATACCTATTGGTACCTCTCGGCCTGCCCGCAGTTGATGGAAGAAGCCGCAAAGAGCCTCGACCGCCGGTGGGAGGCAAAGCCATGAACCAGAGTCCTAATGTCGCCGCGCTCATCGAACGCTATTTTACTGTGCGGCTCATGCAGCAGCGCAATGTCAGCAGTAACACGATCGCATCCTACAGAGATGCGTTTAGACTGTTGTTCAGGTTTGCCCAGGTACGGCTGCGCAAGTCGCCGTCTGGCTTGGAGCTTGCTGATATCGATGCCCCCTTCATCAGCGCATTCCTCGCTGATATCGAGTCCACGCGAGGCGCAAGCGTCAGGACGCACAATTTGCGCCTGACGGCCATTCGTTCCTTTTTCCGCTTTGTGTCATTCGAGGAACCGGCCTGCAGCGCTCTCATCCAGCAAGTTCTCGCAATACCGAGCAAGCGCCATGAAAAGCGTCAGGTGCATTTTCTGACGCGGCCCGAGATTGAGGCGATCCTTGTCGCTCCCGATCGCACGACATGGCTGGGACGCCGCGATCATACCTTGCTGCTGCTCATGGTTCAGACTGGCTTGCGTCTCAGTGAACTGATCAACCTTGACAGGGATGCTATTCAGCTCGGTAGCGGCGCTCATGTGCGATGCTTCGGCAAAGGCCGGAAGGAGCGATGTGTACCGCTGACCTCGTATGCACAGACTGCCCTTAAAGTATGGCTCAAGGAACCTGCACCCCACAGCGCAAGCGCATTGTTCCCCAGCATCCGCGGGAGCTGTCTGAGTGCCGACAGCGTCCAAACGCTTTTGGCAAAGCACGTGCGTGTCGCCAGAGAAAAGTGCCCGTCGTTGACGTCCAAGCGTGTGTCGCCGCACGTACTGAGGCACAGCGCAGCAATGGAGTTGCTGCAAGCTGGCGTCGATTGTTCCGTGATCGCACTATGGCTTGGTCATGAATCAATCGAAACAACACAGGCATACCTGCATGCTCATCTCGCACTCAAGGAAGCGGCGCTCGCCAAGCTAAAGCCCTATGAGCAGACCAAGATAATCCGCTTCCGACCGGATGACCGATTGCTCACTTTCCTTGACTCCTTGTAAGGCATAAGACTATGCCGAATGAAGCCCGAGGCTAAACCCGCTTTACCCGCTACAGAGGCGCAACTAGC
>NZ_JBBDNQ010000021.1:0-3208 GCF_040877505.1 Pseudohongiella sp.
AAAGGTTTCACAATCATCGAACTGGTGGTGGTGATTCTGTTGCTGGGTATTCTGGCTGCCACGGCACTGCCGCGGTTCCTGGATGTAACAGAAGAAGCTCATGACGCCGTTGTTGATGGTACCGCCTCTGCGCTGCAGACCGGTATGGCGCTGTATCGGGCGCAGTGGGTTGCTCAGCAGCAGGCAGCTCCGGGTTCACAGCTGGATGGTGGTGCGGTATACGGTGGTCTCCGAGTTGCGTCAAGCGGATATCCGCTTGACATTCCGGGCAACACCACTAGTACGGGCGTCTTCGGCACAGCCACTGAGGCCGAAGCTCAGTGTGTTGCGGTCTATAATGGGATACTTCAAGCCGGTCGTGCGCCAGTGACAGGATCCGCCCTGACTACGCCGGACACGGCAACACCCACAACGCCAAACACCGCTGGCACTCCGAGCGCCACTAATAGCGATCTTTTCGGGATTAATACTGGTTTTGTCGCTAAATCGGTTTTGGGCCCAACTTCGATTGGTACCGGTGCAACTGCGTTGACTGTTGATGATGAAGATCAATTCTGTATCTACATCTATGCGGCAGATGCTAATCGACGTGTTATCCCTGATCAGGATGTTCCGGCTATCGTGTACTTCCCTTTTGCTACAACGGGTACGCCCGTGATCGAAGCTGGATCAGTGTTGCAGGTAGTTCTGTAATACAGCCCGGCTGACACTAAGACCACAAGGCCGCTGGTTGAGAAACCCGCGGCCTTGTTTTATTCTGAACCAACAGTTTTCCCCTGATCTTCTCCTTCCACGCAGGCTGTTTATGACACGCGACGCCTCCATCATCAGGACACCCGGGCTGCGGTTGCCAGCTGGCTTCACCATCATCGAGATTGTGGTGGTGATTGCGGTGGTTGGCGTGCTGTCTGCCATGGTGATGTCGCGTTTTCTGCGTTCGGATTCCTACAACGCCATCATTGCCCGTGATCAGGTGGTGTCCATGGCCCGCGCTGCGCAGCAGAAAGCGCTGGGGCGGAACGATATTGAACTGACCATCACGCCGTCCGGCAATACGCTTGAAATCGACATCAGCGACAGCACCGGCTCGGTGCAAACAGCCAGTGTTGATGTGCGCAGTGTGGCGTTCAGCGGTGATGTGGATGAACTGGATGGTTGTGCCGACACCGCCGGCACTGATGCCGTCACTGGCGCGGCGCCGTTTGTGCTGCGTCTCGACAGTCTGGGCGATCTGCAGGAAGGGGGTGTCACCGGGTCTGCCGGTTTCCCCGCTACCATCAGCAGTGGTGCCCGTTTGTGCATCAACAACACCGAGGTCATGTCAGTGTGCTGGTCCGCTGCCGGTTATGCCTACACGGGAGATTGTGTTGAATAGCCTGCGCCCACAACGTGGTGTGACGCTGATCGAGCTGATCGCCGTCATTGTCATTCTGGCCGTTTCGCTGGCGGGTGTGACCGCCGCCATTTCCGGGGCCATTTCCCGCAGCTCGGACGTTATGCTGGAAACTCGTGCGGTGGCGCTGGCACAAAGTTACCTGGATGAAATCCTGTCCCGGCGTTTTGATGAGCGATCAGCGCCGCGCGGCATTCCGCCTTGCCGGACAAACTGCACTGATGAGATCAACTTTGGGCCTGATGGCGGCGAGACCGATCGCAGCGACTTTGATGACGTGGATGACTACCACGATCTGGATGAAGGTTACGATCAGACTGATCCCTTGCAGGATGCCGAAGGCAACGAGCGCCTGGAGTATGAGAACTTCCGTGTCCGCGTGTCCGTGCGATATCTTGACCTGCTTGCCACTGAAACCGAAGAGAATCTGGCGACGGCACTCAATGATCTGACTGATGAGAAGGATGCCAAGCTGATTACCCTGACCGTCAGTCATATAGAACAGCCCGATGGCTGGCAGTTCAGTGTCTACAAGGCGAACTTCTGATGGCAGCTTCCCGAATCACAACACAGCGCGGGTTTACCATCATTGAGATCGTGGTGACCATCCTGGTGTCATCAATACTGGCGGTGGGTATTGTTGGTTACATCGGTGACGCCATTGAAGGTTTTGCCGCGTCCGGCAACCGCAACAAACTGGCCACCAACGGCCGGGTGGTGGTTGACAGGATTGCCATGGAACTGCACAACGCCGTGCCCAACAGTGTACGGGTCACGACAGCACAGGCGGGTGGTGACCAATGCCTCGAATTCATGCCGTTTTTTGGCGCGACGTCCTATATCGATGCGCCGTTCACCGGCGGTGGGGGCACTGAGTTTGACGCCATCGACTTTAATCCGGAGTTGATACTGGCATCACCTGCCGATGTGCATGCGGTGATTTATCCGATCAATACGCAGGGTCTGTATGACGGCGGTTCACCCGGGCCGCGCGCGCTGGTAGATGAGATCGAGGACACTGGTGGCGCCGATGGCAAGGTGACGATCACCCTGGATGCGACACATCGCTTTTCGCGGCGTTCCCCGGTGCAGCGTTTCTATGTGGCCGACGAACCGGTGAGTTTCTGTGTGGTGGGGCAGCAACTGTTTCGTTATCAGGCCTACGACTTCCAATCCACGCAGTGCACGCCGTCAACGCCAGCCTGCCTGCCGACCACCGCGCCTGACCGGCAACTGATCAGTCAGAGCATTGATAACACCGGTCTGTCGGCATTTGAAATCATCCCCGGTACCCTGCGTCGCAATGCCATCGTATCCATGGATTTTAATTTTACCGAAGTGGGCGATGTGGTGCGGCTTAAACATGAGGTGTTAATGCGCAATGTGCCCTGATCCTCGAGCCATGCAAGTACTGACACCTGCCTGCCGCCAACGCGGCATAGGATTACCGGCTGCCATTTTTGTGATCACGCTGATGGTATCCATCTCGGTGGGCATTCAGTTGCTGGTGTCGCAGAATGCCGAGCAGTTTGAGGAGGAGGTGCAATTGACGCGGGCTTTCTACGCGGCCGAGTCAGGTGCCAGTTTCGCAATGAATGCGCTGTTTCCACCGACCGAGTTTCCGCAGTACAACGTGACCGCGATCTGCCCGAATAATGCGGGTACGCCGCGGGTATACGAATTCGAGGCTGACGGCCTGCGTAATTGCAGTGCAGAGGTGTCCTGTGTCACTGATGCCACTGTTGATGGAGTCAACTACTACACCATCACCAGTGAGGGCATCTGTGGTGATATCAGTCGTACTGTGCAGGTGCG
>NZ_JBBDNQ010000022.1:0-17638 GCF_040877505.1 Pseudohongiella sp.
TAACTTCAATGGATAGACGTTTAGCTTCTATCCTCCAGAGTCGAGACGAAAAAAAGCCGTCGGATTGCGACGGCTTTGCGGGCATGCATTAAACAAACGAACAATTAGAACAACTCAGCGAAGGCCTGTTCGTTTTCCTGATCATTGAAGCTGAAGTCAATGTCATTGATGGATACGGCATCGCGTCCTTCGGAGGTGTTTCCAACTTCTGCGATAACGAAAGCAGTAAAGTCCACTGTGCTGCTCATATCTGATGAGCCATTGTCCGTGCAGGCTATCAAGCCAAGACTCAAGGCAAGAACGGCGGTTCCACTTACTAAGCGATTCATAGCAGACTCCTTAGTTTGGTGAGCCAGCGAGTGGCGTCGCCAGGTAAGGGAAAATAGTTTGTAATTCACTGGCGTCCAGTTGCACGCCGTCGGTGTATGCAAGGTCGCCGTCGGGGGCATCAGCAGGGTCGGCCAACACACCCATGGCGACCCGCAGAGAAACATCGACGGTGTCATCGACCGGGCGACGGCCATTCGGGAAGCCGGCATTGTCGCCACCGAGCACACCCAGGTCGTTCTGGCTCGCTGCAGCTGTTGCGGCAATGGCCGGGTTCAGGCGCAGCATTTCAGAGGCGGTGACGCCAACGGGCATATTCACATCGGGCACGCCCGTCAGGAACGCGGTCACCAGGTCTTGTCGTGGGAAGTTATTAGGGGCTGTTACCCCGAACAGTATTTCCAGTAATTCTGGTAGCGTTGGGTGGGTAACGTAGTCAATGAACTGACCATCGTTCATCGGCTGACTGGCGTTAAAGGCGTCTTTGTCTTTCAGGCCAATGACCACTTCATTCACCAGGGGCATACCCAAACGAGACACCTGAGCCCAGGCACCGCCTTCTACCGTGGCACCCTTACCGTTGGCCATGGGGTCGGGGTTGATAACCCGGGCCTGACGAACGCTGGCCGTTGTCCAGGCGCCTATGACGGGTTCATCGTTGCTGTTGGGCCGCTTTACACACTGACTACAAGCTGAATACGCTAACAAGATACGTTCCTTTCTGGCGTTTGAAAGGCTCGGTAAGGGTTTGTATTGGTGTCGAGCCAATATGGTACTGTACGTAGACATTAGAGAGAGGAAACCCGCTTCTTGAGTAAGATTGCTCTATTTGTCGACGTTCAGAACGTCTACTACACAACCCGGTATGCCTATGGTTGCCGATTCGATTACAACCGTTCTGAAGGCAGACTACGGCCGGTCATGATGTTGTGGCCCTCACCGTCGACCGGGTGGTGCTGGTCTCCGGCGATGGTGATTTCGATTTACTGGTCGATAAAATCAGGCAAGACCATGGTATGAGGGCCGGAAATCGCTTCCGGCCCAACTCCTCAGGAAGGAAAAGCGTACTGACTGCCTTCGCGCACGCCGCTCGACGGCCAGCGCTGGGTGATGGTCTTTCGCTTAGTGTAAAAGCGCACGGCGTCTGGTCCGTAAGCGTGCAGGTCGCCGAACAGGGAGCGCTTCCAGCCGCCGAAGCTGTGGTAAGACACAGGCACCGGCAACGGCACATTGATGCCCACCATGCCGACCTCGATGTGGTCGCTGAAGTAACGGGCGGCCTCTCCATCGCGAGTGAAGATGCAGGTGCCGTTGCCGTATTCATGGGCATCGATCAGTTCCATGGCTGCTTCCATGGTATCGACACGCATTACACAGAGTACCGGGCCGAAGATTTCTTCGCGGTAGATGATCATCTCCGGTTTAACCCGATCGAACAGGCAGCCACCGAGGAAAAAACCCGCTTCGTGGCCGGGTACTACCAGATTACGACCATCGACAACCAGCTCAGCGCCCTGCTCAACACCCTGGGCCAGGAAACCACTCACTTTGTGTAAGTGAGCCTGGTTGATCAGCGGCCCCATCTCACTGGCCGGGTCGGTGCCGGGTCCGACTTTCAAGCCTTTCAACTGGTCCCGAAGTCGGCCGACGAGGTTGTCGGCGAGGTCATCGCCGACACAGACCACGACTGACAGCGCCATGCAACGTTCGCCGCAGGAACCATAGGCCGCGCCCATCAAGGCGTTGACGGTGTTGTCGAGATCTGCATCCGGCAAAACGATGGCGTGATTCTTGGCGCCGCCGAGAGCCTGGACGCGCTTTCCATGCTTATTGGCCGTGTTGTAGACATGTTCAGCAATGGGCGTGGAGCCAACAAAGCTGACGGCCTTGACGCCCGGGTCGGTCAGCAACACATCGACAGCTTCTTTGTCGCCATTGACGACATTGAGCACACCTTTGGGCAGGCCCGCTTCTTGTAACAGTTCGGCGATCAGCAAGGCGGAACTGGGATCACGTTCCGATGGCTTCAGAACAAAGGTGTTGCCACAGGCGATGGCCATGGGATACATCCACAGCGGGACCATGGCGGGGAAGTTAAAGGGGGTAATACCTGCCACAACGCCCAATGGCTGGAACTCTGACCAGCTATCAATGGCGGGGCCGACATTTTTCGAATGCTCACCCTTGAGTAGCTCCGGTACGCCGCAGGCGTATTCGACGTTCTCAATCCCCCGGGCCAGCTCGCCACGGGCGTCGTCCAGCACTTTGCCATGTTCTTCGGTCAACAACGCGCAAATTTTATCGGCGTTGTCTTCCAGCAATTGTTTGAACCGATACATGACCTGGGCGCGCTTGGCCGCAGGCGTGTTGCGCCAGGCCGGAAAGGCGGCCTGGGCTGATTCAATGGCCGCCTTAACCGTGGCACTGCCTGCCAGGGCGACATTTTTACAGGGTTGGCCCGTCGCCGGGTTGAACACAGACTGGGTTCGTTGGTCGTCGGTAACGGTTTTGCCGTTGATAAAGTGCTGAATGGTTTGCATTGCTAATCCTCGCGGGTAAATGCCGCTTTTCCCAAGTGGGAGTTGGCGGCAAACAGTGATATGTATTTCTTAAGCCTGGGCGTTGATTACGTCCGACAGGACACTGAACAACCGCTCGATCTCCTCGCGTTCGCTGATAAAGGGCACTCCCAGTTGGATGGTGTCGCCGCCATAGCGCACGTAATACCCCTTCTCCCAGCAGGCCATGGCAATCTCGTAGGGGCGCCGTGCCGGTTCACCCGGGTAGGGTTCAATCTGTAGCGCGCCAGCCAGCCCGAAGTTGCGTATATCACTGATGTGCTGGCTACCTTTTAGTGAATGAATGGCATCTTCGAAACAGGGCGACAGTTCCCTGGCCCGCTCAACCAGGCGATCTTTCTTGAGTAAATCGAGCATGGCGATACCGGCTGCGCAAGCCACCGGATGCGCCGAATAAGTATAGCCGTGCGGGAACTCAACCATGTATTCCGGTCCGCCCTGATCCATAAACGTCTGGTAGATATCTTGCTTGGCGATGACCGCACCCAGTGGAATAGCCCCATTGGTCAACTGCTTGGCCACGTTCATGATGTCCGGTACCACACCAAAAGCATCGGCTCCGAAATTGTGGCCGGTGCGGCCGAAAGCGGTAATTACCTCATCGAAAATCAACAGGATGTCGTGTTTATCGCACAGCGCGCGCAGCCGCTGCAGGTACCCTTCAGGTGGTACGATCACACCGGCGGAACCGGCAAAAGGCTCAACGATGACCGCTGCAATATTCGAGGCATCGTGTAGTGCGACCAGTTCTTCGAGATGATCGGCTAACTCAACTCCCTGTTTCGGCATGCCCCGGGAAAAGGCGTTCTCCTTGAGCAGGGTGTGGGGCAGGTGGTCGGCATCGACCATGGCGCCATAGAGTTTACGGTTTGCTCCGATGCCTCCGACGCTGATACCGCCGAAGTTGGTTCCGTGGTAGCCCTTGGCGCGTCCAATCAGTTTGGTTTTCGTTGGTTGACCTTTCTGTCGCCAATAGGCGCGGGCCATTTTCAGTGAGGTATCGGCGCATTCGGATCCAGAGCTGGTAAAGAACACGTGGTCCAGACCAGTCGGTGTCATCGCTTTGATTCGATTGGCCAACTCGAATGCCAGCGGGTGTCCGAACTGAAACGCAGGAGCGTAATCCAACTCTCGCAGTTGCCGGTTCACCGCATCGGCAAGCTCGGTTCTATTGTGACCGGCACCGCAGCACCACAAACCCGACAGACCATCGAAGACTTTTCGGCCGTCTACCGTGGTGTAGTAACAACCATCGGCGCCGGTAATCATCCGGGGATTGTCTTTAAAATTTCGGTTGCCGGTGAACGGCATCCAGAACGCATCCATTTGTTCGCGGCTCAAGCCGCCACTGAGCGTAGCATGGTCAGTCATCGCTTCACCTGATTGTGTGTTTGATCGAATCGTCCAACACCTAACAGTTTGTTAGCAATGTTGGTTCCTATAAATTCAATATGATTAAAGTTTGGTTAAGTATTTATTTACCTATCGGAAGTGAGCGAACACTCGGTTACAAATAAATAGATGATTTTCGATAAGGATGTTGACCAAGCGGTAAATCCAGTGATATAAGTTTTTACCAGAAGGTAAAAGTCTGTCATAAATAACAACAAATATACGACAGGACATAAGCCCACTACCTCTGTAATGAACCGGGTTTATAGTCGGCTGGCTTCGTATATAACAACGAAGGCGAGGCACATTATGCTTACCAGGAAGGATGCTCTGGCGCTTCATTCGGTTTGCGGCAAAGACCTGATTGCCCTGCAAAATGATTCAGCCACTCTGCGCGATGACACCTGGGGCAAGGTCGTTACGTACTCCAGGAAGGTATTTATCCCCCTGACCAATATGTGTCGCGATATCTGCAGCTATTGCACGTTCGTTCAACAGCCAGGCTCCCCCCGTGCGAACGTTATGACGCCCGACGAAGTCATGCAGCAAATCCAGGCGGCGGAACGGCTCGGTTGCAAAGAGGCCTTGTTCAGCCTGGGAGAAAAACCCGAGTTGAAATTTCAGGAAGCACGGGACGCATTGGCCGAGTTGGGCTATCACAGCATGATCGATTACCTGCAGGTAATGTGTGAACGCGTGGTTAATGAAACCAGCCTGGTCCCGCATGTCAACGCGGGCACGCTCAGTTCACAGGACATCGCCCAGTTAAAACCCGTCAGTGGTAGCATGGGCATGATGCTGGAAAACATCAGCCGCCGCCTGATTCAAAAAGGCCAGGTGCATTACGCCTGCCCGGATAAAGTTCCGGTGCAGAGACTGCGCACACTCGAACGCGCCGGCCAGCAACAGGTTCCCTTTACCACCGGTATTCTGATCGGCATCGGCGAGACCTGGGCAGAGCGCATCGACAGCCTGCTGGCCATCAATAACCTGCACCAAAGATACGGACACATTCAGGAAGTCATCGTGCAGAACTTCTGCGCCAAGGCAGACACGCCAATGGCCAATCATCCCGAACCGGACCTGGACGACATGCTGCGCACCCTGGCGGTAGCGCGATTGTTGTTGCACCCCTCGATCAGTCTCCAGGCACCCCCCAATTTGCATGAACGCTACGCGGATTACCTGGCGTCCGGTATCAACGACTGGGGGGGGATTTCTCCGGTGTCGATCGACTATATCAACCCGGAGCGAGCCTGGCCGCAGATAACGTCGTTGCAACAGGAAAGCGAGCGTTGTGGTTATCAATTGCAGGAGCGACTGACGGTGTATTCACGTTATATGAATGCTCAGGATGATTATTTGCACCCTCATATGGCCGGTCGTGTTCGTGCACTGTCCCGGCCGGATGGGCTGGCCGCTGTGCAGTGTCTTTAGTGGCTCGTGTTTATTAACTCAGAATGTTGAAGCCGGTTTGAATCTGGAAGCCGACGACATGTGATTCATGAGTAGGCAAAACAGGAAAAAAATAATGACCTATCAAGACGCATTTAAACCAGAACACTATTCAAAACAGTCAATAGCCGGCCCTCTGTCCGACGAGATCGACCCGAAAATCAGAGCGGTTCTGGGGAAGGCTCTGCAGGGGCAGGAAGTGTCCGAAGCAGATGCCATCCTGTTGTTCAGCGCCGAGGGTAAAGACCTGGAAGCCCTGACCCAGACAGCCGACCTGTTGCGGCGTTCTTCGGTGGGTGAAAACACCTCCTTTGTTATTACCCGGAACATCAACTTTACCAATATCTGTTACATGGGCTGCCGCTTCTGCAACTTTGCGAAACATAAAGATCAAGCCGGTGCCGAGTTTCTCATGATTGAAGAAGTGGTGGCACGAGCCCGGGAAGCCAAAGCCCGGGGGGCCACCGAAATTTGCATGCAAGGCGGATTGGCACCGAATATCAGTGCTGACTATTACCGCACCCTGGTAGCCACCATAAAACGGGAAGTGCCGGGCTTGCATATACATGCGTTCTCTCCGTTTGAAATCTGGTTTGGTGCGAAAAAGAATCGGCTGCCCTATGAAGACTACTTGCGTTCACTCAAAGAAGCCGGGCTCGATTCCATGCCCGGTACCGCCGCGGAAATTCTCGACGTCGAAGTTCGCAAGATTCTGACTCGCGACAAACTCACCACCGACGAATGGGTCGCGATCATCAAAGCGGCACATCGGGTTGGCATTCCCACCACTTCGACCATTATGTATGGCCATGTCGATGCGCCGCGACATTGGGCAGCGCATATTGCGTTGCTGCGCGAGATTCAAAAAGAGACCGGTGGTTTCACCGAGTTCGTGCCACTCGGCTTCGTACACTACGACACCCCGTTGTACAAAGAAGACGCCGGAGTGAGACCGGGACCAACCCGTGACGAGCACATTCGCATGCACGCCGTCGCCCGCCTGATGCTGAACGGCTGGATCGACAATATTCAAGCTTCCTGGGTAAAGCTCGGCCCCGACCTCGCCCAGCGGATGTTGCAGTGCGGGGTCAATGACTTGGGCGGTACCCTGATGAACGAAAGCATATCCCGAGCCGCCGGGGGTCAACATGGCCAGGAGCTAACACCGGAGGAAATGGTGCGGCGTATTCGCGAGTTGGGCCGCAATCCGGTGCGCCGGAACACGCTTTATCAGGTAGTGGAAACTTACAACCAGACCGCACCGTCGCCCATACCGGTGCGCGATCTCTGTGCCGGTTTGGCGTAGGCGGTGCCTGTGTCTAGTCAGATGGGAGGTCAAGCGTTGAATCAGCAAACCTGCAAAGTTCTGTTGCTGGCCGGTGGCGTCGGTGGCGCCAAGATGGCCGAGGGTTTCGCGGCCAGCTCCGCCGCCAGCGGTTTTTCCATTCTCGGAAATATTGCCGACGATCAGGAATTTCACGGCCTCTGGGTTTCACCGGATATCGACACGTTAACCTACACCCTGGCCGACCTGATCGACCGGGAAAAAGGCTGGGGCCTGAAACAGGACTCGTACCAGGCGTTGGCGATGTTGCGTCAACTGGGCAGCGAGGTCTGGATGAACCTGGGCGATCGCGATCTGGGTGTGCATATCCTGCGCACCCAACTGCGGCGCATGGGGCAGCGCCCCAGTGATATCGCCCGGCTGATTGGCCAGCAACTGGGTGTCACTGCGCCCATCCTGTTGCCGACGGATGATCCGGTCCATACCGAAGTGCGCACGCCTAACGGTTGGCTGCCGTTTCAGGATTATTTTGTGCGTGAGCGCTGCCAGCCAGAGGTGCTCGGGTTGCGCTACCAGGGAATAGACGCAGCTCGGCCATGCCCGGAAGCGCTGGCCGCCATCGCCGAGGCCGACCTGATCGTACTGGCGCCGAGTAATCCACTGGTCAGCATTTCCCCCATTTTGGCCGTGCCGGGCATTCGCCAGGCGATAGTAACGTCATCGGCGCTGAAGGTGGCCGTTTCCCCGCTGATTGCCGGGCAAACGGTCAAGGGACCGGCCGATAAAATGCTGCGCGGTTTGGGTTACCGGGCGGATGTTCGCGGTGTTGCCGATATGTATCGCGACCTGGTGGATGTCTTACTCATCGACCCGCTCGACCAAGCGCTTCAGGCAGAATGCTCAGCCAGCTCTCTCAGGGTGTTGACCGAATCGATTCTGATGCAGACGGCGGATGATAAACGGCGGCTGGCGCAAGCCATTCTCGGGCTTGGTGACCGATTTTCCAGTTCCAAAAAACCAAACCTGGAGGCTGTCTTTTGAACCCGGTCATTATCGTTATACCGATGAAAGACCCGGCGGTCTCGAAGCAACGGCTGGCACCGGTTTTGAACGCCCAGTCGCGTGCGGCTCTGGCCCTGAGGCTGTTTCGACAAACCCTGGCGTTCTTTTCCCGGGAGTTTCCGGAAACCCCTCTGTTGGTGGTGACCGCTTCCGAACGCATCGAACGCGTGGCGCGATCGTACGGCGCCCGGGTACTGAAGGAAGAACAGGATCAGGGTTTGTGCCAGGCGGTTGGGCTGGCCGCGCGCTGGAGTCGGGCCCGGGGTTTTCAGTCGCAACTTTATGTTCCGGCCGACATTGCCTACCTGGATGCGGCGGAACTCCGGTTGGTACTGGCCTGCGCCGGGCAAAGCCCCCAGGTGGCGCTTTGCCCGGCCGGGGACGAGGGTACCAATGCGCTGCTGACGTCACCGCCGGATGTCATTCCCTTTCGCTTTGGCCGCTATTCCAGTCGCGCGCACCAGGCCGAAGCCAACCTTAACGGCGTGCCTTGCCGGGTGCTGCGGTTACCGTACCTGACGTTCGATATCGACACTCCGGCCGACCTCGACGCGTTCGACCGAGACAATATGCACTGTGAGCAGGAGGTGATCGGCTGATGCGACCCATTAACATCCAGGCCATTCCGGGACTACCGGATATCGAGCCGGGCGACGACCTGGCCGGACTGATCATCGAGATGGCGGACCGTGCCGGCCAGGCGCTGGAAGACGGCGACATCCTGGCCATCGCGCATAAGGTGGTGTCCAAGGCGGAGGGCAAGTTGATTCGATTGAGCGAGGTAACGCCATCGGACGAGGCGCTGGAACTGGCCGACCGCCTGAACAAGGATCCGCGCAAGGTCGAGGTGATTCTGCGGGACTCCAAGCGCATTGTGCGGGCCTTCAAACATGAAGGCCAACACGAAGGCGTCATTATCGCCGAGCATCGCCTGGGTTTTATTTGCGCCAACGCGGCTGTCGATGAATCGAATGTTGAAGGTGATGACGGGGTGGTGGTGTTGCCGCAAGACCCGGACGCCAGTGCCCGTGCCATTCGCGACCGGCTGTTCGAACTGACCGGCGCTCGCCTGGGCGTTGTGATCACCGACACCTTCGGCCGACCCTGGCGCATGGGCATCATGAATGTGGCCATCGGCTTGGCGGGAGTACCCGCTTTACTGAATCGGGTCGGCGAGACCGACGCCTATGGCCGGGTGATGACCGCCACGGTACCGGCACTGGCCGATGAAATCGCCGCCGCCTCGGGCATCCTGATGGTCAAGGAAGCCAAGCAGCCGGTCATACTTTTCAAGGGCATCAACTGGACGGAACAAGACAGCTCTGCCCAGGAAATCTTGCGCCCGCAACAGGAGGATTTATTCAGATGACGATCGCAATTCTGGGTGGAACAGGCCCGCAGGGAAAGGGGTTGGCGTTGCGTTTCGCGTTGGCCGGAGTCGATGTCGCGATCGGTTCGCGCGACCACGAACGCGCCCGGGGCATTGCCGGGGAACTGTCGGAACAGATACCCGATGCTCCCGGTAAGATTAACGGTTACGACAACGTCTCGGCCGTGGAAGTCGCCGAGGAACTGGTGCTGCTGGCGGTGCCCTACAGCGCTCACGATGCCACTCTGGCGGCACTGAAGGACAACCTGAACGGCAAGGTACTGGTCGATATCGTTGTACCATTGGCGCCGGGTAACCCCAAGGCTCTGACCATGCCCGCCGAGGGTTCGGCCACCGAAGCCGCCCAGGCATTGCTGGGTGATGGTGTCGCCGTGGTCGGTGCGCTGCACAACGTATCAGCCACTGTTCTCAATAATCTGACGCAGCCGATTAACTGCGACATCCTGGTGTGCGGTAATGACCTGGCCGCCAAAAACAAGGTCATTGAACTGATCGAGCGGTTGAAGGTGACCGCCTACAACGCTGGGCTGGCCGATAGTGCCCGTTGCATTGAAGCCATCACACCGTTGTTGATTCGATTGAATATGTCCAAATCGGTTCCCTTCACCCATGCGGGAATCCGAATCTGTTCGCCCGAAATGTAAATAATACATGCTGAATAGCTGCAGGGAACACACATGCCCGCGCAGATAGAGAACAACAAAAACTGGAGGCATTACTATGGAATTCGGTATCACATTCAAAGGTTTTGTTAGCCCCGACCGGGCCCGGTATTTGGTTCGCCAGGCAGAAGCGGCGGGCTTTGACTATTGCTGGTTTTACGATTCGCATGTGCTGTGGCGAGAAAGCTATGTCGCCATGGCCATGTGCATGGAACACACCACCCGGATGCGTTTTGGCCCCTGTGTGACCAATCCCAATACCCGCGACTGGTCTCTTGCAGCCAGCCTTTTCGCCAGCCTGGCAAAGCAGAGCAAGGGTCGTTTCGACATCGGCCTGGGTCGTGGCGACAGCGCCGTGCGGGTTATGGGTAAAAAGCCAGCGACCCTGGCCCGCCTGGCCGAGTTCGCCGAAAAAGTTAAAGCCCTGGTACGCGGCGAGGAAGTTATCTACGGCGAATGCCCGGAACCGGTCAAATTCCCCTGGGTCGACGGCTATGAATTGCCGGTCTGGATCGGCGCCTACGGACCCAAAGCGTTAAAAACCGCTGGCGAAATCGGCGATGGCCTGATCCTTCAAATAGGCGACCCGGCACTGGTTAAATGGTTTCGCGACCAGGCCATCGAAGCCGGTAACGCCGCCGGCCGCGATATGTCCAAATTCAGGGTCATGGCAGCGGCGCCAGCCTTTGTCGGCGATATGGATTACTGCATCGAAAAAACCAAATGGTTCCCGGCCATGGTGGGTAATCACGTTGCCGATATCGTCGAGAAATACGGATTCGACTCTGGATTGGTGCCACAAAGCCTGACCAGCTACATTGAAAAACGACGCGGTTACGACTATTCCAAACACGGTCAGAGCGATAACCCCTATCTGGATTTCATTACCGACGACATCGTCGAAAGTTTTTGTGTTCTCGGTGGCGCTGATCAGCACATTACCAAGTTACGCAATCTCGAAGAGGCTGGCGTTACGCAGTTCAATATCTATCTGGATAGTGGCGACGAAGAGAAAATTATCGCCGACTACGCGAACCACATTATCCCGGCATTGAATAAAAATAAATAACACTGAATGGAGATAAGAAGATGAGTAAAGTGAAATGCGGACTCATTCAGATGAGCCTGAAAGGGGATACTTCCATGTCACCGGACCAGATTCGGGACTGCATGCTGGAAGCTCACATCCCGATGATCGAAGACGCCGCTCGCCAGGGCGTTCAGGTGCTGTGTTTTCAGGAAGTTTTCACCCAACCGTATTTTTGCCCAAGCCTCGACAAGAAGTGGTACCAGGCGGCTGAAACCATACCGGATGGTCATACCACCCGCTTGATGCAGGAATACGCCAAGAAGCACAAGATGGTGATTGTCGTACCCATTTATGAAGAGGAAATGCCCGGCGTCTATTACAACACCGCAGCGGTCATCGATGCCGATGGCTCCTATCTCGGCAAGTATCGCAAGCATCATATACCGGAAGTGGCTCCGGGATTCTGGGAAAAGTTCTATTTCAAACCTGGCAATACCGGTTACCCGGTGTTCGATACCGCCTACTGCAAGCTTGGCGTCTACATCTGCTACGACCGCCACTTCCCCGAAGGCTGGCGTGCGCTGGCGCTCAACGGCGCCGAATACATCGTCAACCCCTCGGCTACCGTCGCCGGTCTTAGCAAATACCTTTGGGAGCTGGAACAGCCTGCCTCCGCCGCTGCCAACGGCGTTTTTATCGGCGCCATTAACCGGGTGGGCACCGAAGAACCCTGGGCCGAGCAGATGGGCGAGTTTTACGGTTCCAGCTACATCGTCAACCCGCGCGGCCAAATCGAGGCACAGGCCAGCTACGACCAGGACGAACTGTTGGTGCACGAGATTGATCTGGCGCAGGTGCGCGAGATTCGTGAAACCTGGCCGTTCTTCCGGGACCGACGTCCGGAAAGTTATGGAGATTTGACGGAAGATCGTTAAGGGAAGATCTGCTTTATGCTAGAAAGCTAAACTAAAAACAACAATAAATTGATCGCTTGTCAGCTCGCCACTGGGAGTTTTCAGAGAAAGCCATTCGGCTTTCTCTGTTAAGTGAGTTATTCAGTGCTGATAAGGCTCAACAGGAGACCTTAAAAATGACCAGAGCATCTGTAACTGAAACCGTCGACTTTGGCGGCCAAGCCCAGGGTGATTCCCACGGTAATTTGTGGAATTCGGACCTGGCACCAGTAGACCAGTCGCAACGCACCTGGGGCTGGCATAATATCGCCGGGCTTTGGGTCGCGATGGTGGTGTGTGTACCTGCCTACATGCTGGCCGCCAGCCTGGTGCCGGCGGGCATGGCCTGGTGGCAGGCCGTGTTAACGGTATTGCTGGGCAACCTGATTGTGTTGATACCCATGTTGTTGATCGGCCATGCCGGCACCAAGCACGGCATTCCCTTTCCGGTTTTGTTGCGAGCCTCCTTCGGTACCTCCGGCGCCAAGGTCGCCGCCATGATGCGTGGCCTGGTCGGCTGCGGCTGGTTCGGCATCCAGACCTGGGTCGGTGGCTCGGCGATCTATGTCATCCTCAACATCATGACCGGTAACGCTCTGGTGGGTGACCCCTTGCCAGGGCTCGGCATCGATCTCGCCCAATTCCTCAGTTTCATGGCCTGCTGGGCGATGCACGTCTACTTCATCGCCAAAGGCACCGAATCGATCCGCTGGCTGGAAACCTATGCTGCCCCCTTCTTGATTGCGATATCTTTGGCGCTGCTGGTCTGGGCCGTGGTTAAAGCTGGCGGTTTCGGCCCCATGCTGGCCACCCCGTCGCAATTTGTCGAAGGCGGTGCGCGGGAAGGGCAATTCTGGAAAGTCTTCTGGCCGGGCCTGACCGCCATGGTCGGGTTCTGGGCGACGTTGGCGTTGAACATTCCCGACTTTACCCGCTTTGCCAAGAACCAGCGGCAGCAGTTTATCGGCCAGATCGTCGGTTTGCCGATCCCCATGGCGCTGCTTGCTTTTATCGCCGTCGGGGTGGCATCCGCCACCGTGGTGATTTATGGCGAAGCGCTTTGGGATCCGGTTGCCATTACCAAAAATATGGGCGGCGTCGCCGTCGTGATCGCATTAATTGCTTTGGTGATCGCCACCGTGACCACCAACCTCGCGGCCAATGTCGTGGCGCCGGCGAACGGTTTTTCGAATCTGAATCCGAGCAAAATCTCTTTCAAGATGGGCGGCTATATCACCGCTGGCCTAGGTATCGCCATCATGCCCTGGAAACTGCTCGAAACCACCGGTGCCTACATCTTTACCTGGTTGCTGGGCTACTCGGCATTGCTGGGCCCGCTGGCCGGTATCATGCTGATCGACTACTTCGTCATCCGCAAAACCAATCTCGATACCAAAGCCCTGTTCCGCAACGATGGCGAATACAGCTATGGCAACGGCTGGAACGCGGCGGCATTTATCGCCTTCTTCGTCGCGGTGCTGCCCAACCTGCCGGGCTTTTTGGTGGCCGCCGGTGCCTTGGGCGGTGCACCGGCATTCTTCATCGCCATTTATGACTATGCCTGGTTCGTCGGTCTTGCCGTTGCAGCCATGCTGTACTTAACACTGATGCGGGCCAAGGCTTGAGCGCGGGTTTGACGCTGAGGGCGTAACCCATTGATAAGTAATTGTTTACAGAGGAGAAGATATTATGTCTGTATTGATAAGAGGTGGCACCGTTGTTACCGCAGACGAAACCTATCGGGCCGATGTGCTGTGTCAGGATGGAAAAATAGCCGCGATTGGGGATAACATCGAAGCGCCGCCCGATGCGCGCATCGTCGATGCCGGCGGCCAGTATGTGATGCCGGGTGGTATTGATCCCCACACTCATATGCAGTTGCCCTTTATGGGCACCGTCGCCAGCGAGGATTTTTACACGGGAACGTCGGCCGGTCTTGCTGGTGGCACCACCATGATCATCGATTTCGTGATACCGGCGCCCAAAGAACCGTTGATGGAGGCCTATCACAAGTGGCGCGGATGGGCGGAAAAGGCGGTCAGCGATTATTCGTTTCATGTCGCTGTCACCTGGTGGGACGAGTCTGTTCATGAAGACATGGGCGTGTTGGTCCGCGATTACGGGGTCAACAGTTTCAAGCACTTCATGGCTTACAAAAACGCCATTATGGCTGACGATGAAGTGCTGGTGAATAGCTTTCAGCGGGCTATGGAACTGGGTGCCATGCCCACCGTCCATGCCGAAAACGGGGAGCTGGTGTATCAACTGCAAAAACAGGTGCTGAGTCAGGGCATCACCGGGCCGGAAGGGCACCCGTTGTCGCGGCCGCCGGTGGTGGAGGGTGAGGCCGCCAATCGTGCCATTCAAATCGCCAATGTCATGAACGTTCCGCTTTATGTCGTGCACGTTTCCTGTAAGGAGTCGCTGGATGCCATTACCCGGGCGCGCAGCAACGGTCAGCGAGTTTATGGCGAGTGCCTGGCGGGGCATCTGGTGATCGACGACAGTGTCTACCGGCATAAAGACTTTAAGTTCGCCGCCGGCCATGTCATGAGCCCTCCCTTCCGTTCCAGGGAGCATCAGGATGCGTTGTGGCGCGGCTTGCAGGGCGGTAACCTGCAAACCACGGCGACCGATCATTGCTGTTTCTGCGCCGATCAGAAAGCCGCGGGTAAGGATGATTTCACCAAGATCCCCAATGGTACCGCGGGTATTGAGGATCGCATGGCTGTGATCTGGGATGCGGGTGTGAATACCGGCAAGCTGACACCAAATGAGTTTGTTGCGGTTACGTCCACCAATACCGCGCGGATCTTTAACATCTATCCGCAGAAGGGTGCTATCAAGGTGGGCGCTGATGCCGATTTGGTGGTATGGGATCCGGAAGGTTCACGCACGATTTCCGCCGAAACGCATCACCAGAATATCGACTTTAATATTTTCGAAGGTCGGACTGTTAAGGGAATTCCCAGCCATACCATCAGTCGGGGTAAGGTGGTTTGGGCCGATGGTGAGCTGACGGTCGAGCGTGGTGCCGGGCGTTACATTAATCGCCAACCCTATGCGGCCGACTTCGAGGCGCTGGCCCGTTCGAAGGAATACAATGCGCCGCAGGCTGTTAAGCGAGGGTGATAACTCAACCGATACCCGCCCGCCAGCTAAGGGGTTAATACATGTCTCGAAAACCGGCAGCAAAGCTGAGGCAGGTCAGTGATATTGATCTGCGATTGCTCAGGATTTTCAAAAGCGTGGTCGAATGTGGCGGGTTTTCAGCGGCTGAGGTGGAGCTGAATATCAGTCGTGCGGCAATCAGCATTGCCATGGGTGATCTGGAAAAACGCCTGGCGTTGCGGCTGTGTCAGCGTGGGCGCAGTGGGTTTTCGTTGACTGAAGAAGGCGTGCAGGTGCATGAGGCGGCTTTGCAGTTGCTGGCGTCACTGGAGACCTTTCGTACCCATGTAAATACGGTTCACAAGTGCCTTAAAGGCGAGCTGAATATTGGCATTACCGATAATCTGGTTACCATGGCGCATATGCGCATTTCCAATGCGCTGGCCGCGTTGAAGGAAAAGGGGCCGGAAGTCGTAATAAACATCCGTATGATCCCGCCCAACGAGATTGAGCGTTGTGTGTTGGATGGTGTTTTACATTTGGGAGTGATACCCGAATTGCGGCCCTTGCCGGGTCTTGAGTATTACCCCCTGTATGAAGAAGCATCCCAGTTGTACTGCGGTCGCAGCCACCCCTTGTTCAATACGCCGGACGGTGCTATCGATCAGGCAGCGTTACATCACTACGATGCCGTTGTTCCGGCCTATGCGCAGACTTCGCAGATTAAAGCGCTGCATCAGGAGCTGAACGCATCCGCTACGGCGACGGACCGGGAAGGCGTCGCTTTCCTGATTCTAACCGGGCGGTATATGGGTTACCTGCCCACTCATTTCGCCCAGCGCTGGTTAAATGAGGGCGTGATGCGGCCGCTGTTGCCCGATCAGCGTTATTACGTGACACATTACTCAGTGATTACTCGTAAAGGGCTGACATCCAACCTGGTTCTGGATACGTATTTGAAAGAGTTGGAGTTGACCGAGGCGTCGGTGTGTACCGGCAATAGTTTGGTTTGTGGCTGACGGAGTGTTGCCAAGGCCATCAAGTGGTGAATCCGGGTTCCGTGTGACTCAATCGTATTAGCCGGATTCCGCCATTCAAGCCCCGCTCTGGATTCTGTTATTATGATCTCAAGTCTTCGGGTTCGTTATACTGGGTCCGTGGTATGAGTCCGCCCACGCCGCTGGTTATGCTTCTGCAGGAGCACCCCTGGCATCCGGCGTGAGTTATGGTCGACGGAACCAAAACTAACTGAAGAAATTTAAATTATGAGTATGGTTGGAGGGCTTGACGTGTGCAGTAGCCCTGCTCACGGGCTGTCTGAACCTGTCGTTCACCATTTTCCGAGGGGCCGATTCACTTAATGGCCAGTGCAACCACACCAAAAAGGAATGGCAAGCGCCAATCCGCCACCCGCACTTCTCACGAAGCCAATATCCTGCGTGTCGCCGAGGAGGTTTTTGCCCAGCTTGGTTACAACGGCGCCTCGATCGATATGATTGCCGACCGTGCCGGAATGTCCAAGCAAAATATGCTGTATTACTTTCCTTCCAAAGAGGTGCTCTATCGCCGGGTACTGGAGAATATTCTGAATCTCTGGCTGGAAAAAATGCAGCTGCTGGAACACTCCGGTGAGGAACCAGCGCAGATGCTCCGTAACTACATTCTGGGCAAGATCGAGATTTCCCGGCAGTATCCAAACGGTTCCAAGGTGTTCGCCCACGAGATTATCAGTGGCGCGCCGTTCCTGTCCGACTTTCTGCGCGACAACCTGGTGCCCCAGCTCGAAGCCGATGCGAAGCTGGTTCGTGGTTGGATTAAACAAGGGAAGATGGATCCGGTCGACCCCATGCACCTGTTTTTCACCATCTGGGCCGCTACCCAGACCTATGCCGACTTTTCCCGGCAGATCGAAATAGCGCTCAATAAGGACTCGCTTTCGGCCAGAGACTTCGAGAAAGCCGGCGATTTCCTGACCCATATGGTTTTGAAAGGTCTGGGTATCAGTCTATAACAGCCTTCCGACAAAAATGATCCACATACGCTGCGCGTCTGTTTAATACTTAGGCGGGGAGTGGGCAACTCTGTGATTCCCAGGCCATAATGCCGAGTGTGACGCGTTCTTACCGTTGCTGAATCGTGGCGATTCTGTCAGCCTGAAGGGCTCAGTAACCGGATCAGGAGGCAACCATGGCCGAAGACAAGCGCCGTCGTTATTCATCTCAGGTGGTCGTTCATCTGGTTACTGGGCTGTAAAATCTGGGCTGATTGTCCCGCGCCAGATGGATCAGATTCAAGCTATAACGGCGTGCGCGATCTACCGCCAGGGTGCTGGGGGCCGCGAGGTTGACCAGGGTGGACGCGCCAGCAATAACGGCTTTGTTGACCAGTTCGA
>NZ_JBBDNQ010000023.1:0-3192 GCF_040877505.1 Pseudohongiella sp.
CTGCTCTGACCGCCAACCAGCGTTTTACTGCCCTGCAGTCTGGCGAAGTCGACATTCTGTCGCGTAACACCACCTGGACTCTGACCCGTGATACAGCTCTGGGCCTGAACTTCGCTGGCGTCAACTATTACGACGGCCAGGGTTTTATGGTTCGTAAAGATCTGGGTGTTTCCAGTGCCAAGGAACTGAGCGGCGCAGCCATCTGCGTTGAACCAGGTACCACAACTGAACTCAACCTGGCCGACTACTTCCGTGCCCAGGGCATGGATTTCGAGCCGGTTGTAATCGAAAACACCTCTGAAGTTACCGCCGCTTTCTTCGCTGGCCGTTGCGACGTTTACACCACAGATGCGTCAGGTCTGGCCTCTGCCCGTAACGTCTCTGCAGAGAACCCTGCTGATTACATCATCCTGCCTGAAATCATCTCCAAAGAGCCGCTGGGCCCTGCTGTTCGCCACGGCGATGACGAGTTCATGGACATTGTCCGCTGGTCACTGAACGCCATGATCGAAGCTGAAGAGTATGGCATTACGTCAGACAACGTTGATCAAATGCGCGACACCAGCACCAACCCTGGCATCCAACGTCTGCTGGGCACCACCCCGGGCCTGGGTGAAGCTCTGGGCATCGACGAAGACTGGGCTTACAACATCATCGATCAGGTCGGCAACTACGGTGAGTCTTACCAGACCAACGTAACCGATCTGCTGGGTCTTGAGCGCGGCCTGAACGCGCTGTGGACCGATGGTGGTCTGATGTACGCACAACCCGTTCGTTAATCAGGAGCCCGGCAATGCAATATTGCTGATCTCACGTTAACGCCGCGGCCCTGTCCAACAGGGCCGCTTTTTATTAGCTCATTGCATTATTCTGATTTGCATTCCCTTTGGAGACGTCGGGTATGAGCCCCAAACACTCAAAAAGTAACGACGTTAACCCGATTCTGACCATAATATATGACAAGACATTTCGCTCTGTCGTCTATCAGATTCTGGTTTTTGGTGGAGTCTTCCTGCTCGGCTGGTATTTGGTCGGCAACACCATGGCCAACCTCGAGAGCCAAAACATCGCCACCGGCTTCGGTTTTCTTGAGCGTGAAGCCGCCTTTGGCATCAGTGAAAGCGTTATCGCTTACTCGCCTGAAAGCAACTACGGCCGTGCTCTGCTGGTCGGTATCACCAATACGCTGAAAGTCGCCAGTATTGGTATTGTTCTGGCCACCATTCTTGGCACCATCATCGGTATCGCTACCGTCTCAAAGAACTGGTTGCTGCGTATTATTGGCGTTACCTACATTGAAACCTTTCGTAATATTCCAGTCTTACTGCAGCTGATTTTCTGGTATGCCATTATTAACCGTGGTTTGCCCAATATCCGCTCAGCTCTGAGTCCCTTTGAAGGCGTGTATTTGTCCAATCGAGGACTATACATCCCGGTGATGGCCGGCCATCCTGGCTGGACCTGGGTTGGTGTCGGTTTCATTGTGGGGGTCATTGGCGCTATTGCATTGCGCAAATGGAGCCTGAAACGTCTTGAGGCTACCGGCCACATATTTCCCCACTTGAGCGTAGGCCTAGGCATTATTCTCGCCGTACCTATACTCGTCTGGCTGATTTTCGGCGCTCCCACTGAGTTGAATATGCCTGTCATTCAGGGTTTCAATTTCCAGGGCGGTGCACGTATGAGCCCAGAGTTCACCGCGCTGCTTCTGGGCCTGACCTTATACACCACAACCTATATTGCGGAAGTGGTACGAAGCGGTATTCAATCCGTTCCCTATGGTCAAACTGAAGCCGCCACCTCACTGGGGTTGCGTTCTACCTGGATCATGCGACTGATCGTGCTGCCACAGGCATTACGCGTCATCATTCCACCACTGACCAACCAGTATCTTAACCTGACCAAGAACAGTTCATTGGCGGTGGCCATTGGCTACCCAGACCTGGTCTCTGTCTCAAACACGACAATGAACCAGACGGGTCAAGCCGTTGAAGGGGTGGCTATCTTCATGACGGTTTACCTCAGCATCAGCTTACTCGTGTCCTTCTTTATGAACTGGTACAACAAGCGCATGGCGCTGGTGGAGCGTTGAGATGACTGAGATTACCAACCGAGCCCGGCCTGTTAGCGGACCTGTTCTCAATCGCAGCCTGCGCTGGATGAAGGAGAATCTGTTTTCCTCGCCGGTTAATACTTTTATTACCTTGTTGTGCGTCTACATCATCTGGAACGTACTGGACGTCATCGTTTCCTGGGCCGTTCTCAATGCCAGCTTCGGCCCCGCCAAGGAAGCCTGCGAAGCAGCTACCGGTGCCTGCTGGGCTTACGTTCACGACATGTGGCGCTTCCTGTTATTCGGGACCTACCCCTCCGAGCTACACTGGCGGCCACTCGTAGCCATGATCATGCTCACCTCGGGCATGCTGCTGAGTATGAATCGCCGGTTCTGGTCACCCTGGCTGGCGGTCGCCTGGATCGTCGGTTTCATTGTCGTTTACTTCGTCTTGCGGGGCGGGGTACTGGGGCTGGCACCGGTACGCACTGCCCAGTGGGGCGGCCTGACGCTGACTCTGGTACTGGCCGTTGTCGGCATCGCCTTCGCAGCACCGCTGGCGCTCATGCTGGCGTTGGGGCGGCGTTCCGATATGCCACTGATCAAAGTCGTCTGCATCGTGGTCATTGAAGTATTCCGGGGCGTCCCTTTGATCTCGGTACTGTTCATGGCCTCGGTTATGTTCCCGTTGTTCTTGCCTGAAGGTGTGAGCATCGATGTACTGCTGCGGGCACAGATTGGCATCATCATTTTCCAGGCAGCCTACCTCGCCGAAGTGTTCCGCGGAGGCATGCAGGCCATTCCCAAAGGTCAGTACGAGGCGGCCGATTCGCTGGGTCTGAACTACTGGCAGAAAACGTTCAAAATCATTTTGCCGCAAGCACTGCGCCTGGTTATTCCGCCGACCATGAGTACCTTTATCTCATTGTTCAAGGATACCTCTCTGGTCGTCATCATCGGCCTCTTTGATCTGCTGGCGGCAACCCGCGCAGCGGTCAACGACCCCATGTGGCGTCAGCAATTTATTGAAGCGTACGTTTTTATTGCCCTTATTTACTTCTGCTTCTGCTTCTTTATGTCACGATACAGCGCGTACCTCGACAATGACCTGAAGAAGAGCACCTCACACTAGGAGTCCA